>CAYQUI010000051.1:0-14070 GCA_964420685.1 uncultured Lentisphaeraceae bacterium | reverse complement strand
GAACACCATCTGGCTGAAGCGCTCCCTTGAGGCGGTGGTCAATTTCCATTGCAGAGCACCTGGCCAAAGCGGCCCTCCGCCAGACCGCGGCATGCCGTATCTGCCGGGGTTTGAGCGGCTTGCCATTGGATAGCACCCGGCGACAATTGCAACAACAACGGCGTCTGTCGCATGACATAAACACACTCACATTGAAAACCGCCTCGCGAAACTGTCGCTTTGGGCCGAAAACCGCCTAATACGCTATCCGTTCGCATAGTTTTTGAACTCTATTGCATGGTAGTGATTTCAATTTTAAAAGGCCGGAATCAGCCGCGACATTTCCCATTTCGCATCTCGGCGCGTCCCAGCCCCAAACGCGGCTCTTACGCCCGCAAATACGGCCTACTCAAGGCTCAATCAAGGCTTTTCCCGTTTCCCATCTGCGGACTGGAATGGCTTCACTCCTCCGTCGTGAAGGGGGAGGCGGGGAAGCCGGCCGCGCTGTAGAGGTTGCCGAATCCCTGCTGTCCCCAGGCATAGCGGACGGCTGTGGGATTCTTCGCACCCTTCGCCCACACCTTCACCGTCGCGTCGCCCGTGATCTGCGCGTCCGCCCAGTGCCAACGCCCGTCGCCATCGCGGATCGTGAACCCTTCCAGCGGACTCGTCGGCGACGAGCGACGTTCCACGCGAATGACGGCATTCGACTTCGCGTTCCACGTGTAGGACGTGCGAATGGGATGCGCCACCAACTTCTGCCCTTCCGTCTCGAACATGAGCGTAGCCGCGTCCGCACCGAACTGCGCCGAGCGAAAATCCGGCGAGCGGCACGGCACGTCTGCGTGTCCATAGACGCGGTTCAACGCAAGCGCGGCAAGACGGTCTCCCGCCACGCACTTCCCCCGACCGTGGATTTCATACTCGCTTTCGTCGAGGATGACGGCCATCGCGCTGTGCGGAATCGTCCGCTGGGCGCGACGCTGCCCTTCGCGCAGTTTCGCCGCGCCCGGATTCGCGTCCGGCGTCGCGGCGGGCCGCTGCCAGCCGGCAAGCTGGCAGTAGAGGAACGGCAGGTTCGGCTTCTTCATCTCCGTGCGCCATTCGTCAACCATCAGCGCCAGCCATTTCGGATACGTGTGGATGCCGTCGGGAAGACCCGAATCGCAACAGCCCTGATACCAGATCACGCCGCGCAGGCTCATCTGCGACACGGGATAGAATTGGTTGTTCCAGCACATCACGACGGGCTTGGGCACCGTGACGCCCTTCGCCGCCTGCTCCTCCTGCCGTATCCGCTCGGCCTTCAGCTCCGGCACGGTATCGAGACGCGCGCGGCTCATCCAGGCCCAGCAGCGCGTCCCGCTCCAGGAAATGTCCACCACGCCCGCCGCGCCGCCAAGGCGTTTCTGCACCGTGTCGATGAACGAATAGCCCACGGCCGTGACCGCGCCAAGGTTCGTCGGATCAATCACGCGCCAAACGCCACGCGCATTCCCCTTGACGGGTTCGGATTCCCGCCCATGGACGGCGCGGAACATCCGAATCGGACGGTTCGCGCATGCCTTCACACGCGCGTCCCAATCCCAGACCTTGCCGAAATGGCCATTCATCGTGAATTCCATGTTGCTCTGCCCGGCCGCGAGCCAGACCTCCCCCACGAGAACGTCTTTCGACACGATCTCGTTCGCGGCACCTTTCACGCGGAGGTCGAACGGGCCATCCGCAAGGCGGCGCGTGTCAAGCGTCGCCCGCCACCAGCCGTCGTCTCCGGCCGTCGCCGTCGCCGTCACGCCGCCAAGTTCCACCTCGACGCGCCCGCCCGGCTGTTCACGCCCCCAGACGGTCGTGTCAGCCGCGCGCTGGACGATGGCGTGGTCGCCAAAAAGGTCCGGAAGCGTGACGGCGGCCGGCGCCCAGCAAGCCACGCCGATTCCAAATCCCAGCATGAGTCGTTTCATGTTCGCTCTTCTCCTTTGGCTTGACTGTCCGCAAAATCACGGCGAAACGTGCGGCCGTCCGCAAAGCGCACCGTCCACGGCCCGTGCGCACGCCAGCAGGCACGAACGGACTCGACCGTCGGCTCGACGTAGAGCGGCGTCGCCTGATGCCGAAACCACGTGTCCTGCCGCTTCGCGAGCTGGCATGTGCGAACCCGGATCTTCTCCCGGTCGTCGCCGTCGCGGTAGCCAATCGCGAGCGCGGCCGTCTTCGACCAGACGGGATACGCCGCATGGAGACGACGCTTCTCCTCCACCAGCCCCCGCAGGAACATGTCGTCAAGGCGCGCGGCTATGCGCGCGCGAACAACGGCACGGTCAATGCGGATGACGGGATACGCCGGCGGCGGCTTCTCCCACGCGCGATCCAGTCCGCGCAAAAGGGCCGAAAAATAAAGCCCCGTGCCGCCGACGATGACAATGGGCGTGCCGGCGGGAACGCCGCGCGCCCAGTCAGCCGCCGCCCGCAGCCACGCGCCAGCCGAAAACTCCTCGGCCGGCGTGACGACATCGACGCCGCCCATGTGGAACTCGGCGCGCTCGGCGGCGGACGGCTTCGCCGTGCCGACGTCCATCCCGCGATAGACGTTCATCGAGTCGGCCGAGAGAATCCACGCGCCCATCTCGCGCGCCAGCGTCGCGGCGATTGCGCTCTTGCCGCTCGCCGTCGGCCCCGCGAGAAGATAGGCTTCGCGCACCCCGTCCACGGAAAGACCCCAAACGCCCGTCGCCCGCTTACGCCAGCTTGGCGAGCTTTGCGGCAAGGCCAACGTAATTCGCGGGCGTCAGCTTGAGAAGACGATCCTTGTCCGTTTTCGGGAGCGGCAGAGCCTTCACAAAGTCGCGCAGGATCTCGGCCGTCACGCGGCGACCGCGCGTCAATTCCTTCAGACGCTCGTAGGGACGATCCATGCCGACCTTGCGCATGACAGTCTGAATCGGCTCGGCCAGGACTTCCCAGTTGTGGTCGAGGTCTTCCGCGAGACGCGCCTCGTTGAGCTCGAGCTTGCCGAGGCCCTTTTGCGTCGAACGGATCGCAATGAGCGTATAGCCGAAGCCAACGCCCATGTTGCGCAGGGTCGTCGAGTCGGTGAGGTCGCGCTGGAGACGCGAGACCGCGAGTTTGCGCGCCATGAAGCCGAGAACGGCGTTTGCCAGACCCAGATTGCCCTCCGAGTTCTCGAAGTCGATCGGGTTCACCTTGTGCGGCATCGTCGACGAGCCGACCTCGCCCTTCACCGTGCGCTGCTTGAAGTACCCCATCGAGACGTAGAGCCAGACGTCGCGGTCCAGGTCGAGGAGAACCGCGTTCCAGCGCTGAATCGCGTCAAAGAGTTCGGCCATGCCGTCATGCGACTCGATCTGCGTCGTGAGCCGGTTCTGCCGGAGGCCGAGCGAACGAATCACCTTGGCCGCGAGTTTCTCCCAATCGACGTCGGGATAGGCCGAAAGATGCGCATTGAAGTTGCCGACCGCGCCATTCATCTTCGCGGGCATGACAAGCCGGTCGATCTCCGCCGCCTGACGCTTCAAGCGCGCCGCGAAGACCGCAAGCTCCTTGCCGACCGTCGTCGGCGACGCGGGCTGGCCATGCGTGTGCGCGAGCATCGGGACCTTCGCCATGGACTTCGCCATCGCGACGACCGTCGTCGTCATCTCGTCCATCGCCGCACGGAGAATCCGCTGCCCATCGCGCAGCATGAGCGCGTGGGACATGTTGTTGATGTCCTCTGACGTGCAGCCGAAATGGATGAACTCCGACCGCGACTTGAGCGAACTCGCCGCGACCTTCTCCTTCAAGAAATATTCGACCGCCTTGACGTCGTGGTTCGTCGTCCGCTCAATCTCCTTCACGCGGCGCGCGTCGTCAAGCGAGAAGTCCGCCGCAATCCGGCGGAGCGCGGCCCGCTCCTTCGCGGAGAGGGCCTTGCACTCGCGGATGCGCACATCGCCGCAAAGGGCCTCCAACCAGACGCACTCGACGAGCACGCGCCGCTTGATGAGGCCAAATTCGGAAAAGACCTCCTGAAGTTCCGCACACTTGTTCGCATAGCGTCCGTCAATCGGACTGACCGCCAGAAGAGTATCAAGATTCATGCGGCGTATTATACCAAACTCACTCGCGGAACGTCGCGTCAATCGCCCGCTCGTCGCGCCAGGCGGCGGCAAGCGTCGCGTCCTCTGCCGCCGTGTCGAGCGTGTGCGAGAAGAAGCCCTCGTAGGCCTGCGCCCCGTTGAGGCCTCGCAGCGCAAAGGCGACCTTCTTCGTCCCGGCGGGGACGCGCCCGACGATCTCGACCGTTCCGCCGCGATAGAGGTTCTTCAGAACGCGCGGATACGCCTCGGCCCGCGAGTCCGCCGAAAAGATGACGCGCAAATCGGAGAGAACCGGGTCGCGGAAGCGCTCGGACAGGCCGTCAATCCCCTCGCCCGCCCGCCAGCGCCAGCCGTCGAACACGAAGCTCTCGCCCCGGTTGCCGCGCGTGAGCGCGTCGAGAAGCACACGGTTCGCCGATGCCTTCACGCCGTACATGTAGACGGAGACCAGCCCGTCGTTGAGGGCCGTGAACTTCGAAAGGATCTCCGCGTTCGCGCGGACGCCGGCATTCGCGTCTCCGTCCGTGACCACGAGCGCAATCAGCGGGCGCGACGGATCGCGCGGCAGGGTGAGGACGGAGGAGATTGTCGCGAACACATCCGTTCGCCCGTGCGCGGCAAGGTTGTTGAGCCAGCGATCCGCACGGTCGAACGCCGTCTGCGAACAGTCCTGCCAGGCGCGGAACGCATAGGCGAAGCGATCGCGGAACGCGACGAGGTTGAAGCGGTCGCCCGTGTTCGTCGCCTGTCGCAGAATGCGCTTGGCGGCCTTGCGGATCGAGACGATTCGATCAGAGCCGATCGACCCCGACGCATCCAGGAGAACGACGAGATCCTTCGGCACGACCGCGAGCGACGCGCGCGGCGAGACCATCACCTTGAAATACGTCCAGTCGCCGTCCGCCTGCCGCGTCAATGCCGTGTGGACGAACTTCGGCAGATCCGCCGCCTGGTCTGACTCGACAAGGGCCTTGACGGCCGCCTTTTCCGCCGCGACAACCTGCTCGTCCACCTTCTCGTAGACTTCCTCGGCCGGCTCAAAGGCGCGCGGCATCGTCTCCGCGGGCGGGACAGCCCGCGCCAACTGCGTCGGCAGGAACGCCGAGTCGGGGTCTGTCCCCACGGATGGCGTCAACCGGAGAAGCGGCGTGGCCGCCATCTCGGCCTTCGGCTGCGGAGCCACGAGCGTCGGCACGGCGGACACCGTCGGCGTCTCGATGCGCGCCTGCGGAATCTTCGCCGAGACGACCGACTCGAGCCGCACGGGGGATGCGTCAAAGACGGGCGCGGCGGTCTCGACCTTCGGCGCGGACGGTTCGGACGCAATGGCCGCCGCCACGGCGGCGGGCGTCACGTCGGGCATCTCGGCCGCCTGCGGCGCCAAGGCCGCCGGCGTTTCCGCGCGGGGGGCTTCACGCGCGGCGGCTTGATCGTCGAACGCCTCAACCCGCGCGGGCTCGGGACGCACGGTCGCCTTCGTCACGCGCATCGGCGCGCGCGCCGTCTGGCGCGCCGTGCCGCCGGCGACGTGCGTCATGACCTTCGGACGCGCGTAGAGCATGACGCCGAGGTGCACGAGCGCCGACACGACGAGAGTCGTCACAATCAACTCGCCCTTCGTTTCAAACAATCCGGTCTTGGCAGAAGTCTTCTTCATGGTCTTCCCGCGAAGAGCCGTTGCATCGCCCTGTCGCGCGACACGCATTATACCAAATCGGCGGGTTGTGTCCGAAGGGTCAGTAGCCCAGCGACTCGTCCACGAGAATGACGCGCGTTG
The DNA here is from genome assembly GCA_964420685.1 of uncultured Lentisphaeraceae bacterium. Taxonomy (GTDB): domain Bacteria; phylum Verrucomicrobiota; class Kiritimatiellia; order RFP12; family UBA1067; genus UBA1067. The sequence continues at coordinate 8,217 of CAYQUI010000051.1, read as the reverse complement.
ACGTACGCGAGGGACAGCGGTCGAAAATCGCCGTCACCTTGCAGATGCGATCGGGCGAGTCGCAGTCCGCGCAGAGGTTCGTCTCGGCGCACGGCGTCCGCTTGCCGAGACGGCGGCAGTTCGGCCCGCAGGCGCACCGCTTCGCGCGATTGACCGCCTCCCAGACGCCGCCCGCGACAAGCTTGTTCCGTCCGATGACGTAGACGACGCGCTTCGGCCCGTAGATGGAGGCCGCCACGCGGTTGCCCGTACCGTCAATGTTGACGATAAGCCCGTCCTCGGTGAGCGCGTTCGCCGAAAGGAGGAAGAGATCCATCATCGTCTGGTGGTCGCGAATCTCCTTGCCCGCCGCAACGAGCGCATCCCGTACGCCAAGCGCCTTGACGCTCTCCGAGCCGCCCCAGCCAACGGACTGCGCCGACTCAGCCTCCTTCAGGACAAGCGCGGCCGCCTCTTCCTTCGTCGCGACCGCCGTCGCCTCGTATCCGCGCCGCTTCAGCGCCGCAACCGTCTTCGAATAATCGTTCATCCTGTCCTCCTGCTGTGTTTCACAAAGCGACACGCGCGCACGTCTCAGAACTCGAGGCGCGCGCCGAGCGTGACGATCATCAGTTCCGTGACGGACTCGCGCGACGGGTTGGCCTTGAGGTTGCCGCGCACGTGGTGATCCGTCGCACAGTACTGGGTAACGCCGCCATAAAGGCGAACCCAGTCCGTCAGGCGATAATTAAGGAAAAGCTGGAGCGACAGCGAGTTGAACCCGCCGGAAATCTCCTCCGCCGACGGCCCATAGCCGAAACGCTGGGTGTTCCAGCGCTCGCTGCCGGCGTCAAACCAGAGGTTCGGCACGAAGGACAGCGCGTCCGTAATCGCGAACGCATGCGTGACACCCGTCCGAACCGAGGCTTTCGTCACCGGCAGGTAGAAGTTGCGCATGCCGGCGTAGATCGTCGTGCCCCACGGGGTCTTGAGGCGTTCCCAGAACTGCCACTCGTCGTAGGTGTGACGCCCCGCACCACGATAGCCGTCCATGATGTTCCACTGCGCGCCCCACTGCGAGTCAAGGCTCCAGCCCTCGTAGAAATGCAGCGTGTAGGCGTAGGCGATGAGGGGATCGATTTCCTGGAAGGCGTTGCGCCGCGCGTCCCGGTAGTGGTTGCTGAGGTCGGTACACGTCCATGTGCCAAACAGGAGACGGCCGTACCGACCCTCCTGAATCTGAGCAGAAAGCCCGAAGTCGACGTTGAACACGGGGTAGGCGATCTTCACGACGCCCATGCTCGCGTGGGCCGACTCAAATTCGGGATTGACCCAGCCTGAAACTTCAAGTCCCGCACTCTTCTCGTTCTCGGCCTCGCCGGCAACGACCGTCGCCGCCACGAGCAGCGACGACCACACAACAACTCTCTTTTTCAACACGATCTTTCTCCCTACTGCTGTGCCATGTCGGCGAACCTGCCGGCACGGCGCGTAATAAATGTCCGCGTACCCGCGATTTCGGCGTCGAAAATCGTGGCGTTCGCCTTCGCGTCATAGTACTGGACGAGACGCACGGCGAACGGCTTGTCCAGTCCGCGAATATGCCCAATCGCCGCCGGGCCGCACTTCCACGCGAAATCGCCCGTAAAATTGCCGCGCACAGACCGATCCTTCTCCGCACGCGCGGCCAGGATCTCCGCCGCCGTCCGAACACGCGCACCCGTTTCGCCCTTCTTCGGAAACGCATATTGCGCCCGCCCTTCGCGCGGGTCGATGCGCAACTCGACCGCCTCGCCGCCCGTCTGCGACTCGGCCCGCAGGACGAACGGCCGCGACACGTCCGTCACGGCGAACGTCTTCGGCGGAACCGGCGGCGGCGTTTCAGCCAGCCACTTCAGGCCCAACTTGCCATCCGGGAAACGGACGAGTTCGCGGAAGACGAGCCAACCGCCCCAACCATGCACATGGTTGAGCCAGCCGACATAAACCTTCCGATCCCCCGTCCAGGACGCGACCATCGGAACGCCCAAGCCCTCGTAGAGGTCGTCGCCCGAAGCCGCCCAATCCTCCCACGCGCCGCCCAGCGGACGCGACGCCATCCAGTAGAACCCCTGAAGCAAATATTCGCGGTCACCCCAAATGAACGGCGCAGGGCAGTCGCCGCCCGTCGGCGCCTTCGCGCCATCCGCCGCCCAATTCCACTGTCCGGCGTCCGCGCAGAACAACTGCCCGTTCGCCGTCCCCATGCCCAACCGCCCGTCGGCACGATTGTAGACGCTCGGATTGCGATCCGTTGTAATCAGGAGACCCGACTTGCGGAAATGAATGCCGTCGTCTGAAACCGCATAAGTCCCGCCCTCCGGGCATCCCTTCGCCTGCGGCTGAAAACGTTCGGTGTGGAGGCCATAGGCCAAGCAGTACTTCCCGTCCATCGTAAACGGCGTCCCCGTGCCGAGGCATTCCCACCATTTCTCGATTGGCACGGCAACGGGATGCTCATCCCAGTCCGTAAGATTGGCGGACGAGAGATGCGCGAAGAAATGCCGTCCCGCGCCACCGCCCGAACCGTGATGACGACGATCGAACAAATAGAAGACATGAAAACGGCCCTTCCAGCAACCCAAGGCCACGTCACCCACCCAGGCGTTGTGGTCATCCGGCGTCCAGTACTGAATGGGACGAACGATACGCCGCGCATCCGGCGACGGCGGCAACGCCTCCGCGTCCGCAGGCGACTGGAAGACGGCCGACTTCACGCGAGAGGAAAACACCCGCTCCGCCGTTGTCGCCGGCCAGACGACCGGCGCGCGCGGCACGGGCATGTCATCGTCCTGATGTCCGTCCACGCAAATCGTCCAGTGCACGGGCGAGAAGTTGAGCGTCACTTCATGAACACCGCCCGTCCGTTTCAGAAAGCCGAGGGGAATGCCGACGCGCCCGGCCGTCTCGCAGATCGTCGCCTCAATGACGGGACACGATCCGTCCGGCAACGGGAAGTTGAGATAGTTGCCCGCCCGGAGATCATAGGTCTCCAGCCCCTTCGTCTTGCCGGCCAGGCGAAACGCAAGCCGCGCCGGGCCGACTTCATAGAGCGTCTCATCGGCCGCCACATCCGTGAAGTCGACGCGAAGCCGAACCGTAAAGCCCTTGAGGAGAACCTGTTCCGACGCAACGTCAACCGTCCGCGCCGACGGTACGCACGACGTGGCAAAAGCCGTCAAGCCGCCGCACACACTGCACGACACCCACGCTAGAAGAACGACAGGAAAACGAATCGGCATGGCTTTCTTCCCTCTTGACGTATGCTTGAACAAGCCGAAAAAAAGAAGCCACGATTCTCCTCAATCGTGGCTTCCTTTTTCGCAACGGATGCCGTTGCTTAGGCAACCGTGCCGCCAACCGCCTCGATCTTCGCCTTCGCGGCGGCCGAGCACGGAACCTTCACGGTGAACTTCTTCGTCAACTCGCCCGTGCCGAGAATCTTGATCTTCGGCTGCTTGTTGTCCGAGAAGCCCGCCTTCGCAAGCGTCTCGACCGTGATCTCGGCACCCGCCTCGAACTTCTTTTCGAGGTCGGAGACGTTGACGGCGAGCGCCTTCGCGTTGAACGCGGCGTTGTTGAAGCCACGCTTCGGCAGACGGCGGACGAGCGGCATCTGGCCGCCTTCGAACATGAGTTTGTGCTTGTGGCCCTTGCGCGACTGCTGGCCCTTCTGGCCCTTGCCGCAGGTCTTGCCGAGGCCCGAGCCGCAACCGCGGCCAACGCGCTTGCGACGCTCGCGCGCGCCGGGGGTATTCGTGAGAGAATGCAGTTCCATTTTAGAGTTCTCCTTTCTCGCTTACGCCCTGGTCGCCGCGATTTCCTCGGCACTGCGGAGCTTCGAAAGCGCGTTCAGCGTGGCCTTGACCACGTTGAGACGGTTCTTCGAGCCGAGCGACTTGCCGACCGCATCACGAATGCCGGCCGCCTCAAGGACGGGGCGCATGCCGCCGCCGACGATAAGGCCCGTGCCCTCTTCCGCCGGCTTCAGAATGACACGGCCGCCGTCGCAGACGCCCTCGACGTCGTGCGGGATGGTCTTGCCCTTCATGACGACCTTGCGCATGTCCTTGCGCGCCGCCTCGCCGCCCTTGCGGATCGCATCGGCGACCTCGTTGGCCTTGCCGAAGCCGACGCCGACCTTGCCTTCCTTGTCACCGACGACGATGACGGCGGAAAAGCTCATGCGGCGACCGCCCTTGACGGTCTTGGCGCAGCGGTTGATGAAGACGGTGTGCTCGTCGAGCGCGTCGTCCTGCTCCTGACGCTTGTCACGATTGAATGCCATGGCTTACTTCTCCTCCTTCTTGGCCGAGATGGCGACGCCCCCGGCAACGGCGGCTTCCACGATCGCCGCAACGCGGCCCGTGTACTTGCGCCCGCCACGATCGACCACGACGAGCGAGATGCCCGCCGCCTTCGCGGCCTCCGCCGCCTTCGCGCCGAGCGCCTTGGCGACCTCGAGGTTGGCCTTCTCGTCCTTGAGGCTGTTCGCCTGGGCAAGGGTGCGGCCCGCGTCGTCGTCGATGAACTGGACGTACATGTGCTTGTTCGTCACGCAGATCGACATGCGCGGACGCGCCGCCGTGCCAATCACGCGCTGACGGAGGCGGAGATGCCTCTTCTGACGCTGAACTTTGCGATTGAACATTTTTCGTTCTCCTTGCGCCGCGATTAGGCGACCTTCTTGCCCTGCTTGCGGCGGATGACCTCGCCGACGTACTTGATGCCCTTGCCCTTGTACGGCTCGGCCGGATAGTACGCGCGGATGCGCGCGGCGGCTTCGCCGACGGACTGCTTGTCGATGCCCTTGATCGTGACCTGGAGACCGTCGTTCTCGACGGTCACCGTCAGGCCCGCAGGAATCGCGTAGACCTTCGGGGACGCGAAGCCGAGCGAGAGCGAAAGGTCCTGGCCCTTCAGGACGGCCTTGAAGCCCGTGCCCTCGATGGAGAGCTGCTTCGTGTAGCCGGCAGACACGCCGATCACCATGTTGTTGATCAGCGCGCGGGCGAGACCGTGGAAGTTGCCGAACTTGTAGTCGTCGGCGCACGCGACGAGAATGTTCCCGTCCTCCACCTTCGCCGTGATGCCCTCATGCATCGTGTAGGACAGCTCACCGAGCTTGCCCTTGACCGTCACCGTCTGGCCCGCGATCGTGGCAACGACGCCCTCGGCGAGCTTGACGGGTTCTTTACCGATTCGAGACATTGTCTTTAGCTCCTGATATTAAGCGACCGTGCAGATGACTTCGCCGCCAAGGTTCTCCTTCTTCGCCTGAGCGCCGCTCATGACGCCCTTCGACGTGGAGAGGATCACAAGGCCCATGCCGTCGAGGACGGACGGGATCTTGCTGACGGCGGCGTAGCGGCGGAGACCCGGCCTCGAGACGCGCTTGATCTCGCGGATGGCGGGAACCGCCCGATCCGAGTACTTCAGCGTGATCACGAGCTTCTTCGGGAATTCGCTCGTCGTGACGCAGTCGGCGATGTAGCCGGCTTCCTTCATGACGCGGGCGATCTCGGCCTTGAGAGTGCTGGAGGGCGTCTCGACGGAGTAAAGGCGAGCCTTCTGTCCGTTGCGGATCGACGACAGCATGTCGGAAATGGGATCGATGGACATTTTCTTGGATTCCTCTCCTGTTCGGTTACCACGACGCCTTCGTGACGCCGGGAATCAGGCCGGCGACGGCGAGTTCGCGGAAGCAGAGACGGCAGACGCCGAACTTGCGGAGATAGGCGTGGCGACGGCCGCAGCGCTGGCAGCGGTTATACGCACGCACCTTGAACTTGGGCGTCTTCTTCTGCTTTTCGATGAGACACTGCTTAGCCATGACTTAGTTCCTTCCTGCGAACGGCATGCCCAGGGAGTTGAGGAACTCCTTGCAGGCCTTGTTGTCGGTGGACGAGGTCACGAACGTGATGTCCATGCCCGAATGCGCGGACGAGTCCACGAGTTCGGGGAAGATCGTGTGCTCCTTGACGCCGAGCGTGTAGTTGCCCGCGCCGTCGAAACCGCGGTTCGGAACGCCACGGAAGTCGCGGATACGGGGGAGGGCCGCCGAGATGAGACGGTCGGCGAACTCCCACATGCGAACGCCGCGCAGCGTGACCTTCGCGCCGATGACCATGCCCTCGCGGAGCTTGAAGTTCGAGATCGACTTCTTCGCCTTGCAGAGCATGGGCTTCTGGCCGGTGATCGCCGTCAGGTCATCGACGAGAGTCTTCTGCTCGTCCTTCGAGACGATGCCGAAGCCCATGTTGATGACGATCTTCTGAAGGCGGGGAACGAGCATCTTGTTCGTGGTGCCGAGCTTCTTCTCAAGCTCGGGAACCATGCGGCTCGCATATTCGTCTTTGAGTCTTGCCATGATGAATGTTCCTTACCTTAGAGGGCCTTGCCGCTCTTGACCGAGACGCGGGCCTTCTTGCCGTCCTTCTCGCCCGTCCTCACGCGCGTGCCGCACTTCTTCTCGGCATCGTAGGGCATGAGCTTGCAGAGACGGATCGGGAGTTCCTTGTCGATGAGGCCGCCCGCCGTCTTTTCCGTGCGACGAACCGCCTTCTTGTGGACGTTGAGTCCGCCGACGATCCCGACGCCCTTCTTGGGGTCGACCTTCAAGACCGTGCCCGTCTTGCCCGCGTCGTTGCCGCAGGTGCAGATCACGGTGTCGTTCTTCCTGATTCTTGCGATAGCCATTTTCGTTGCTCCTTGATCAGACCACTTCCGGGGCCATCGAGAGGATCTTCATGTAGTTCTTGTCGCGGAGCTCGCGAGCGACCGGCCCGAACACGCGGGTTCCGATCGGGTTGAGCTTCGAGTCGACGAGGACGCATGCGTTCTGGTCGAAGTGGACGGTCGAGCCGTCGGCACGGCGAATCGGGTTGCCCGTGCGGACGATGACCGCCGTCGCGACAGAGCCCTTCTTGATGGAGGACGTCGGCGACGCCTCCTTGATCGCCACGCGGATCACGTCGCCGAGATGCGCGTACTCCTTGCGCTGCTTGAGGATGCGGAAGCACATGGCGCGCTTGGCGCCGGTGTTGTCCGCAACCACGAGGTTGGAGAGTTCCTGCAACATGGTTGTCTTCTCCTTTTACTTCGCGACGATGCGCCACCGCTTCGTGGCGGACATCGGACGCGTCTCAACGATGGTGACGGCGTCACCGACCTTGGCCGTGTCGGCCTCGTCGTGCGCATGATAGTTCTTCGTGCGCGTGATGACCTTGCCGTACACGGGGTGGACTTCACGGTACGAGACCGCCACCTTGACGGTCTTCGCGCCGGACTTCGAAACGACGACGCCCTTGCGAAGCTTGCGCGCGCCGCGATTAACAGTTTCCGTGCTCATTAGATCTTGACTCCTGCGCGGGTGATGAACTTGGTGTGAATGCCGATCTTGGTCGCCGCGAGACGGAGGCACTCCTTCGCGACTTCCTCGCTCACGCCGCCGACCTCGAAGAGGACCTTGCCGGGGAGGATGACGGCCGCCCAGAACTCCGGGTTGCCCTTTCCTCCGCCCATGCGGACTTCAATCGGCTTGCGGGTGACGGGCTTGTCCGGGAACACGCGAATCCAGAGCTTGCCCTTGCGCTTCATCTCGCGATTGATCGCAACGCGGCAGGCTTCGATCTGCGTGGCCGTGAGAAGGCCGCGCGTCAGGGCCTTGAGGCCGAACTCGCCGTACGCGAGCTCCGTGCCCGACGTGGCGTAGCCCGCGCGGTTCCCCTTGGAGACCTTGCGGTACTTGACTCTCTTGGGCATCAACGGCATGGCTTACCTCCCCTCCTTGCGGTCACCACGCTCGCGACGGTCGCCGCGACGGTCGCCGCGGGACGGACGGGCCTGGAAACCCTCTCTCTTGCAGATCCACACCTTGATGCCGATCTTGCCGGCCGTGGTGTTGGCTTCCGCGAAACCGTAGTCGATGTTCGCACGCAGCGTGTGCAGCGGAACCTTGCCCTCGCGGGACCACTCGACGCGCGCGATTTCCGCGCCGTTGATGCGGCCGCCCGCATGGACTTTGATGCCGTCCACGCCCATGTCCATCGCCACCTTCATCGCGCGCTTCATCGCGCGCTTGAGCATGATGCGGCGCTCGAGCTGCTGGGCAATGCCCTCGGCGACGAGCTGCGCATCGGCATCCGCGCCCTGGACTTCCTTGATGTCGAGATAGACCTGCTTCTTGGTCATCTTCTC
>CAYQUI010000050.1:0-14260 GCA_964420685.1 uncultured Lentisphaeraceae bacterium | reverse complement strand
CTGACGAGAGGCGGAAGGGTTCTGTCGTTTGGCTACCGCAAGGGGCTTGTTTTCCTCGTTCGCTAAGGAAAGGAATCGGAAGGTGGATTTTGACGAGAAGAAGGGCTTGTGCCGGAGAAACGTTGCGCTTGTTGCGCCCTATGCGGCGTGGATGGCGCTGATGACCGTGTTGCCGGCGACGGCGGAGATGTACGCCGTGCGCGGCGGCGTGACGGCGGCACTCCTTCTGCTCGGCGGCGCGTTTTATCGCCCGGCGGCGCGTTCGGCGTCCGCCTGGGCGCGCGCGGCGGGGGTGGGCGCGTTCGCGGGGCTGGCCGTTTTCGCGATTTGGGTCGCCCCCGACGTCCTGTTCCCGTCTGCCGTTGCGGCCGCGTCGTCGCCCTATGCGCCGGCGGTCTGCGGCTGGCCGCTGACCGTCGCCAAGCTGGCGGCGAGCGCGTTCGTGATTCCGGTCGCGGAGGAGCTTTTCTTCCGACGGTGGCTCGTCGACTTCGCGGGATTCGGGTGGATGGTCGTCCTGTTCGCGGTCGAGCATGGCGACCGGTGGCACGTCGGCGCGGTGGCGGGCGTCGTCTACGGGCTGCTGGCGAAGCGTCTGGGACTCTTCGCGGCCATTGTCGCGCACGTCGTCACGAACCTCGTCCTGGGGCTTTACGTCATCCGCTGCGGACAGTGGCAGTTCTGGTGAGGCGCGCGGGTCGCGCAAGAGACGGAATGCGCGGGATTATGGTATAATGTGGCGCGTGAACAAAACGCTCCTATCGCTTTCTCTCGCGGCTCTGTCCGCGACTCTTTTCGTTCGGCCGTCCTTGGCGCAGGATATCCAGACGCCGGGCGCCGGCGGCCCGCAGACGGGCGTTCGCTACGCGACCGACGCCTACCCCGGCTTTGACAACGAGAAGGAGATTGTCAGCCCCTCGCGCAAGAGCCCGCGCTGGTTCGCGTTTCTCTTCGGGCCGAACCAGGCGGACGCGAAAAGCCAGCTGGCCTATTGCGTTGACCTGATCCGCGCGGGCGACTTCAGGAAGGCGCGCCGCCAGCTGGACGCGCTCGTGCGCGAGTGGCCGACGGCGACGGAGGCTCCGAAGGCCCAGCGTGCCCTTGCCGAGCTGTGCCTCTCGCGTCTCGGCGACACGGAGGCGGCGTTTGCGGAGTACCGCTATCTTCTCGACTTCTATTCGCTTCAGATCGACTACGACAAGATCGCCGACAAGCTCTACGACGTCGCGCGGCAGATGAAGGCCGAGGGCAAGGAGGTGATGTTCGTCCACTTCGAGAACGTCGTGGACGTCCGCCGCGCCTACGAGGCGTGCGTCCTGCATGCGCCGGGCGCGAAATGGGTGGCCGAGGCGATGCTTGAAATCGGCGCGCTCCGCGAGAAGGCGGGCGAATACGGCAAGGCCGTGCAGGTCTACGAGAATCTGCGCAACCTCTATCCCGACGCCGAGGAGGCGCGTGTCGCGCTGCGGCACGAGGCCGGGGCGCGGATGGTTCTGCTGGACGACCACGCCTACAACCGGTCGCGTGCGCGTGACACGCTGGGCTTCCTCACGATGGCGCTCGCGTCGTGCCGCGAGACCGACCGCGCGGATCTGGAGACGATGCGCGCGCGCGTCGACGACCTGTTGGCGGAGGAAGCGTATCGCAGCGCGGCGTTCTACGATTCGCGGACGCGCACGACGCGGAGCGCGATCAACGCCTACGAGAAGTTTCTTTCGCAGCATCCGGGCAGTCCGCGCGCCGTCGAAGTCCGCGCGCGGCTCGCCGAATTGAAGAAAGGTTCCGAACAATGAAGATCGGTCTGCGCCTGGGGGCGGCTGTCGCCCTCGTCGGCCTCGTCTGCGGTTGCGGGGCAAACTATCGGTGGCGGCCGGCTGTGCCGGCCGAGGTGCGCACGGTGGCCGTGCCGACGTTCCGCAACGAGTCCGCGCTCCAGGAAGTCGGCGCCGTCGCCGCGCGGCAGGTTCTGCGCGAGTTCCAGCGCGAGGGCACGTTCGCGATTCGTCCGACGGGCGAGGCCGCGCTGGAGATCCAGGGGACGGTGCTGTCCGCCGGCGGGGGATCCGTCGCGTACGACCGCCGTTCGGGCCTGCGGATCTCCAGCTACGAGCTGGTGGGCGAATTTTCGGTTTCCGTCATCGACAAGCGTCTGGGCAAGGTTCTGGTCGACAACCGCCGCTACACGGCGCGGGCCTCGTTTGCCGTCGGGCAGGACCTGACGACGGCGCAACGCGATGCCTCCGGGCGGATGGCCGAAGACCTGGCGCGTCAGGTCGTGGATGACGTCCTCAATCTCAAATGGGAGAAGTGAACATGAAGACGAATGAAGTTCATGCCGTGATCGAGCTGAAGATCACGCCGCAGCGCGACTGCGGGTTCGGCAAGCTGGCCGAGCGCGTCTCGAAGTTCGAGCAGGTCGAGGCCTGCTTTCTCATGAGCGGGGCCTACGACTTGCTTGTGTTCGTGAAGGGCGAAAGCCTGCAGGACGTCGCGCAGTTTGTCGCGCAGGATCTGTCGACGATCGACGGCGTCCTCTCGACGGCAACGCATTTCATGCTGAAGACTTACAAGGCCGGCAACGTGATCGGCAAACTGGATGACGCGCGACTGGAGGTCTCGTAATGGCGGTTGACTTGGCGCAGAAGGCGCAGAACTTCACGAATCGCGGGCGGCAGGCCCTGGAGACGGGTCGCTACGAGCTCGCGGTGGACATGCTGATGGAGGCGGTTGCGGCGGCGCCGGACGTTCTGGAGACGCGCAAGCTCCTGCGCGCGGCGCAGATCGCGAACTTCCGCAAGAACGGAAAGGCCGGCTTCGGCGCGAAGCTCGGCTACATGATGGCGCGGCAGAAGATCGCCGCCCTCATCAAGAAGGGCAAGGCCGTCGAGGCGATGGCCGAGGCGGAGAAGCTCCTCTCGCAGAATCCGCTGGACGCGGACAACATCGAGACGGCGGTCAAGGCGGCGGAGGCGGCCGGCAAGGCCGACCACGCGGCGATTTCGGTCGAGGCGGCCTACGAGTGCTCGAACAAGGATCCGGCGCTCCTTGAGCGCGTGGCGACCTACTACACGATGGCGAACCGCTGGGACAAGGCGCGCGACGCCTACCAGAAGCTCGCGGCGCTCAAGCCCGGCGACCAGCGCGTCCTGCAGCTCCTCAAGAACACCGAGGCGCGGGCGACGATGAACGCGGGCTGGGAGCAGTCGGTCGGCAAGAAGGGCGGCTTCCAGAACCTGATCGCGAACAAGGAGCAGGCCGCGAAGCTCGACGCCGCGAACAAGGCGGTCGTCACGGGCGACGACGCCGAGGCGCTCATCCAGGAGAAGCTCAAGCAAATCGAGGCGGAGCCGAAGAACATGAACGCCCGTCGCGCGCTTGCGCGCATCTACATCCAGGGCAAGCGCTACTACGAGGCGATTGACGTCCTCCAGCAGGCGATCGAGGCGTCCGGCACGATGGATCCCGAACTGGATCGCATGCTTTCGCAGACGAAGGTTCAGTACTACGACCAGCAGATCGACGCCTTGCGTGCGGAGGGCCGCGAAGAGGAGGCCGTCAACATGGAGGGCGAGAAGAACCAGTTCGTCTTCGACGACCTCGCCCAGCGCGTCGAGCGCTATCCGAACGACCTGCACCTGCGCTTCGAGCTGGGCAAGCAGTACTACACCTACGGCTACTACGACGAGGCCCTGACGCACCTGCAGCTCGCGCAGAAGTCGCCGAAGGATCGCCTCTGGGCGCTCTACTACCTCGCGATGTGCTTCCTCGCGCAGGGGCAGACCGACATGGGCGTCATGCAGCTCGAGACGGCGCGCGACGCGATTCCGACGATGGACGAGCTCAAGAAGAACGTCGTCTACCAGCTTGGCCTCTGCGCCGAGTCGGCGGGCGACCTCGAAAAGGCGTACCAGTACTACAAGGACGTCTATTCGAGCGACGTCGGCTTCCAGGATCTCTCCGAGCGCATGCTCGCGGTGAGCCAGGCCTTGAAGCAGAAGCAGCAGGGCTGAACGTCGGGCGCGTGCCGTACGCACTTGCACGGCACGCGCGAAATATGATATACTACACGCCTGTTGAACTTGGCCCCATCGTCTATCGGCTAGGACACGAGCTTTTCATGCTTGGTAGAGGAGTTCGACTCTCCTTGGGGCTGCCACTTTTCCCATGACCGACCGCGAGGCCTACATTGCCTTCAACTTGACGGATCACGTCGGGTTTGCGACGGTCGAGGAACTTGCGCAGCGTGCAGGTTCCGTTGCGGCGGCCTGGGCCGCCTATCCAGAATCGAAGAAGGTTTCGCGCACGGGCGGGGTTGTCGATTGGGCGGCCGAATGTGCGCAGGCGAAGAAGTTTGGCGTGACGATTCTCACGCCGGCGGACACGGACTATCCGCCCCAGTTGCGCGCGGCGCCGGGGCGTCCGCTCGCGCTCTACGTGAAGGGCGACGTGAAGGCCCTCGCGAAAGCCGGGATTGCGCTCATCGGCACGCGCCGGGCGACGACCTACGGCAAGGATCTCGCGAACCGTCTGGCATTTGACCTCGCGAAAGCCGGCTGGTCGGTCGTTTCGGGCCTGGCGCTGGGCATTGACGCGGAGGCGCATCGCGGCGCGCTCGCGGCCGGTGGCGTGACGGTCGGCGTGATCGGTTCGGGGCTGGACCGCTTCTATCCGGAGGCGAACCGTGACCTCGCGCGCGAAATCGTGCAGAAGGGCGGCGCCGTCGTGAGCGAATTCCCGTTCGGGCGACCGCCGGACCGCGAGACGTTCCCCATCCGCAACCATGTCGTCGCGGCGCTCGTGCGCGGTGTCGTCGCCGTCGAGGCGCCGGCCCGTTCGGGGACGCTCATTACGACGGCCATCGCCGCCGACCTCGGTCGCACGGTCATGGCCGTTCCGGCGCGCGTGGACAGCCGGATGTCCGCCGGTTGCCTGCAGCTCATCCGCGACGGGGCGATTCTCGTGCGCCATGCGGACGACGTGCTGGAGGCGATGAGCGAACTTCTCCCGTCGCGCGCGGCGAAGAGGGGTGAGGACGCGCCGGCGACGGATCCGGAGCAGCCGGCGTATTCGGTCGAGGAGGCACTTGTCATGCTGCACGTAGACGAGGTCGGCGTCTCGATCGACGAACTGGTGCGGAAGACGAAGCTTCCGGTTGCGCGCGTCAGTTCCCTCGCGCTCCAGTTGCGCCTGAAAGGCTTTCTGCGCTTCCTGCCGGGCAACCGCGTCGCCATGTCCCGTTCGGGGCGGTGACGTCTTCCATGGATAGACGTCGGTCGGTGACTTGTAAAGGGGATGGGTCAGCAAGAACGCCTCAAGCCCCCTTGGCAGGAGGCCGCGCGGATGGTATAATTGCCGCCGTTTTTAGCAAGGAGAACAAAAGGAGCACTGACATGCAGACATCGAGAAGGGACTTTTTCAAGGGCGCGGCGGCCGTTGCCGCCTTGGGCGGGCTGTCCGCGAGCGACGCGCTCGCGCACGCCGCGAAGCCGAAGCCGAACAACAACCCGATTTGGCTCATGACGAGCGCGTTTGCGGCGGATCCCGACTTCGAGGCGGTCGTGAAGCGCGCGAAGGCCGTTGGTGCGCAGGGCCTTGAGCTGTGCGTCTTCCGCCGCGACACCGATCGCCAGGATCACATCGCGACGCATCTCGACTATGACCACTTCACGCCGGAACGCGCGCGGCAGGTGATCGACATCTGTAACCGCGAGAACCTCCGCATCTCCGTCGGCGCGTACGACAACCTCATCGGCGGCAAGCCGGAGCTTCAGGTCGTGAACCAGAACCACGTCCTCAAGCTCATCCGCATCGCGGCAATGCTCGGCGGCGACGCGAACGACGTCGTCTGCGGCACGTTCGTCGGCTATGATCACGTGCTGGGCCGTCAGGACGGCGGCTTCGAGAAGAACCTCACGAAGTTCAAGAAGGTCTTCCAGCCGATCCTCGACTACGCGAAGTCGCTCGGCGTGACGGTCTGCGTCGAGAACTGCCCGATGGAGGGCTGGCAGCCTGTCACCGCGCCGGACGCCTACAACAACCTGCCGGGCTGCCTCGCGGCGCGCAAGCTCATGTACGCGATCCTCGACGACGACAGCGCGCTGCAGGAGACGTACGACCCCTCGCACGACGTCTGGCAGCACATCGACCCGACGGACGTCATCAACGCGATGGACTTCCGCAAGCTTCGCCGCGTCCACATCAAGGGCACGCGCAACTTCGTCAACGACGCGGAGGCCGTCCACTGGGGCCGCCTCTATCCGCAGCAGTCCGTGAACGCCGCGCTCGCGCGGAAGGCGGGCGTGCCGCTTCCGGGCGGCGAGTGGGACCGCCTGAGCTACGAGCCGCGCCTCCCCGGCTTCGGCGGGAACGACTCGTGCGACTGGACGAAGTTCCTCGAGAACCTGATGGCGAAGGGCTATGCGCATCCGTTCGTGATCGAGAACGAGGGCTGCAACTCCTCGCACACCGGCAACATGGGCGCGACGCTCCAGGGCTTCAAGGCGACGGTTCTCAACACGGCCCCGGTCGTCTGGCCGCTCGGTCCGGACGGCTATGCGTTCGACACGAAGGCGCTGAAGCCGATGACGAACCCCGGCGTCAACCCGAAGGTCGTCACGATGAAGGATCTCGCCTAAGGCGGATGGAGTCCAAAGATGCGCAAGGACATGAAGGCGTTCGGGTGCGCGATTCTCGTGGGCGGCGCGGCGGTTTTCGCGGCGCGCGCCGAGCGGGTCGCGCTCTTCAACGGGAAGGATCTCGCCGGCTGGACGGCGGTCGCGGATCATGACGTCACGGGCGGCTACGCGGCGAACGAGCCGACGTGGTTCGTCAAGGACGGGACGATCCTGACGACGGGGACGCCGTTCGGCTACCTGCGCACGAAGCGCGGCGACTTCGGCGACTTCCGCCTGCACGTCGAGTACCGCTGGTGGCGGGAGACGGAGCGGCCGAACTCCGGCGTCTTCGTGCGCCTTGCCGACGAGCGCGGGACGTTCATTCCGACGTGCCTTGAGAACCAGCTCTGCCGAGGGGCGATGGGCGACGTGCTGGGTCTGGCGGGCTTCCGCTTCGCGGGCTTCGAGCCGTCCACGCCCTTTGACCCGGCGCAGCCGCTTTCGGGCATCACCAAGGCCCCTCGGAAGGGCGCGGACGTCGAGCGGCCGTTCGGCGAGTGGAACGTCCTCGAAGTCGAGCTCACGGGCGACACGCTCGTCAATCGCGTCAACGGCGTCGAGCTTAACCGGTTGCGCGGCGTGTCCGTCGCGCGTGGCGCCGTCGCGCTCCAGTCGGAGGGCGGGGCGATTCAGTTCCGCAACATCTGGATTGAAGAGGCGGCGCGCTGAGGCGCGTCCGCAGACAAGGAAAGGAAATCAGAAGATGGAGCAGCCTCTCGTTGGCATTGTCATGGGGTCGGACTCGGACTGGCCGCTGGTGCAGAAGGCGTGCGTCACCCTGGCGTCGTTCGGGGTCGCGTACGAGACGCGCGTCATCAGCGCGCACCGCACGCCGGACGTCGCGCTGGAGTATTCGCGGACGGCGGAGGCGCGTGGCCTCAAGGTCATCGTCGCCGCCGCCGGCGGCGCGGCGCATTTGGGCGGCGTCCTTGCGGCGGCGACGGTCTTGCCGGTCATCGGCATTCCTGTCGCGGGCGGCGCGCTGAACGGACTGGACGCGCTCTATGCGACTGTGCAGATGCCGTCGGGGGTTCCGGTCGCGACGGTCGCCTGCGGGAACGCCGGCCCGACGAACGCCGCCTTGCTGGCCGTCCAGGTTCTCGGCACGGCCGACGCGGGTTTGCGCGCGAAGTTCCGGGCGTACAAGGAGACGCTCAAGGAGAAGGTCGCGGCGGCGAACGCGCGAATCCACCAGACGCCGGAGGCCGGGGTCACTTGCTGAACGGCGCGAAAAAGCGTATAATTCGATTTCATTCGCCCACTTGATAAACTCTACGGGCGGATAAACAAACAAAAACACGATAAACTCTAAAAGTAAGGAAGCGAAAAATGGCCAGAGCCTATAACTTTTCCGCGGGTCCCGCGGTTCTCCCCTTGGATGTCCTGCAGGACGCGCAGAAGGAACTCGTCGACTACAAGGGCTGCGGCATGTCCGTGATGGAGATGTCGCATCGCGGCAAGGACTATGACGCGATTCACCAGGAGGCGATTGCGACGTTCAAGGAACTGTGCGGTCTTGATGATGACTGGAGCGTCTGCTTCATCCAGGGCGGCGCGTCGATGCAGTTCGCGATGATTCCGATGAACTTTCTCGCGGCGGGGGCGGTCGCCGACTACGGCAAGCAGGGCACGTGGTCTGCGAAGGCGCTCAAGGAGGCGCAGCTCGTCGCGAAGCTTCGCGGCGCGACCGTGAACGTCGCGGCCGACTGCCAGAAGGACATTCCGACGCGCATGCCGCGCGACGACGAGTGGAAGTGGACGCCGGGCGCGGCGTACAGCCACATCTGCTCGAACGAGACGATTGCCGGCGCGACGCTCCGCAACTTCCCCGTGACGGGTTCGCCGCTCTTCTGCGACATGTCCTCCGACATTCTCTCCTGCGAGCGCGACTACACGAAGTTCGACCTTTTCTACGCGGGCGCGCAGAAGAACCTCGGCCCGTCGGGCATGGCCGTCGTCGCGATCCGCAAGGAACTCGCCGCGAAGGGCGCGGAGAACATCCCGACGATGCTCCAGTACCGCACCTACGTCGACAACGACTCGCTTTACAACACGCCGCCGACGTGGGGCATCTACGTCTTTGGCGAGACGATGAAGTGGGTGAAGAAGATGGGCAAGGAGAACCTCTTCAAGCTCAACGCCGAAAAGGCGAAGAAGATCTATGACGTCATCGACTCGAGCGACTTCTGGACGGGCACGGCCCTGCCGGAGTTCCGCTCGAACATGAACGTGACGTGGCGCATCAAGGGCGGCGACGAGGCGCTGGAGAAGCAGTTCCTCGACGAGGCCAAGAAGCTCGGCATGTCGTCGCTCAAGGGCCATCGTTCGGTCGGCGGGCTGCGCGCGTCGATCTACAACGCCTTCCCGCTGGCGGGCGTCGAGGCGCTCGTCGATTTCATGAAGGACTTCGAGAAGCGCAACGGCTGATCGTGCGCGAGCGTCCGTTTCTCTTGACGCTCGCTTGCGTGGGCACTGGCGCGGCGATTCTTCAGGTCGTCCGCGCCAGTGGCTTGTTTCGGAAAGGGGCTTTTGATTCCATGCGCATGTGCGTGCGACTGACTGACCATGCTTGAACTGTTGACAACCGCGTTTTACATCGTCCTTTGCGTGCTGCTGTTTGCGCTCGCGATTCTCGTGCACGAGTTCGGCCATTTCATTGTCGCGCTGAAGCTCGGCCTTCGGGTCGAGGCGTTTTCCATCGGCTTCGGCCATGCGCTTTGGAAGAAGACCGTGCGGGGCGTCGAGTATCGCGTCGGCTGGATTCCGCTCGGCGGCTACGTCTCCATTCCCGACGTCGACCCTGAAGGGACGAAGGCGTTGGAGAGTTCGTCGAAGGGGCGAAAGGACGAGGGAGCGCGTGCGAAGACGCCGTCTTCGCGCATTCCGGCGTGGAAGGAGATGGCCGTCGCCGTCGCCGGTCCGGCGATGAACATTGTTTTGGCGGTTGTTCTGGCCGTCGGCCTTTCGCTTGTGCCGGGCGCGAAGTTCGGAACGCTTGCGGCGAAAATCGGGCGCGTGCCAGAGGGCGGCCCGGCGGCTGCGGCGGGCCTGAAGGCCGGGGACGTCGTTCGTTCCGTCGGCGGGCGTCCCGTCGAGACGTGGTCGGAGATGCAGACGGAAGTCCAGATTGCGGGCGGCAAGCCGGTCGAGTTCGTCGTCGCGCGCGGCGTCGAGCGTCCGGAGGAGGTGCGGCTCTCCGTCACGCCGACGCGCGATGCGGTCACGGGCGCGTGGTACATCCTGGCCGTGAGCGAGACGAATGCGACCGGGGCTGTCGCGTGGATGCCGGCGCGCAGTCCGTGGAAGCAGCTCGCGTGGGACGCGGGGTCGATCTTCCGCGTTCTGAAAGGGCTGGTCACGCCGAAGGAAGCGAAGGCGACGGCGGGCGCGCTCGGCGGGCCGGTCATGATCGCCGAGGGCCTCTACCGTCAGGTTCGCCGCGACAAGTGGGACGGACTCGGGTTCCTGCGTTTCCTGAACGTGAACCTCGCCGTGCTCAATCTCCTGCCGATTCCCGTTCTCGATGGCGGGCTGATCCTCTTTGCGTTCATCGCGCTTGTCTGCCGGCGGCGGCTGCCCGACTGGTTTGTCGCGAAAGTCTCGATGGGCTTCATGTTTCTCTTGATGGGGCTGATGGCCGTTCTCATTCTGAAGGACGGCTGGCGGAGCTACAAGATTCATTCCTACCGGCCGGACGCCAACGCACAGACGAATGTTCTCGAGAAAGCAGACGCGCAGCCTTAAGGTCGGGAATCTACCGCTCGGCGGCGGTGCGCCGGTGAGCGTGCAGACGATGGGAAACGCCGATCCGCACGACGCGACGGCGTGTCTCCGCCAGCTCATGGACTGCGCCGCGCGGGGGTGCGACGTCTTCCGCCTCACCGTGCCGGACGTGGACGCGGCGCGCGTCCTTGGCGAGGTGCGGAAAGCGTCGCCGATTCCGATTGTCGCCGACATTCACTTTGACTACCGCTGTGCGCTCGCCGCGCTCGCGGCGGGGGCGGACGCGCTTCGCCTCAACCCCGGCAACATTGGCTCGCGCGACCGCGTGCAGGCCGTCGCCCGCGCGGCGAAGGCAAAGGGCGTGCCAATCCGCATCGGCGTCAACGGCGGCAGTCTGGAGAAGGGCGAGACGCTTGTCTCGTCCGCCCTCAAGCACCTGAAGATTCTGGAGGACGAGGGATTCCGCGACGTCGTCATTTCCGCCAAGGCGTCGAACGTGGCGGAGACGCTGGCGACGTATCGCGAACTCGCGGAGCGGACGGACTGCCCGCTCCATCTCGGCGTGACGGAGGCGGGGACGCTCCTGCCGGGCACGGTGCGCAGTTCGGTTGCGCTTGGCATTCTCCTTGCGGAGGGAATCGGCGACACGATTCGCGTTTCGCTCACGAACAAGCCGGAAAAGGAAGTGAAGGTCGGTTTGGAGATTCTGCGCGCGCTCGGACTGCGCGCGCCCGGCCCGTCGATCACGAGCTGTCCGACGTGCGGGCGCACGAAGGTCGATCTCGCCCGCGTCGCCGCGCAGGTGGAAGACGCCCTTGAGACGCTTTACGCGGATTTCCGATCCGACCATTCGACCATTCGATCCTTTCCCCGTGTCGCCGTCATGGGCTGTGCGGTGAACGGGCCGGGGGAGGCGAAGGGCGCGGACGTCGCGCTGTGCGGCGGCGACGGGGAGTTTCTTCTGTATGTCCATGGCGCGTTCGTCGAGAAGGTCTCGGAGGCGGACGCCGTGAGAAAGGTGGTGGAGCATGTCGTTTCTCTTTGAAAACTTTGCGCCGTTTGCGGTGGCGGCGGTCGCGTCCGTCGTCGCGTGGACGTTTGGCGGCACGCGCGGCGGACTTCTTCTTCCGATCGTGCCGTGGCTTTCCGTCCTTTTGCTCGAAGTCCTCTTCGCCTTTCCGCAGCGGCGGCCGGGCGAATCGACGTACGAGGCGCGCGAGCGGGTCTGGCAGGCGCTGCGGAAGGATCCTGCCGCGTGGATCGCGCTGGGGTTCTTCGTCCTCCTGCTGATTCCGTTCGTCAACAACGGGCTGTGCGTCTCGTGCGACGCGAAGGCGCTTGCCGCAGGCCTTTCGGCGGAGCCGCCCGTGCCGATCTTGCCGTTCTGCGTGGATCGCATCGACCACCTCAACGTCGTCCTCTGGTTCGCGTTGGCGTTGCCGGCGCTTCTCGTCGTGCGCCATGCGCTCACGCGCCACGGCAAGCGGCTCGTCCTTGAGCTGATCGTCTGGAATGGCGCGGCGCTTGCGGCGCTCGGCTTTCTCCAGAGCGCGCTTGGCGCGCCTGGTCCCTTGTGGAGCACGGCAAGCGGGACGGGGCGCGCGGCGGGCGACTTCTTCTCGACCTTCGGCTACCCGAACATGGCGGGCGACTATTTCACGACGCTCTTCGGCCTCGCACTCGCCCTCTGGCGGTGGAACCTGGACGAGCTGCGCGCGGCGCGTCGCCTGAAGGACGTCTCGTCCGTGGCGCCTCCTCCCCGGATGTTCTGGCGCAAGCACTACTTCCTCATCCCGGCGGTTGTCTTCTTTTACGCGGCCCTCAATACGCTGTCGCGCGCGGCAATCTTGCTTGTCACGCTCTCGGCGGTCGTCTTCTTCCTGCATTCGTTCCTCTCGTTCGTTGCGCACAAGCGGAAGGCCGACCGCGTGCGGGCGGGGGCGTGGACGGCACTTGGCCTGGGCATTGTCATCTTCCTCTCGTGCCTCTTCGCGCCGAAGGGCCTCCAGCGGGAGGTGAACACGCTCGGCACGATGGAGGTGCTGGATCGCGTGACGGGGCGCGGACAGTACCACGTGCGCGTCGCGACGGAAATCTGGAAAGACCATGTGCTCTTCGGCTGTGGCGGCTGGGGCTACATCCACTTCTGCCTCCCGAAGATGACGCCGCAGGAACTCAAGCAGCAGCAGGTCGTCGGGGGCATCAACGTGCACAACGACCATCTCCAGTTCCTGGCCGAGCACGGCCTTGTCGGCTTCGGCGCGCTGGTTGCGCTCGTTCTCATTCTTCTGGCACCGGTCGCCCGGACGTGGCGGACGCTTGCGCGCGAGGCGCGCTTCATGAAGGGGACGGCCGCGCCGCCGAAGCCCGTGCAGCTCTTCGCGTTGCCGGCGTCGGCGTTCTTCGTCCTCGTCACGGTTGCCTGCACGCTCATTCACGCCTTTGGAGACTGCCCCCTGCGCTCGCCGGCCGTGCTGACGCTCTTCTTCGTCTCCCTCGCCGCCCTTCCCGGCTTCCTGCCGCGAAGGGACGACTGACGTGGGCGATAGGATTGACCAGAAGGGGTTGCCATGTCGAAAAACGAAAAGAAACCGGCGGTCGGACATTTCCTGAACGGCGACTTCACGGGCGTCTGCGCGGCGCTTCTGAAGGAGGTGTGTCGATGAACGACTGGCTTGACCTGAACCCGGATCCTGTCCACGTGAAGCGGGAGCGCGCGCGGGCGCGGGAGCTGCGCCAGACGGACTGGTGGAAGGCGCGGATCGCGAAGGGCGAGTGCTACTACTGCCATCGGCAGGTCGGCGCGGCGAACTTGACGTTGGATCATGTTGTCCCCGTCGCGCGCGGCGGACGCTCCACGCGCGGCAACTGCGTGCCGTGTTGCGTGGACTGCAACGCGAAGAAGAAGGCCTACACGCCGGCCGAGCAGATCCTCGCGCGCCTCTTCCCCGAAGGATGACCTGAAATGGATCTTTCGCGGGCGGAAGCGTTGTTGGGGGCGAGGGCGATGGCGTGCGTGGCGGCGGCGCGCGTGGCTGTCGTCGGCGTTGGCGGCGTTGGCAGTTGGTGTGCGGAGGCCCTTGTGCGCACGGGCATCGGGCATTTGACGCTCGTCGACGATGATGTCGTCGTGCCCTCGAACGTGAATCGCCAGTGTCCTGCGACGGCGAAGACGCTGGGGCTTCCGAAGGTCGAGGCTCTGCGCGATCGATTGCTGGAAATCAACCCCGACGCCGATGTCGTCGCGTGCAACGGACGCTATCCGGCATCAACGCCCGGCTTTTCGCCCGCCGACTTTGACCTTGTCGTGGACGCGATCGACTCGGTTGACTGCAAGGCCGAGCTGATTCTCACGACGGTGGCGGCGGGCGTTCCGATTCTTTCCTCGATGGGCGCGGCGCGGCGGCTTGACCCGACGAAGGTTGTCATCCGCCGCTTCGACAAGGTGACGGGCGATGGCCTCGCGCGTGCGTTGCGCCAGCGATTTCGCCGGCTCGGCCGGTTCCCGGCGCGTCCGTTCTTCTGCGTGGCCTCGACCGAGCCGCCGCAAGCGGTGTCCGCATCTGCATTGCCGGGGTCTGTCCCCAAGGGTTCGGTCATGCCTGTCACCTGCGCGTTCGGCATGGCGCTCGCGGCGGAGGCCTTGCGACGTCTGTCGGTTGAAGCGGTACGCGGAAATATGGTAGAATAGCGGCATGACGGCGAGATTGAAGAAGATATTGTGCGGCGGCGCGAATTCCAGGCGTGTCCGCGCCGCGTTCAACACGGAGGAGAGCGTGTGAGCGCAGCGGATTGTTCGGGGGAAGCACCGCGCATTTCCGTCATCATTCCGACCTTCAACCGCGCCGAGATGGTCTGCGCGT
>CAYQUI010000049.1:0-14421 GCA_964420685.1 uncultured Lentisphaeraceae bacterium | reverse complement strand
GACGCTGACCCTCGTCGGCCTCGCGTTCTCGAAGGAACGCCGCACGATCGTCGATTCGGCGATCGAAGAGGCGTAAGGCCGAGGCGAATCCGTGAGATTTGTGGGCAACTGAAATGCCGGTTCGAGGCTGGCGTCGCAGGACGTCAGCTTTTTTGTTTCACGGCGTGTAATTCGCGTAGGCGCGTTTTTACATCTGTTGCAGGGCGGCGCGAGCGTCTCGGCGTGTTGTCCGCACGTCTTTTTCGTTCGGTTTCGTTGGCACGGGGTTTGCATGGCTCTTCTGGAACAAAAGGAGCAACTGGATGACGACGAGCGAATATGCGGCGAAATGGCAGGCGGAGCGCGAACGGAAGGCGTTTCTCGCGCTCGCGGACGGAACGGTGTTTCGTGGTGTGGCGTTTGGCGCGCGGGTTGACCGCTGTGGCGAGGTCGTGTTCAACACGGGCATGAGCGGCTATCAGGAGATCTTGACGGATCCGTCCTATGCGGGGCAGTTCGTTGCCCTCACCACTGCCGAGGTCGGCAACACCGGCGTGAACCCCGAAGACGTTGAGTCTCGGGGTCTTTTTCTGTCGGGGCTGGTGATCGGCGACTTGACCGAGCCGTCGAACCACCGCGCGACGCAGTCGCTCGACGCCTATCTGAAGGCGAACGGCATTCCCGGCATCTACGGCGTCGATACGCGCGCGCTGACGATCCATCTGCGCGAGCACGGCAATCAGAAGGCTGTGATGCGTTTGGAAGGTTTGGAGCGTTTGGAAGGTTTGGAAGGTTTGGATGTTGCGGTGCGGTTGGCGGTCAAGCAAGCCCAGACTTGGGAAGGTCTGGATGGACAAGACTATGCCTCTCGCGTCTCCTGCAAAGAACCTTACGAACATCCAAACGTCCAAACCCTCAAATGTCCAACCTCCCAAACGTCCAAACCTCATGTCATCTGCTATGACTTTGGCGTGAAGACGAACATTTTGCGGAGTCTGGCGGCATTTGCGCGGGTCACGGTCGTTCCGGCGCAGACCTCGGCGGCGGAGGTGCTCGCGCAGAAGCCGGACGGTGTCTTCCTCTCGAACGGCCCGGCCGATCCGGCGGCGGTCGGCTATGCGATCGCGAACATTCGGGAGTTGCTGGGCAAAGTCCCGCTGTTCGGCATTTGCCTTGGGCATCAGCTGCTCTCGCTCGCCTGTGGTGCGCAGACGGGGCGTCTCACGTTCGGGCATCATGGCTGCAATCATCCGGTGAAGAACCTCGCGACGGGTCGGGTCGAGATCACGAGCCAGAACCACAACTTCGCCGTGTTGCCCGAATCGGTTCCGGACTGCCTCGCGGTCACGCACGTCAACCTGAACGATGGCTCCATCGAGGGCGTGCGGCACAAGACGCTCCCGGCGTTTTCGGTTCAGTATCATCCCGAAAGCTGCCCTGGCCCGCATGATTCGCAGTATCTGTTTCGTGCGTTTTGCGAGATGATGAAGAAAGAGGGCTAAACGACAGGAGGGACGAGAGAGGCACAGGCATTTTTCAGAGGACCCCCCAAAAAAACCAAAACCCTCAAACTTCCAAAACTCCAAACCTCCAAGCCCCCAAACTTTTCCCCATGAAAAAACAAGTCAAATACGTCTTCATCACCGGCGGTGTCGTGAGTTCCCTGGGCAAGGGCATCACGTCCGCCTCGCTGGCCCTCTTGCTGAAGAGCCGAGGCTACAAGGTCTTCATGCAGAAGCTCGATCCCTATCTCAACGTCGATCCGGGGACGATGAGTCCCTACCAGCACGGCGAGGTGTTCGTGACGGACGACGGCGCGGAGACCGACCTCGACCTCGGCCACTACGAGCGATTCGCGGGCGTGACGTGCTCGAAGGCGTCGAACTACACGTCGGGGCGCATCTACTCGGCCGTCCTCGCCCGCGAGCGCGCGGGCGGCTACCTCGGCGGCACGGTGCAGGTCATCCCGCACGTCACGAACGAGATCAAGGCCGCGATTGCGTCCGCCGGCGAGCCTGACTGCGACGTCGTCCTCTGCGAAATCGGCGGCGTTTCGGGCGACATCGAGTCGCTGCCGTTCCTGGAGGCCGCGCGCCAGTTCCGCTTCGAGCAGGGCGTCGACAACACGTGCTTCGTGCACCTGACGCTCGTCCCCTACCTGAAGGCGGCGGGCGAACTCAAGACGAAGCCCTCGCAGCACTCCGTCGGACAGCTTCGCGCGATCGGCATCATCCCCGACATCCTCGTCTGCCGCACGGAGAGGACGATCCCGAAGGAGCATCTGGAGAAGTTGGCGCTCTTCTGCAACGTCCGCCCCGAGCGCGTCATCGAGGAAAAGGACGTCACGGACTCCGTCTACGCGATTCCGCGCGAGCTGCGCAAGCAGGGCCTCGACGAGGAGGTGCTGAAGCAGCTCCATCTCGACATCTGGCCCATCAGGCACACGGTTTGGGACACGCTCGTCAAGAAGGCGACGCAGCCGAAGAAGTCCTGCACGATTGCGCTCGTCGGCAAGTACATCGCGATCCGCGACGCCTACAAGTCCGTCCACGAGGCCCTGCACCACGCGGGCATGGCGCACGACTGCAAGGTGAACGTGGCGTGCATTGAGGCGGAGGAACTGGAAAAGGATCCGTCGCTCCTCAAGGGCGTGGACGGCATTCTCGTCCCCGGCGGGTTCGGAAGCCGGGGCGTTGCGGGCAAGTGCCGGGCGATCCGGTTTGCGCGCGAACGCAAGGTTCCGTTCCTCGGAATCTGCCTCGGCATGCAGTGCGTGGCGATCGAGTACGCGCGCGACGTCATCGGCTGGGCGGACGCGAACTCGACGGAGTTCGATCCGAAGACGGCGCATCCGGTGATCGACCTCATGGAGACGCAGAAGGGCGTCACGCAGAAGGGCGGCACGATGCGCCTCGGCGCGTATCCGTGCGTCGTCAAGAAAGGCACGCTCGCGGCGCGGCTCTACGCGCCGGCCTACGGGGTGAAGGGCAAGGCGGACTTCACGATCTCCGAGCGCCATCGCCACCGCTACGAACTGGGTTCCGACACGGCGGGACGGGCGGCGTTGGAGGCGGCGGGCCTCAGGGTCTCCGGCGTCTCGCCGGACGGCGCGCTCGTCGAGATCGTCGAGTTGCCGGGCCACCCGTATTTCATCGCCGCGCAGTTCCATCCGGAGTTCAAGTCGCGCCCGACGGCGCCGCATCCGCTTTTCAATGGACTCGTCGCGGCGGCACTGAAAGGAGCGCGCGCATGAAACGCACGGACATCCGGAAAATCCTGATCATCGGCGCCGGGCCGATCGTCATCGGACAGGGCTGCGAGTTCGACTATTCGGGCGTGCAGGCCGTCAAGGCCCTCAAGAAGGAGGGCTACGAGGTCGTCCTCGTGAACTCGAATCCGGCGACGGTGATGACCGACCCGGCGCGCGCCGACCGCACGTACGTCGAGCCGCTGACCGTCGATTCGCTCCATGAGATCATCCGCCGCGAGCGTCCGGACGCGGTGCTGCCGACCCTGGGCGGACAGACGGCGCTCAATCTTGCGATGGCGCTCGACAAGGCGGGCGTCCTGCGCCGCTACCGCGTCGAGCTGCTTGGCGCGTCGGCGGAGGCGATCGCGCGCGCGGAAGACCGTCAGCTCTTCAAGGCGGCGATGCGCGAGCTGGGGCTGGACATGCCGAAGTCGGGCAGCGCCCATTCGCTGGACGAGGCGCGCGCCGTCGCCGAGGCGATCGGCACGTGGCCGCTCATCATCCGCCCCGGCTTCACGCTCGGCGGCACGGGCGGCGGCATTGCGCACGACGCGGACGAGTTTGCGCGCATTGTTTCGGGCGGGCTGGAGGCGTCGCTCAACACGGAGGTGCTGATCGAGGAATCGCTCATCGGCTGGAAGGAGTTCGAGATGGAGGTGATGGCCGACAAGGCCGGAAACGCCGTCATCGTCTGCTCCATCGAGAACATGGACCCGATGGGCGTCCATACGGGTGACTCGATCACGGTCGCGCCCGTCCAGACGCTCACCGACCGCGAGTACCAGGCGATGCGCGACGACTCGATTGCCGTCCTGCGCAAGATCGGCATCGCGACGGGCGGCTCGAACGTGCAGTGGGCGGTTGACCCGAAGACGGGGCGGCGCATCATCATCGAGATGAATCCGCGCGTCTCGCGTTCGTCCGCGCTCGCGTCGAAGGCGACGGGGTTTCCGATTGCGAAGATTGCCGCGCTCCTGGCCGTCGGCTACACGCTCGACGAGATTCCGAACGACATCACGGGCGAGACGCTGGCCGCGTTCGAGCCGGCGCTCGACTATGTCGTCGTGAAGATTCCGCGCTTCGCGTTCGAGAAGTTCCCCGGCGCGTCCACGGCGCTTGGCACGCAGATGAAGGCCGTCGGCGAGGTGATGGCGATTGGCCGCACGTTCAAGCAGGCCTACCTGAAGGCCGTCCGGTCGCTGGAAGCGCCGCTCAAGTACCACGACGAGGCGAGCTACGATCCGTGGTTCCGCCGCGAGCTTGCGGAAATCGCGGCGTTCAGGGAGATGATGGGAAACGGTCGAATGATCGACTGCTCGAACAATCGAATGAATGACGCGAGAGACGCGGGGGGCGAGGGCGGCCTCTCGATCGTTTCTCCCGCGCTTCTGCTTCAGGCGAAGGTGTTCGGGTTCTCCGACCGGGAGATTGCCGAGGCCGTCGGGTGCGCCGAGTCCGAGGTTCGCGCGGCGCGGCTTGCGGCGGGCATTCGTCCGCAGTTCGGGGAAGTCGATACGTGCGCGGGCGAGTTCAAGGCGAAGACGCCGTATTATTATTCCCATTATGGGCATGGCAATCGAATGACTGGCGGGCGTGACGTGGGCGTTAATTCCATGTCCCGTTCGACCATTCGATCATTCGGCCATTCGATTGATTCTTCTCCTTCTCCTCGTCCGCGCATCATGGTGCTTGGCGGGGGGCCGAACCGCATTGGCCAGGGCATCGAGTTCGACTGGTGCTGCTGCCATGCGGCGTTTGCGCTGAAGCAACGCGGCTATGAGGTCGTGATGGTGAACTCGAATCCGGAAACCGTCTCGACGGACTACGACACGTCCGACAGGCTTTACTTCGAGCCGCTCACGTTCGAGGACGTGATGGAGATCTACGACCGCGAACGGTGCGACGGCGTGATCGTCCAGTACGGGGGACAGACCCCGCTCAACCTCGCCCAGCGGCTGAAGGCGGCGGGCGCGCGGATCGTCGGCACGTCGCCGGACGACATCGACCGCGCGGAAGACCGCGACTTCTTCAAGCGTCTCGTCGAGGAGGTCGGCGTGCGGCAGCCCGCGAGCGGCATCGCGCATTCCGTCGCGGACGCCCATCGCGTTGCGGCGGAGATCGGCTATCCCGTCCTCGTGCGGCCGAGCTTCGTCCTCGGCGGACGCGGCATGGCGATCGTCTCGACGGACGCGGAACTCGACCGGTACGTCGCCGAGGCCGTCGCGGCGGCGGAGGGCAAGCCCATTCTCATCGACAAGTTTCTCGAACACGCCATCGAGCTGGACGTCGACTGCGTCTCCGACGGCGAGACGACGGTCGTCGGCGCGATCCTCGAGCACGTCGAGGCGGCGGGCTGCCATTCGGGCGACGCGGCCGCCGTCACGCCGCCGCGTTCGCTTGCGCCGGAGACGGTCGCCGAGGTGAGGCGGTACGCGCAGGCGTTCGCCAGGCGGCTTCACATCGTCGGGCTCATGAACATCCAGCTCGCCGTCACGCGGGAGAAGGGCGTTCCGGCCGTCTGGATGATCGAGGTCAATCCGCGCGCGTCGCGCACGGTGCCGTTCGTCTCGAAGGCGATTGGCGTGCCGCTGGCGGACATTGCCGCGCGGTGCATGGTCGGCGAAAAGCTTTCCGACATCGGCTTCACGCAGGAAGTCGTTCCGCCCTACACGTCCGTGAAGGAGGCCGTCTTCCCGTTCGCGAAGTTTCCGGGCGCGGACGTCGCGCTCACGCCGGAGATGAAGTCGACGGGCGAGGTGATGGCGATCGACGACGATCCGGAGATCGCCTACTTCAAGAGCCAGCTGGCGGCGGGCAGTCCGCTTCCGAAGGCGGGCGAGGTGTTCGTCTCGCTGCGCGACGAGGACAAGGCGGCGGGCGTCGATCTCGTGCGCGAACTCGTGCGGCTCGGCTACGGCGTCTACGCGACGCGCGGCACGTCGACGCGGCTCTGGGAGGCGGGGGTCGCGTCCAAGGCGGTCTTCCGCATCTCGCGCGGACGGCCGAACGCGCTCGACCTCCTCAAGGCGGGGCGGGTGAAGTGGGTCGTCTGCACGACCGAGGCCGGCAACGAGGCGACGGAGGACAACGCGCGCCTCCGTTCCGGCGCGGTGGCGGCGGGCGTGCCGCTGACGACCACGCTCGACGGCTTTCGGGCGGCCGTGCGCGGACTTGCCGAGGACAGGGCGTTCGGCGGCACGGGCGTGCGGACGCTCCAGGAGTACCACGCGCGTGTGGCGCGGGCGTCGGCGTAAGGCGCGCGGGCGGCTTGATTTCACGACGGAAACCATGATATAATTCTCCGCACTATGACTATCAAGAAGCCCATGTCAGTCAAGCGGCCGACCGTGAAGGCCGACCCGATGTCCGCAGGAGCCGAGGGCGTGCCCGAGATGCCGGCCGCGCCGGCGGCCGCCACGATTGCCGACCGCTTCAAGCTCGACGCGCCGGACCCGAACGCGAAGAAGGCCGCGTCGGGCATCGGGGGAACGGCGGCCGCCGTCGCGGGCCTTGTGGCCCTCGTCGTCGCCGGCGTCCTGACGTTCATCCTCTTCCAGCACTGGGAATTCCTCAAGGGCGCCTGAAGATGAGGGACGTCATGCTCTCGCCGCGAGCCAAGGCGGCGGTGCGTCTCGCGCTGGACGAGGATCTCGCGAGCGTGGATCGTCTCGTCGCGTCGCCGTGGTGCGACGCGACGAGCCTCGCGCTCGTCGATCCCGAGGCCGTCGCGACGGGCGAGATCCACGCGAAGGGCGCGGGGTGCGTCGTCGCGGGCGCGACGGTCGCGAAGGCCGTCATGCGGGCGGTCGACCCGAAGGTCAAGGTGACGATCCTGAAGCCCGACGGCAGCGTCGTGAAGCCGGGCGAGCCGATTCTCACGTTTCGCGGCAAGGCGCGGTCGATTCTCGCGGCGGAGCGCACGGCCCTCAACTTCATGCAGCGGCTCTGCGCGACGGCGACGCTGACGCGGAAGTTCGTCGAGGCGACGAAGCGGTGGGGGACGCTCATCCTCGACACGCGCAAGACGACGCCGGGCCTCCGCGTGTTCGAGAAGTACGCCGTCCTTTGCGGCGGCGGGACGAACCATCGCATGGGGATGTACGACCGCGTGCTGATGAAGGACAACCATCGCCGGCTGTGGCGCGGCGGCGACCCCGATGCGCTCGACCAGGCGGTCGCGGCGGCGCGCAAGGCGTTCCCGAAGCTGGCCGTCGAGGTCGAGGTCGAGAGCCTGCGCGAGTGCGCGAGCGCGCTCAAGGCGAAGCCGGAGTGGATCATGCTCGACAACATGTCCGTTGCGGACATGAAGAAGTGCGTGAAGATGTGCCGGGGCATTTCGAAGACGGAGGCGTCGGGCGGCATTACGCTCGACCGCGCGAAGGAGGTCGCGGCGACGGGCGTGACGGCGATTTCGCTCGGCTGTCTCACGCATTCGGCCGGATCGGTCGACTTGAGCCTTGAGTGGGAGGCCGTCTGAACGCCTCTCGCCGAGTTGGATTTCGAAAGAAAGGAATTACGACAAGATGAAGAAGCTGATGGTGTTGGCGGCGGGGGCCGCGCTGGTCGGTGGCTGTTGCTGCCTGTTCAAGAATGACGCGCCGTATCCGTCGATGGTGGAGGAGGGTTTCGTCAGCCTCTTCAACGGACAGGATCTGACGGGCTGGTTCGGCTCGAAGATGTACGGGGTCGAGACAGTCCAGATCAAGCTCAACAACGGCCTGGTCAAGAACGAGCGCGTGCTGGCGTGCTTTCCCGACCGCAAGGTCGAGGGCGACCGCGGCAATCTCCTGACCGTGCGGGAGTACCGCAACTTCATCCTCCGCTTCGAGTTCCTGATGCCCGAGAACGGGAACAACGGCCTGGGCATCCGGACGCCCGGCCCGGACGTCGACGCGGCCTACGACGGCATGTGCGAGCTTCAGCTCCTGGACGACGGCGGCAGTGCCTACTACGACGCGGCGGCGAAGCGCGACAAGCTCAAGCCCTACCAGTACACGGGTTCGGTCTACGGCATCGTGCCGAGCCGTCGCGACAACTTCGACAAGCAGATCTGGGGCAAGGACAAGAACTTCACGGGCGGCGGCTCCTACGTGGCGAAGCCGGGCATGTGGAACTTCGAGGAGGTCAAGGTCATCGGCGAGGAGATTGAGGTCTACCTCAACGGCCAGCTGATCACGAAGGCGAACCTCGCCGAGTTCTCGCCGGACGGCACGACGCCGGACGGGCGCAAGCACCCCGGCCTCCGCAACGCGAAGGGCCACATCGGCTGGCTGGGCCATGGCCATGCGGTCAAGTGGAAAAACATCCGCATCAAGGAACTTCCGGATGACGCGAAGATGGGCGAGGTCTGCCCGTTCCAGACGATGAAGGCCCCGGCTGGCTTCACGACGTATTTCGACGGATGCCCGCAGCAGCTCAAGACGATGTGGAAGGGCGTGACGACGGCGGAGCATTTCGACAATCCGAAAGTCCGTCAGGCGGCGACGCCGGCGAAGCGCGCCGAGATGCAGAAGAAGGCCGACGCCGGGCGCGACGCGCACTGGCACGTCCGCAACGGCAACCTCTTCTTCGACGGCTTCAAGGGCGGCTATTCGCTTGCGACGCACAAGGACCTGAAGGACTTCGAGCTGTGGGCCGACTGGCGCATCATGTCGATCACGGGCGATTCGGGCCTCTATCTGCGCGGCACGCCGCAGGTTCAGATCTGGGACGCGCACAACCAGTGGGGCATCGGCTCCGGCGGCCTCTACAACAACGGGAAGAACCCGTCGAAGGCGCTCAAGATCGCCGATCGCCAGGTCGGCGACTGGAACCGCTTCCACGTCATCATGCGCGGCGAGAAGGTGACGGTTTGGCTGAACGGCGAACTGGTCGTCGACAACGTCACGCTGGAGAACTTCTGGGATCGCAAGAGCGCGATCTTCCCCGTGGAGCAGCTGGAGCTCCAGTGCCACGGCGATCCGACCGAATGGCGCAACATCTTCATCAAGGAACTGTGAAAATGAAAAACACGAGAAGGGACTTCCTGAAGGCGTCGGCCGCGTTCGGCGCGTTCAACCTCATCCCGGCGAACGTTCTCTGGGGTGCAACGGCGCCCTCGAACCAGCTCACGCGCGCGCTCATCGGCTTCGGCTGCATCGCGCACAGCGGCAACCACCTGGGCTTCAAGGGCTCGCGCCTCGTCGGACTCACCGACTGCTATGCGCCGCGCGTCGCGGCCGGCCTGGCGGCCGCCGAGAAGGCGGGCTGGGGCAAGGTCAAGGGCTACCGGAACTTCCTCGACCTCTTGGCGGACAAGGACGTTGACATCGTCCACATCTGCACGCCGCCGCACTGGCATGGCGTCCAGAGCGTGATGGCCGCGAAGGCGGGCAAGGACATCTGGTGCGAAAAGCCCATGACGCGCACGGTCGGCGAAGGCAAGCGCGTGATGGAGGTCGTTCGGGCCGAGAAGCGGATGTTCCGCCTCAACACGTGGTTCCGCTTCACGAGCGACTTCTACGGGTTCGGCACGCCGGTCGAGCCGATCCGCCAGATCGTCGAGAACGGCCTTCTCGGCAAGGGGCCCGTCAAGTGCGTCTTCGGCGAGGGGCAGGGCTTCTCGTGGAAGTTCGGCTGGTCGGGCCGCGTGCAGGATCGCGTGCAGGTCGTGCCGGAAGGCCTCGACTGGGACATGTGGCTCGGCCCGGCGCCGTGGAAGCCCTACACGGATCACCGCTTCGGCACGTCGTTCCGTGGCTACTGGGACTACGATTCGGGCGGGTTGGGCGACATGGCGCAGCACTATCTCGATCCGCTGCAGTATCTCCTCTGCAAGGACGAGACGTCGCCTGTGAAGATCGACTACAAGGGCCTGCCGCAGCACCCGGAGTCGGTCGGCAGCTTCGACCGCTTCACGCTGACGTACGACGACGGGACGGAAGTCATTCTCGACGGCGACGTCTCGCTGCGCGACGAGCCGCTGTTGCGTGGCTCGAACGGCCTGTGCGTCTACAAGCGGGCGGGCGGCAAGACCCTGCGCATCAAGGACGCGAACGGCTGGTGGAGCGAGGAGAAGGTCTTGAAGACGCTCGCCGACCTGCCGAAGCCGGCGCCGCAGCAGACGGACTTCATGGACAGCTGCCGGAACCGGAAGACCTTTGCGCTCAACGAGTCGAACGGCTTCCGCTCCTCGTCGATGTTCAACCTCGCGATCGTCGCCTGGCGTCTCGGACGCGGCTTCGAGTTCGACCCCGTCACGCTTCATGCCAAGAATGACGAGGCGGCGGAGCGCCTGCTCTACCAGGACGACATGATGCGCGAACCGTGGCGCACGGAGATGTTCGGGTGAACGCGTTGAACGCTTCAACGTTTGGACGGTGGGAGGCTTGGGTGTTTGGAGGTTCGGGCGTTTGGAGAGGTTTGGACGTTGAGGCGTTTTGAAAACAGGAAAATGAGGAGATTTGAAATGAAGAAACTTGTCCCTGCGACTTTCGCTGTCGGCAGTCCGTTGTCGTCTGTCCTTCGTCTCTCGGCAATCTTCGCGTTCGCCGTCTGCGTGGCGGGGTGCGCGACCGAGCCGAAGTACGGCGCGTTCACGCCCAAGACGGTTCCGCAGCCCTCGACGGTCGCGTTCGCCAACTACGACGCGGCGATGGCCCATCAGGACGGCTATCAGATGGCCTACGAATGGCAGCGCGCGAACGATGCCGCCGTGCGCGCGGCGACGACGCCGGAGACGCTCAGGGCGTTTGTCGCGTCGGACGCGGCGGCTGATGCGCTGCTCGCGAAGGTCGGCACGTCGTATGACGGCGATCCGATCGCGCTCACGCAGATCGCGGCCGTGACGCAGCTCGTCATGTGTCCGAAGTGCCCGAAGGCGCCGGCGCGCCGGAAGGTCTGGGTCGCGGCGCTTGAACGGCGTCGCGCGGCGACGGACGACGGCTACGTCCGCACGTTCTGCGACCAGCAGCTGCGTCTCTGCGGCTGTTGCAAGTGAAGCTTCTCGTCATTGACGTTGGCAACACCTCCACGGCCGTTGGTCTTTGGACGAACGGCCGCGTGAGTTCCGTTGGCCATTATGACGGGGGGGTGGAAGACTTGGACGATCTGTCTGCCTGTGGGGACGGGCGTTTTGACGTTCGGGCGCTTGCCTCTTTGGACGGAATCGCCTATGTCTCCGTTGTGCCGAAGCGGGATTCCCTGTGGAAACGCTCGGCCTGCGCGCGCGGCCTTCCCTTTCACCAGATCTCCTACCTTGACTTCCAAACGGCCAAACGCAAAAACACCCGAACACCCAGACGTCCAAACGCCCCAACCCTCTTCCTCGACTATCCCCAGCCGGAGACGATTGGCGCGGATCGGCTGGCGGACGCGGCGGGCGCGGTGGCG
This sequence comes from uncultured Lentisphaeraceae bacterium, assembly GCA_964420685.1. GTDB lineage: Bacteria > Verrucomicrobiota > Kiritimatiellia > RFP12 > UBA1067 > UBA1067. The sequence continues at coordinate 2,822 of CAYQUI010000049.1, read as the reverse complement.
CGCTACGGCGCGCCCGTCCTTGTCATGGACTTCGGGACGGCGCTCACGGCGGCGGTCGTGACGCGCGAGGGCATCTGGCGCGGCGGCGTGATCGCGCCCGGCTTTCCGCTCATGCGCGATTACCTCTTCGAGCGCACGGCCAAGTTGCCGCGCATGGAACTGGGGCGCGGCCGCGCGCCGAAGATCGGCCGTTCGACGGAGGAGGCGATGCGCTTTGGCGCGCTCGTCGGCTATCGTGGCATGGTGCGCGAGATTGTCGCGACCCTGCGGACGAACTTCCGCGAAGATTTCAGGCTCGTCGCGACGGGCGGTTTCGCGCGCTGGGCCTTGAAGGGCCTTGACCTGCCGTTTGTCATCGATCCGACGCTGACGCTCTACGGCGCCGGGCTGGTGTGCGCGCGGCGAATGAACGAGGAGTTAGGAAAGACATGAGAATCTCCGGTTTCTTGTCGTGTTTTGGACTTCTTGCCGTGCTTCTGCTGGCTTGCCCCGGCTGCGGGCCGTTTTGGGTCGATCCGTACATCACGGTGAAGGAAAGTTCGCTCAACTGGGTCATCATCCACTACTACAACATGAGCCGTGACCCGATTCGCCGTGTGGGCGTCGAGATCTACGGCAACGGACTCGTCCTCGTGAAGAAGGGCACGAGCGAACTCGTCTCGAACGACTTCGCGAAACGCCACAAGGAGTCCGACTGGGGCGACATCAAGACGTTCCGTCTGCAGATCGACCCGAAGGAGGCGAACGACATTTTCCAGAATCTCGTGAACTTCGGCGTCCTCGACCGCGAAAAGACGTTCAAGGCGGCGAAGAAGAAGTCGCCGGATCGCTTCATCGCCGTCAAGGCGAACCTCTGCAACAACACCTACTCGGACAACGTGAACCTGTTCGAGGAAGACCCCGACCTCGCCGAGCAGCTGCTGGACGTCGTCCGCGAGTTCCAGAACCCGGCGCGGTGATGACGACGGCGGCATCCACCAAGGCGGCGCTCCGGGCCGAGATGCGCCAGCGTCGTCGGGCGGTGCCGGCGGCGACGCGCTCCCGCGTGGCGGAGGCCATTTGCGAACGGTTGCTGACGTTGCCGTTGGGGGGCGTGGTCGCCGTCTATCTTGCGGGGGCGGACGAGATCGACCTCTCCCCGTTCGTTGCGGCGGCGCGCGCGCGTGGCGTTCACCTGTTCGCGCCGCGCTGGACGGGCGAGACGTATGCGCTGGCCGACCTGGAGGGGCTGACCTCGGCGCATCTGCGCGTCGGGCCGCAGGGGATTCTCGAGCCGCGTCTGCCGTTTCAGGGGAAAGGTGTCGTCGAGGCGACGCGCCTTCCGACGGCCTGGCTGGTGCCGGGGCTGGCGTTCACGCGAGACGGCGGGCGGCTGGGGTATGGCGGCGGCTGGTATGACCGTCTGCTGGCGGCGGCCGACCCGAAGGCGCAGACGCTCGGCATCGCGTATGAGTTCCAGTTGGTGGAGGCGCTGCCGTCCGAGCCGCACGACATTCGCCTGACGGGTGTCGTGTGTGCCTCCGGTCTTGTGGCGGCGAAGGGGGACGGCGGCCGTGGCTGAAAAGAGGTGGCCTCGCTACACGGTCTCGACGCTTACCGACGGCATTCGCGCGGCGTTGGAGAAGCCGTTTTCGCGCATTGTCGTGGACGGCGAAATCAGCGGTCTGCGGCGGTATCCGTCCGGCCACTGCTATTTCACGCTCAAGGACGCGAATGCGCAGATTTCGGCTGTCCTTTTCGCGGGCGACTACGCGCGGCTCGTGTCTCGGATTGACGGGTTCGAGGGCTTGTTCCGTGATGGCGCGAAGGTTTCCGTCTTCGGCGACGTGTCCGTCTACGGGCCGCGCGGCAACTATCAGTTCACGGTCCGCTCCGCGAAGCTGGCGGGCGTCGGCGACCTGATGCAGCAGTATCTCGCGCTCAAGGCGAAGTTGGAGAAGGAAGGGCTTTTTGACGCGGCGCGGAAGCGTCCCCTGCCGAAGATGCCGCGTCGGATCGGACTCGTGACGAGCGAGGCGGGCGCGGTCGTCCATGACATGTGCACGGTGCTGACGCGGCGGTTTCCGAATCTTGAGATTCGCCTCTATCCGTGTCTCGTGCAGGGCGAGATGGCGGCGGCATCGGTTTGTGCGGGGCTAAAGTATTTCAACGCGGCGACGGACTGGCGGGCCGACCTCCTCATCGTCGCGCGCGGCGGCGGCTCTTTCGAGGATTTGTTCTGCTTCAACGACGAGGCACTTGTTCGGGCGGTCGCCGCATCGGAGATTCCGACGATCAGCGCGGTCGGGCATGAGACGGACTTCACGCTTTGTGACTTTGCGGCGGACGTGCGCGCGGGAACGCCCTCGATTGCGGCCGAGATCGCCGTGCCGCAGTTGGCCGACCTTCGCACGCAGGTGGCGGCGTTCGGCGAGCGGCTGGCGGTGGCGTTGCGCGGACGCGGCGAGTTCTTCGCCCAGCGAATAGACCAGTTGTCGGACGGACTGGGCGCGGCGTTGTCTCTCGCGTTGGTGCGCGCCGAGCGTCGGCTGGGCGCGCTTGAGCCGCGTCTTCGTCCGGCGTTGACGTTGCGGCTACAGCAGATGACGGCGCGTTTTGAGAAGGCGGAGGCCAAGTTGACGGCCTACTCGCCGTATGGCGTCCTTGAACGCGGCTATTCGCTGACGACGACGGCGGAAGGGGCGGTCGTGCGGGATTCCGCCGCGCTCCGTCCGGGCGACCGTCTTCGCACGCGCTTCGCGAAAGGCACGGCCGACGTCGTCGTCCGCTAGCCGGCGTTCCGTCCACCATCCCCTCTTCCCTCAGGGGAAACCCCCTCTTCC
>CAYQUI010000048.1:0-15402 GCA_964420685.1 uncultured Lentisphaeraceae bacterium | reverse complement strand
CCTGAAGGCAACGACTTTTTTATTCACATCACACCATCGCCATTGCATGGTAGTGATTCTAGTTATGTGTATTTCTGTGGGAAAGGCCCAAATAACGCTTTGCTCATTTGGGCGCAACGGCGTCCGCACCTCGTCTCGCCCGATGTCGTGCCGACGTGTGCCCGAACCGCGCCGCGCGCGGGACGCCGGGGCATCGGCTGCGTTTCGGCGAACGCGAATGCGACAATTCAATTTCCCCCATTGACGGGCGGGTCGGTCTTTTGGTATACTACGCAACCAATCACAGGCCAGGTTAGCACAGTTGGTAGTGCGGCTCATTCGTAATGAGCAGGTCGGGGGTTCGAATCCCTTACCTGGCTCCAGTTGGCGGGAGTAGATCAATTGGTTAGATCAACAGATTGTGATTCTGTGGGTTGCGGGTTCGAGTCCCGTCTCCTGCCCCAGCCTAATGAATGTGCAAAGAGGTTGGAGAGATGACGATTATCGAAGCGCTGGTTGATTTGCAGGAAGTGGATGGTCGCATCCGCGAGTTGGAACTCGAATTGAAGGATCTTCCCCGCCGCAAGGCCCTTGAGACGGCGCGTCTTTCCGGTGTTTCGGCCGATCTTCAGACGGCGCGGGCACTTCAGGCGCAGACGCAGGAGCGCGTGAAGGGCTACGAGGCCGACGCGCAGGCCCTGAAGAGCAAGATCCAGGAACTGAAGACGACGCAGCTGGGGCTGAAGACGAACAAGGAATATCAGGACTTCTCCGTTCAGATTGACCTTGTGAACCACGATTTGGAGGCGGCCGAGAACAACCAGTTGGCGGCGATGGACGACCTGCCGAGCGCGCAGGCGCGCATTGACAGCGCGCAGGCGAAGTTCGATGCCGAGAAGGGTGGGGTCGATGCGCTTTGCGCCGAGATTGACGAGCGCATCGCGTCCGTCACGGCCGAGCTGGCGACGGCGCAGCAGGAGCGCGCCGAGAAGGTCAAGGCGGTGACCGATCCGAAGTTCCTTCTCTACTACGAGCGTCTGCGCACGAAGCGTTGGCCGGTCGTGGTCGCGCTGACGCACGATGGCGTCTGCGATGGCTGCCATCTCGTTCAGCCGCCGTCGGTCGGCCAGTTGGCGGACGCGAACGCGAAGAACGGCGAGATGGGCAAGCCTCAGTCGATTGTGGCCTGCACGATGTGCGGGCGCGTCCTCTACCGCGCGTAAGGCGCGGTTTCGTGTTCTTTGACAGTTTCTCCTGAAGCGACGCGCGAGTGACCGATCGCTGCCGTACGGCAGAGGAAAGTCCGGACTCCGCAGGGCAGAGGATCCGTTCGTCAAGGGCGGAAGGCGCGGGGAAATCCCGCGTGATGGAAAGTGCCACAGAGAAGAGACAGCGGAACGTTTGAGCGTCCGAGCCCGTGCGAGCCGTAAGGCGGACGGCGGCAAGGGTTGCGCGAGCGACTACTGAGCCGACGCGAGCCGTCAGGCGAGCAAAGGCGAAGGCGCGAGTTCCGTGATGGTGAAAGGGCGGTGTAAGAGACCACCGGCGCGGCTGAAACGACGCGCGCAGGGTAAACCCTCCTCGGAGCAAGATCAAATAGGGAGCCGAACGCGCGGCCCGCGCGGCTGTGCCCGAAAGGGCGCATGAGGTTCCGGGTTGATTGCTGAGATGAATGATCGGAGTTCCCGCAAGGGAATGAACAGAATCTGGCTTATTCGCCGCGCGTCGCTTCAGGAGAAATGATATAATCTTCGCATGAGTCTTCCCGCAGAGCTTCAAGGGGCGTTCGCGAAGCGTCCGACGGACGCGAACAAGTACACGGTCGGCACGGTGTCCGTCGTCGGCGGATCGGGCCATTACATCCATGCGCCGGTCATTGCGGGCCTCGGCGCCCGCGCGGCGGGGGCGGGGCTTGTGCAGCTGGTTGTGCCGGATGCCTCGCGCATCGCGGCGGGTTCGCTTGTTCCGGAGGCGACGTTCACGAAGCTTGTCGCGACGTGCGTGCCGCCGAAGGCGGACGTCACGGTGATCGGCATGGGGCTGGGGGTCTCCGTTTCGGCGGAGGTCATTGTCTCGCGGCTTCTGTCCGGTTCGCGCGGACGGTTCGTCCTCGACGCGGACGCGCTGGCCGTCTTGGCCTCGTGGTATGGGCGGACGGACGGATACGATCCGGCGAAGGGGCAGGAACTCGTCCTCACGCCGCATGAGGGCGAGGCGGCGAAACTGCTGGGCTGGGAACGCGCACGCGTGACGGCCGACCGGTCGGCCGCCGCGCGGGAAATCGTCGAGCGTTACGGGGCGACGGTTGTCCTCAAGGGGGCGCAGACGCTCGTTGTCTCGGCGGATGGCGCGCGCGTCTACGAAAACGCGACGGGCAATCCGTTCATGGCCCTGGGCGGCATGGGCGACTTGCTGGCGGGCGTCATTGGCGCGCGTTGGGCCTACCTGAAGGGCGATCCGTTTCTTGCGGCGTCGTCGTCCGTCTGGCTGCATGGCGCGGCATCCGACGCGCTGGTCGCGGCGGGGGGCGATCCGTCCATCGTCAACACGGCTGCGCGCATCGGCTCGTTGCGCGTCGCCCTCGACGCCTGACACGAAGATGAACATTCTTGGAATCGAGACAAGTTGCGACGAGACGGCGGCGGCCGTCGTGCGGGACGGGCGGGAAGTCCTGTCCAATGTCGTCTACACGCAGATTCCCCTGCACCAGCCGTATGGCGGGGTCGTGCCTGAAATCGCCTCGCGTGCGCATGTCGAGAAGATTGCGCAAGTCGTCGGCGAAGCGATGAAGGGGCAGCGGGTTGATGCCGTCGCCGTCACGTACGGGCCGGGGCTGTCGCCGGCTCTCATCGTCGGGCTGAACGCGGCGAAGGGGCTGGCGAAGTCTCTGGGCGTGCCGCTCATCGGCATCAACCACCTTGAAGGCCATCTCCACTCGCCGTTCCTTTGGGATGCGCCCGAAGACGCGACGCACGCGAATCCCGATCCGCGCGACCTTGGCCCTGCGCTTGGCCTCGCGCTGTCGGGCGGCAATACGATGTGGATTGACATGCCCGCCTACGGACGGTACGAGGTCGTTGGCGAGACGCTTGACGACGCGGCGGGCGAGGCGTTCGACAAGGCGGCGAAATTGCTGGGGTTGGGCTATCCGGGCGGACTGAAAATCGACCGTCTTTCGCAGGCCTGGCGCGCGGCGCAGTCCGCCGGGGGGCTTGCGGCGTCGGCGTTGCCCTTCATCCCCTTCCCGAAGGGGCGTCCGCGCGAGGGCGTGACGGCGCTTGCGGGGCTTTCGGCGGAACTGTGCGTATCGTTCTCCGGTCTGAAGACGGCGCTGTTGCGCTACGTTCAGCAGCACCCGGAGGCGCGAGAGGAGCCGGAACTGTCTCGCGTCGTCGCCTCGTATCAGGAGGCAATCGCCTTGGCGGTCGCGGACCGGACGCGCGCCGCCCTGCGCCGGGCGCGCTACCAAGCGCTTGTCTTCGGTGGCGGCGTCTCGCTCAATTCGCGCATTCGCGCCGTGCTGACGGACGTCTGCCGGGAGGCGGGCGTTCCGTTGCTCATGGCGAAGCCGAAGTACACGGGCGACAACGGCGCGATGATCGCGGGGCTTGCCTACTATCGGCGCAACCATGTCGCCGATGCAATGGCGCTGGACGCGAATCCCTGCCTGGAGGTCGGCGCATGAGGTCGGCGTCGCGCGCGGCGGGACGGAACAGGGCCGCGTCCGAAAAGAAGAAGTCGCCCCAAAAGGCGGCGAGAGGAGAGAGAATGTCTGTCGAAAACGAAGTCCGCTTCCCGAAGCCGGGAAAGACGCCGCGTGAAGACGCGGCGGCGGTGATGAAGTTCTACAAGCTTCCGAAGGCCTTTCCGTCCGCCGTTCTGGCGGAGGCGAAGAAGGTCGCGCGCGAACTCACGACGCTCGACGTGAAGAAGTCGGGGCGCCTTGACCTGCGCAAGAAGTTCATTTTCACGTGCGACCCCGTGACGGCGCGCGACTACGATGACGCGCTGTCGCTGGAGACAGACCGTGACGGCAACCGCATCTTGGGTGTCCACATCGCCGACGTCTCGCATTACGTGCGGCCGGGTTCGGAGCTGGATCGCGAGGCGTATCGCCGTTCGACGAGCGTTTACCTCTGCGACCGCGTCGTGCCGATGCTCCCCGAAGAGCTTTGCAACGGCGTTTGCTCGCTTGTGCCGGACGAGGATCGGCTCGCGTTCTCCGTCTTCATGACGTTTGACAAGTCGGGCGAGATGGTTGGCCGCCGTTTCGCGAAGTCGGTCATCCGTTCGCAGGCGCGCTTCACCTATGAGGAGGTCATGGCGATTCTCGACGGGGCACGCGGCGCGGGCGGCAAGGTCTGCCTGCCCGAGACGCTGGACGTCTCGCCGCGTGTCTGCGTGCGGACAATCCGGGCGATCGGCGAACTTGCCCAGCAGTTGCGCGCGAAGCGGTTTGCGGCGGGCGCGCTCGACTTGGAGGTGCCGGAGGCGGAGGTTACGCTGGACGCGAACGGCGAGATGACGGGCCTCGTCACGCGCCCCTACGATGCCTCGCACCAGATGATCGAGGAGTGCATGGTCGCGGCGAACGAGGCGGTCGCGAAGGAACTCTGGACGAACGGCGTGAAGATCCTCGCGCGCCTCCACGAGTCGCCGGACCCGGAAAAGCTTCTGACGCTGCGCGCGGAGATGCGCGGGCTGGGCGTGAAGATGGGCAACATCGAGAACCCGAAGGTCTTCGCGCAGTTCCTGAGGGCGATCAAGAAGAACCCGCTCTATCCGACGCTGGCGACGATGGTCTTGCGGTCGATGAAGCGGGCCGTCTACGACGCCCGCGCGATCGGGCATTTTGGCCTGGCGAAAAAGTACTACGCGCACTTCACGTCGCCGATTCGCCGCTATCCCGACCTGACGCTTCATCGCCAGCTCGCGGCCTATCTTGCGAAGAAGAACGCGAAGGTTCCGCCGAAGACGCTGGCGCAGTGGGCGCTGCACACGAGCGAGCGCGAGGAAATCGCGACCGAGGCCGAGCGCAGCCTTTTGGAGATCAAGAAGTACCGTCTTCTGGAGGCGCAGCTTTCATCGCGGCAGGTGCGCGACTACGAGGCCGTCGTCGTGAAGTGCATGCCGTTCGGCTGTTTTGTCGAGATTCCGGAGCTCGCCATTTCGGGTCTTGTCCACATCTCGCTCCTTTCGCATCGGTACGTGACGTTCAATGCGTCCGACCAGTCGCTTTCGGTGCCGGGCGGCGTGTCTTGGCATATTGGAGACAAGTTGAAGGTGCATGTCGCGCGCGTCGACTTTCGCGAACGTCGGATCGACTTCGTGCCGCGCGCGCGTCTCGCCGTCGCCGACAAGCCGCGCGCACGCCGTCGTCGTTTGGTATAATGTCCGAAATGAAGACAGCATTGGTCACGGGCGGCGCGGGGTTCCTCGGCGGCAACCTCTGCGCGCGACTTCTGGGGGAGGGGTATCGCGTCCTGGCGCTCGACAACCTCTACACGGGGTCGCGCGCGAACGTTGCGGCGTTTGCGGACAATCCGAACTTCTCCTTTCTTGAGGCGGATGTCGCCGAGTTGACGGTGGACGGCTTTCTGTCGCGTCTTGAGTCCGCATCGTCCGGCCATTCGATTATCCCCTTCGGCCGGTTTTCGGAGATCTACAACCTCGCCTGCCCGGCGAGTCCGCCGCACTACCAGGCGCGGCCGGTCTTCACGACGCTGACGTGCATCCGGGGCGTCCTCTTTTGCCTGGAGCTGGCGCGGCGCGACGGCGCGACGCTCCTGCATGCCTCGACGAGCGAGGTCTACGGCGACGCCGAGGTGCATCCGCAGCCGGAGACCTACTGGGGAAACGTCAACACGATCGGCATCCGCAGCTGCTACGACGAGGGCAAGCGCGTCGCGGAGACGCTTGTCGCCGACCATGTGCGCGCGTTCGACGTCGATGCGCGGATGGTGCGCATCTTCAACACCTACGGCCCGATGATGAATCCGGACGATGGGCGTGTTGTCTCGAACTTCATCTGCCAGGCGTTGCGCGGCGAAGACCTGACGGTCTACGGCACGGGGACGCAGACGCGCTCGTTCCAGTATTGCGACGACCTGATTGACGCCTTCCGCGCGTACATGGTGCGCTCGACGGCGGAGGTGCGCGCGTTCTTTCGTCCGCCGGACAATCCGCCCGTGCCCGTTCTCAACCTGGGCAATCCCGGCGAGTTCACGATGCTGGAGCTGGCGGAGGAGGTGCTGCGGCAGATTCCCGGCACGGGGTCGAAGCTCGTCTTCCGGCCGCTTCCCGGCGACGACCCGAAGCAGCGCAAGCCGGACATTTCGCGGGCGCAGGCGTTTCTCGGCTGGTCGCCGCGCGTGCCGCTCGCCGAGGGTCTGGCGAAGACGATTGCCTATTTCAGAGAGAAGACAGGAAAGTAAGACATGAGCACTATTCTCGACAAGATCGTCTCCGACCGCGCGCGCTACACGTGCGAGGTAAAGACGCTGGGTCCTTGCACGATTCCTTCGCCCGTCACGCTTGGGCAGTTCGTGCCGGACGGCGAGCGCATCTTCGCGACGGAGAACGAGGCCTACGCGAAGTTCGCCGAGACGAAGCTCGGCCACCAGCCGACGTTCGAGCGGGCGGGCCCGCGCGCGAAGATCTTCCACGATCCGAGCTGGACGCGCGTCGCCATCGTGACGGCGGGCGGGCTGTGTCCCGGCCTGAACACGGTCATCAAGGGACTCGTCGAGATCCTTGAGTTCGACTATGGCGTCAAGAACATCTACGGCATCCGCTACGGCTACGCGGGACTGAACCCGAAGTACGGCTACGAGCCGCTCATGCTCAATCCGGACAACGTGGACACGATCCACGAGGCGGGCGGGACGATTCTCGGTTCGAGCCGAGGGGTTCAGCCGACCGAGATCATGGTGGACACGCTCGTGCGGATGAACATCAACGTCCTCTTCTGCATCGGCGGCGACGGGTCGCTCCGGTGCGCCAGCGACATCGCGGCGGAAATCGCGCGGCGCGACCTCAAGATTTCCGTCGTCGGCATTCCGAAGACGATCGACAACGACCTCGTCTTTGTCGGCCGCAGCTTCGGCTTCGAGACGGCGGTCGCCGAGGCGGCCGAGGTGACGCGCAACGCGCACGTCGAGGCGAAGGGCACGCCGCACGGCATCGGCCTCGTCAAGCTCATGGGCCGCGACTCCGGCTTCATCGCCGCCGCCGCGTCGATTGCGAATCCGATCGTCAACTTCTGCCTGGTGCCGGAGGTGAAGTTCGAGATGGACGGGCCGAAGGGGCTGTTGACGGCGCTCGAGCGCCGCTTCGCCGCCGGGAAGTCGCATGCCGTCATTGTCGTCGCGGAGGGCGCGGGGCAGGAACTGCTTGCCGGGGACGAGGAACGCGACGCGAGCGGAAACGTCCTCAAGAAGGACATCGGCGTCTTCCTCAAGAAGCGCATCACGGAGCATTTCAAGCAGCGCGGCATGGGCGCGAGCGTGAAGTACATCGATCCGAGCTACATCATCCGCAGTTGTCCGGCGCGCGGCACGGACGCGATTCGCTGCTACAGCCTTGCGCGCGCGGCGGCGCATGCGGCGATGGCGGGGCGCACGGACTGCGTCGTCGGCAATCTCGGCGAGAGCTATGCGCTTGTGCCGATTGCGCTCGCGACGATCGAGCGTCAGAAGCTCGACACCGAGGGCCAGCTCTGGCGGAGCGTCCTCGACGCGACGGGACAGAATTTCTACTTCGACGGCGTGCCGCGCAACAAGGGCGCGGGCGACGTCTTCGCGCCGTGAGCCGCAGCGCGAGCATCGAAACGAACGGACTATTCGCGACTAACGAGGAGACGCCATGAAAGACCTGAAGGAAGCCTACAAGACCATTGAAACGGATCATTTCGCGCCGCAGATGGAAATCTCGTTCATTGACGGCGCCAACCGCCAGACATTCCACTACGAGAAGGTGACGTGGAAAATCGGCGGCGAGGAGAAGGGGCTGCGGTACGGCGAGAATCCCGGACAGGAGGCCGCGCTCTATCGGCTCGTGAACGGCAACCTCGTGCTGGGCGACGTCGAGATGGTTCAGCCGGGGCAGTACCTGGCGTCCGTCCCCGAACTGCTGCAGTCGGGCAAGCATCCCGGCAAGACGAACGTGACGGACACGGACAACGCGCTCAACATCCTGCGGTATCTGATGGACAAGCCGTGCGCCGTCATCGTCAAGCACAACAACCCGTGCGGCGTCGCGACAGGCTCGACGCTCGCCGAGGCGTATTTTCGCGCGAACCGGGCCGACCGCCTGGCCGCGTTCGGCGGCGCGATCGCCCTGAACCGCGACTGCGACCTCGAGACGGCGAAGCTCATCGTCCAGAACTACGCCGAGGTCGTCGTGGCGCCGGATTTCGCGCCGGGCGTGATGGACGTCTTCGCGACGAAGAAGAATCTGCGCGTCTTCCGCATTCGCAACATGGCGCGGCTCGCGGACTTTGTCGCGAAGCGCGTCATCGACTTCAAGAGCCTCGTCGACGGCGGTCTCGTCGCGCAGACCTCGTTCTGCGCGAACGCGCGCCGGCCCGAAGACCTGATGCCCGCGTACTGCAACCGCAAGATTACGGACAAGGCGACGGGCGCGGTCAGCTTCAGGGAATATCGGATCAACCGTCTGCCGACGGCGAAGGAATACGACGACCTCGTGTTCGGCTGGCTGGTCGAGGCGGGCGTGACGTCGAACTCCGTCCTCTACGTGAAGGACGGCGCGACGGTCGGCATCGGAACGGGCGAGCAGGATCGCGTCGGCGTTGCGGAAATCGCGCGCGACAAGGCCTACACGAAGCGCGCCGACTGGATCGCGTGGGAGAAGTACGGCAAGCCGTTCAACGACCTGCGGCTCGCGTTCGGCGAGGCGGACGGCGCGCGGAAGCAGGCCGAGATTCTTGAACAGACGAAGGCCGAGAAGGGCGGACTTCCGGGATGCGCGATGGTATCGGACGCCTTCTTCCCGTTCCGCGACGGACTGGAGGTCGGCATTCGCGAGGGAATCACCTCGGTCGTCCAGCCGGGTGGCGCGATTCGCGACTGGGATGTCATCGACTGCGCGAACGAGGCGAATGTCGCGATGGTCTTCACGGGCCAGCGCAGTTTCCGTCATTGAGTGTCCGATGGAGATTCTCGGCTACACGTTTCGGAACGGGGCGCTTCTGAAAGAGGCGTTGACGACGCCCGCGTTTCGCATGGATCGCCCGAACGCGGTGGACAACCAGCGACTGGAGTTCCTCGGCGACGCCGTCCTTGGCATGCTCGCGGCCGAGCAGCTCTACGCCGCCTACCCCGGCGAGGCGGAAGGGACGCTCACGGTGCGGCGAACGCGCATGGTCTCGGCGATGGCCCTCTGCGCGGCGGCGAATCGGCTCGGCCTCGTTCCGCGCCTGAGGCGCAATCGGCGAGCGGCGACGCTTTCGCCGCACGCGAAGACGATTGCGGACGCCGTCGAGGCGGTGATCGGCGCGGCGTATCTGGACGGCGGGTTTGCGGCGGCGCGCAAGGTCTTTGCGGCGTTGGATCTCTCGCCGGATGTGGCGGCGGAGTCGTGGGCGGGGAATCCGAAGGGCGAGCTGCAGATCCGTGCGCAGGCTCTTCGTCCGGCGCGCCATCCCGTCTATGAACTCTTGAAGAAGGTCGGCGCGGCGCACGCGCCGACCTTCTCCGTGCGCGTCACGGTCGAGGGGATTGGCACGGCCGAGGCGACCGCCGGCAGCCACAAGGAAGCCGAGGTGCGTGCCGCCGCCGCCCTGCTGCGCGCGGCTCGTTGCGCATGATGGACGGAGCGCGCTTCGCTTTTTGGTATAATGTGCGCTGACTGAAAGGAAACGCAAGCATGTTGACGTGGATGGATTCGCTGAAGGGGCGCTCGATGATGCGCCTCGCGTCGTTTACCGACGAGGAGATGAAGAACTTGATCGAGCTGTCGGCGCAGCTCAAGGCGCGCCGTGCGGCGGGTGTGCGCGGCGATCTTCTGCACCGCAAGAACGTCGCGCTCATCTTCGAAAAGAGTTCGACGCGCACGCGCAACTCGACGCTGGTCGCGATCCGCGACGAGGGCGGCAACGGCGAGTACCTGACGCGGCCCGACATCCACTTCGGCAAGAAGGAGTCGGTGAAGGACACGGCGCGCGTCCTTGGCCGCATCTACGACGGCATCCTCTTTCGCGGCTTCAAGCAGAGCGACTGCGAAGACCTCGCGAAGTATTCGGGCGTTCCCGTCTGGAACGGACTCACCGACGACTACCACCCGACGCAGATCTTCGCCGACCTGCTGACGGTGAAGGAGAACTTCGGCTCGCTTGACGCGAACACGTGCGTCGCCTATGTCGGCGATGGGCGCAACAACGTCGCGAACTCGCTCATGATGGGCTGTGCGAAGTGCGGCGTGCGCTATGTCTGCTGCTGTCCGAAGGAACTCTGGCCCGACGAGGCGGTGCTTGCCGAAGCCGAGGCCGTTGCGCGCCGGAACGGCGTGGACGTGCGCGTCTTCGAGAATCCGACGGAAGGCGTGAAGGGCGCGAATGTCCTCTACACGGACGTCTGGGTTTCGATGGGCGAGGAGGCGAAGACGGCCGAACGCATCCGGCAGCTCCGCCCCTATCAGATCAACATGGATCTCATGAAGGCGACGGGCAACCTCGACGGACGGCTTCTCTTCCTTCACTGTCTGCCGGCGTTCCACGATTTCAGCACGGAAGTCACGAAGGACTGCGGTGCGCTGGAGGTGACGGACGAGGTGTTCGAGTCGAAGTACTCGAAGGTCTTTGACGAGTCCGAGAACCGCATGCACACGATCAAGGCGTTGCTCGTTTCCGCCCTCTGCGACCGCGCGACGGTCTGACGGAGCGATTGCCGTTGCGAATCGGTTGGCGCGTGCCATGAACTTCCTTCCTGCGGACTATGTCATTTTAGGGTCTGCGGCCGTGGCCGCCGTCCTGGGTCTGCTGGGCGGGTTTTCGGGCGCGCTGGCCTTTCTCGCCGGCACGGTTGGCGCGGCTGTCACGGGGCGGCTCGTCTGGTACGCCTCGTTGGACTGGTTTGACGCGGCCTGGGCGCGCGGCCTGACGGCACTTGCGCTGGCGCTCGTCGCATTCGGGCTGGCGCGCAAGATCGTTCGGCTTGTCGTCCACGGCATTCTGGCCCAGCCGGGCGACGCGATCTTCGGCTTTCTGGTCGCAGCTGCGAGCGGACTGGCCCTCGCGCTGACGGCGGCGCATCTCCTTGTCCTCTCGAACCTTTGGCCTGTCAAGTCCGTCCTGCTGGACTGGGCGTTGGCGTTGGTGGGGGCGGCATGACGGACGGCGAGAGGCTGCTGGCCGATGCGCGCACATTTGAAAAAAAACTTCTGAACTTCTTTTGCCGCCAGGGCGTTCAACCTTCTGAGGGAGAAGACCTTGTGCAGGAGACGTACCTGCGTCTCTGGAAGTACCGTGCCGCGTATCGTCCGACGGCGAAGCTCTCGACCTTCCTCTTCGTGCTGGCGCGGCAAGTCCGCATCGACGCCCTTCGACGTCGGGTGCGCCGCGAGAACCGAGAGGAGAGTTGGGGGCGGGAGCGTCCGACGACGGTCGGGCCGAGTGCGCCGTGCGCGCGGTCGGATGTCCGGTGGGCGCTCGCGCGCCTGTCCGAGCCGTTGCGCGAGGTCATCGAGCTTGGGGTCTTTCAGGATCTCCCCTACGCCGAGGTCGGCGAGATTCTGGGCATTCCGGTCGGCACCGTGAAGTCGCGGATGTCGAATGCGCTGAAGAAACTGAAGGAGATATTCGATGACGAAAGATCTTGAAGAGACGTTGGCGGAGATGGGCCCGGCGTATCGTGCCGTCGTCGATCGGCTGGTGTCGTCCGAACAGGCGGCGGACATGTCGGGCGTCGGGCGTCGGGGTGGCTTCGCGTGGCGGCGTTGGCCGTGGGGACGGGCGGCGTATGTGCGGGCGGCGGCCTCGCTGCTGGTCTGCGCAGGACTCGTCGGCGTCTTTTCCGCCGCCTCCGTTCGGCGTGCGCCTGACGAGACGCCAAAGGTCTACACCGTCCATCTGACGACGGCGGCACGCGCGTATCGGCTGGCGAAGATCCGCGATGACGCGGCGGTGCAGGAGATGATTCGGACGCAGAAGCCGGACGGGTCGTGGGAGAACGACTTCCTCACGAAGCAGAACGCGGAAGTTCTGCGGACGTGTCCGAGCGCGGCGGCCCAGATCGCCTTCAAGAAAGCGCAGCGCAATCTTCGTCTGCGCGGCGTCCTTTGAGAACCGTTGCGCGTATATGGTATAATGGTGGCATGAAAAGAATTCTGTCTGGAATCCTCGGTTTGGGGATCTGCTTGGTTGCCGTTGCCACTGAATCCGACGTCGCGCGGCAGACGGGTGCTCCGATTTGCCTGGGCGCGAAAGACCTGACGCTTGCGACGGGGAATCCATCGCTCGTCGTCTGGCGGCAGGGGGCGGCGTCCGTGCCGGTGTGGTCGTTGTCAGGCGGACAGGTCGGGCAGTCCATCGCCGGCGTGACGCCGCCGCTTCCGTCTGACTGCGCGGCGGTGCGGGTCGAGATTCTGACGATGAACGACGATCCAACGACGAACGGGCAATCCGCCGTCTACCGTGTCCATCTGGCCTCGCTTGCGCCGGGGCAGACGCTCGCGTCGCAGGGGGCGGAGGGGAAGCCCGTGCGGACGCCGATTCCGTCTGCGGCGAAGACGCTGCACACGACGGTGCTGGAAGGCTGCCGCATCGTGCAGCCGGGCGTTCCGCTGGCGGTGCGCATCCAGCGCGACCCCGACGACGCGGGCGACACCTACGTCCGCCCGGAGGGGCTGGTGCAGGTGAAGGTGACGCCCCTCGCCGCGCCGCCGAAGGCCGTCGTGGTCGAAGACAGACCCGGCTACAACTCCTGGCCGATGATTCAGGCGCTGGGCGACCGGCTCGTCTGCACGTACAGTCGCGGGTCAGGGCATGACATTGGCGAAGGGCGGCGCGATGCTTATGCACGGATGTCGATGGACGGCGGGCGGACGTGGACTCCCGAAGTCGCGCTGGCGACAGATCCGCAGGCCGGCGAGGTGATGATTGGCAAGGGGCTTGACCTGAAGGGCGCGGCGCTCTTCTGGGTGCGCTGCCTCGGCCGTCCGAAGTCGCGCCATGAACTTTATCGGACGACAGATGGCGTGACGTTCACGAAAATCTCCGTGCCGACGCTGGATCCGTTCCCAATGCAGATTACGGACATTTTCCACACGCCCGCCGGGCTGATGTCACTGTGGTTCGCGACGGACTACAAGGAGAACGGCAAGCATGCCTGGGGCACGCTCACGAGCGCGGACAACGGCCTCACCTGGGTGCAGAAGACGGTTGAGCGCGTGGCGACGAAGGGCGAACTGCCGACCGAACCATCTGCTGTTCATCTGGGGGACGGACGCATTCTGGTCGTGGCGCGGACGGAGAACGGCGGCGGGTCGCTGGCGAGCCAGTTCCAGTTGACCTCGACGGACGGGGGCGTTACATGGACGCGGCGGCGGACGAACATTCGCGATGTGCTGGCCTCCACGCCGTCGCTCGTCTACGACCCGAAGACGGGGCTGGTGGCGAACTACTACTACGAGCGCGGACGCGGCGTGGTGAAGCGTCGCGTGGCGAAGGCGGACGCGGTGTTCGACAGTCCGATGTCTTGGCCAGACCCGGATGGGGTGGCGTTTGGCGGCGAGGAGCGTCCGTGGGACGCGGGGAACGTCAATGCCACGGTGCAGAACGGCGCGCATTACCTGACCTACTACGCCGGCACGAAGTCCGACACCGCCGTGTACGTGACGGCAGTGCCCGCATACAAGTAGCTGGCGTCTTCGGCGCGATTCGGGGCATCCTCGTTTGAGGATGCCCATCTCGGCCAGCCATTCGGCTTTTTGCCATTTAGCGGTATCATACCATCCTTAAAGGTTGGTGTCGCAGATGGGCATGTTGTCCTTTGGACACTCGCCTGAAAATGCGATGGAGGCCTAAAATGGCAAGGGAGAAAGGAACTGGAAATCTCCAGAAGGAGAAATCGGGTCGTTGGACGATCCGTGTTGGCGTGAACGGTCGGCGGTTGAGCCGTTCGACAGGGACGAGAGACCGCGACAAGGCAGAGGCGTTTTTGAATCGCTTTCTCGCGCCGCTGGGGTTGGGCGCGATTCGATTGCCGCTTGCCGAGGCGTGGCATCACTACGAAATGTCGCCGAATCGCCGCGACATTGCCAAGTCGACGCTCGACTCAAAGCGCATGGTGTGGATGTCGTTCGCCCGTTGGCTGGAACACAACCACATTGAGATTGGCCATCTCGCCGAAGTGACGGAAACCGCTGTTGCTGAATACCTCGCGGAGTTTCGTTGCCATCATTCGGCGACGACGTACAACAACCATGTGTGTGTCCTTCGTGAGATTTTCCGTGTGCTGACGGACAAGGCGGGCATTACGCACGACCCATGGGCGGGGGTTCGCCTTCGGGCGGAGGATTCCGTGAGTCGCCGTGAACTTACGCTTGATGAGGTGGAGAGGCTCTATCTTGCCGCCACAAAGGAGGGGGTGGAGTGGAAGTTGCTCATGGTCACGGGCATCTACACAGGCCTTCGCCTTGGCGACTGTTGTCGTTTGAAATGGGAAAACGTCAGTCTTGAACGGCAAATCATTCAGGTGATTCCTGAAAAGACGAAGAGGCATGCGCATGGCCGCCCAGTGACGATTCCGATTCATCGGCAGTTGGGCGAAATGTTGGCGCACGTTCCGAAAGAAGATCGCAAGGGTTTCGTCAATCCGCTTATTGCGGAGGCGTACACGGCGCACAAGTGGGACGTTGATGAGGGGTTGCGGCGCATATTTCGGGCTGCGAACATCACGATGAGTGTCCGAATCGAAGGGCGTAGTCGTCGGACGGTGCTGGCCTCGTTCCATTCGCTTCGGCACACGTTCGTTTCTCTGTCCGCCAATGCGGGAGTCCCCTTGCCAGTGGTGCAGAGCATCGTTGGGCATACCTCTACGGCCATGACGCGGCATTATTATCATGAGAACGAGGCCATTTTACGTCGGGCTGTAGACGCGATCCCTGCGATTGGCGTAGAAGGGGGCGGTGTGTCCGCTTGGGCGCAGCCTACGGCAGGGGCGGTCGTTGCTTCGTCAGAAGCGCGTTCGTTGCCGCAGGCGAGCGTTCCGGCGCGGCTCAAGCGGCTTCAGCGGTATCTTGCAAAAGGGCTTGTCACGCAGGAAGAGTACGTTGCCGTGCGGCAGCGGATTCTTGCTGAAATATAGGCCACGCATCTGCACATATCTGCACATCCGCTTCCCTGCGGATGTGTAGCCCGCTCTCTTTTTGCAGACATTTCCCAAACCCCTCCGTTGTGGGCTATCA
>CAYQUI010000047.1:0-15819 GCA_964420685.1 uncultured Lentisphaeraceae bacterium | reverse complement strand
TTCTCGGCGCGTGTGCCGCGTGGGGCAGTTTCTATCAGCCGGATCTTTGGCTGCTTTTCACGACGCTGACGGGGCTTTATTTCATCTGGTGTTGTGTGCGCGAACGGAAGTTCCCGTGGAAGGGCGCGCTGGTTGCGGCGATCGTGTTCTTCGTGATTGGCGCGCCGAGTTTCCGGTCAGCGCTTGTGAACGATCTCAAGGGACGCGATGCGCAGATTGCCGCTGGCGAGACGGTCTCTTCCGCGTCGGTCGGTGACGGAGCGGACAAGCGCTGGATCTTCGTCACGAACTGGTCGTTGCCGCCGGCGGAGCTTGCGGAGTTCTTCATCCCGCGCCTCAACGGCGACACGAGCTGTCCGCTTACGCTGTCGATCGGCGCGCGCGCGGGCACGGGCGTCCGGCCCTATACGGGCGCGCTCGGACGGCCAAAGGACGCGGCGCAGGGCAACTATCGCCAGCACGCGCTTTATGTCGGCTTTGTGACGTGTCTCCTTGCGCTTGCGGGCGTCGTCTTCGGCTGGCGGAAGCCGGATGCCCGATTCTTTGCGCTTGCGGCGGTCGTCTTCTGTCTCTTTTCGCTGGGGCGGTACTGCGAACCGGTCTATCGCCTCGTCTATGCGTTGCCGTTCGGCGACTATTTGCGCGCACCCGTCAAATGGCATCATCTGACCGAGTTCTGCCTCTGTGTCTTGGCGGCCTACGGAATCGACGGATTGCTCAGCCTTGCTTGGATGAATGGGCGACGTGGCGTCGTTCTCGTCGGCGCGCTCGTGTTGGTCGGGGCGGTTGACCTTGCGCGCGTCGATCGGCTCTACTGTGCGCCTGTCGATCTGCGGCGCGTCCGCCAGACGAACAGCGAGATGCAGCTGAACGTCCTGCGGCGCGCGGACTTCGCGAATCCGCAGGTGGCGGAGATGGTGCGGCGCGGGGCTGTCGTCTCGCTTGCGAACTATCTTGGGAATCCCGATCTCTACCTCGTTGAGATCTTGACGCCGCGTAAGCCGCCGAAGGAACCGCTTCCGCCGGTTGGCACGGCGACGTGGCTGGGCGTTCTGTCGCTGGTCGGAACGCTGGTCGCGCTGTGCGTCGGGCTTCGGCGAACGGGGGCATCTCCTGTCCGTCGGGGAGACTGACCGTTGTTCGACGAGGGGCGGCTTTCGGGCTGTGTGGCAGGGGCGCGGACTTTAGGCGTTTCCAGAGGCGTTCGGAGAATGCCGTTCCAAATTATGGCATGAATCCGTCTGCCCTGCGGTGCGTGGACGTGGCGCGACGGAACGCCGTCGGCGTCTCGTGGCGTAGCTTGCGGAAGGTCCTCACGAAATGGCTTGAATCGTAGAATCCGCATTCGGCGGCAATGGCTTCAACGGTCATGTCCGTCTTCGCGAGAAGTTCGCGTGCGCGGTTGATGCGGATCGTCGCAAGGTAGGCGTTGGGCGTTGTATTGAGGACTTTCACGAAGGTGCGCCGGAAGGTCGTCGGAGAAAGACGCGAGACCTCCGCCAGTTGTGCGAGAGTGATCTTCTCCTTGAAATGCGTGTCAATGAAGCGGATGGATTTTCGGACGGCCCCATACCAGTCGGCCGGGTCAGCCTCGCCCGAAAGCGGCCGATAGAAGCAAGCGGTGCCGATGATGTCGCCCTGCGTGTCGAAGACGGGGAAGACGTTTGCGAGACGCGGCGTCGTGGATCGGTCAGCCCCGTGGAATGTCTTGCGATTCAGGACGGGCTGCCCCGTCTGTCGCACTTCGCGATAGAGCGTGAGATAGGCGTTGGCGAGGACGGGCGGAAAAAGGTCGGCGACATTCCGTCCGACGGCCTCGTACTCGTTCCGAAAGTTGCAGTTGGCGCAGTTCTCCCGGTTGAACGTGACAATGCGATCCTCGGCGTCGACGATGTTGAAACGCACGCCTGGCAATGACTCCGCCAGCTGGCGCAACGTCTCGACATTCTTCCCCGCTCGACGGAAGAAGGCGCGTTGAAATCGCTGGGCATGGGCGAGTGCCGTTGTATCTGAAGAGCCGCTCATGGACAAATTATACACTAATTTGCCGGCCGGATACAATGACAGGGCAAGTCGGAATGTGCGATAATGTCGTCCTATGAAAAAGCGGAAGATGGAAGCAGCCGGACGCAAGGGGTGCGGTATTCGATTGGTCGTGAGCGCAGGGCTTGCGTGCCTGTCGTTGGCGGGCTTCCCCGCCGCCGCTTCGGCTTCGCTTCTGGAAGATGTCGCGGCTGCCGACCGGGCGGCGGATGACGCTGTCGCGGCGATTCCCACGGCGGCGGAACTGTCGGCGCGTCAGGTCGCTTGGCGCGAGGCCTGGTTGCGAGGGTTGGGCGGTCTTCCCGAGCGGACGCCGCTTCGGGCGCAGGAGGGCGGTGTCACGGCGTGTGACGGCTTCACGCTGCAGAACGTCCTTTTCGAGTCGCAGCCGGGCGTCTATGTCGTCGGGCATCTGGCGTTGCCGACGGCACCGCAGTTCCGGCCTCCGTATCCGGCGATCGCGATGCCGATGGGCCACAGCGACCAGGGAATCCTGTTCCCTGTCTACGCCGACCATCTTGCGATGATGGCGCGGGCCGGGTTCGCCGCGTTCACGTGGGACCCTCTCTCGCAGGGGGAGCGCCGTCAGGGCGACCCCCGCTTCGACGCGACGTGGGGCGCGTGCGCCGCCGAGCACACGCGCCTCGGCGCACGTGGCTGGCTGGTCGGCTGGAACTTTGCGAGATTCCGCATTTGGGACGGGATTCGCGCAATTGACTACCTTGCGTCGCGGAAGGACGTTGACCTCAGCCGCCTGGGCGTCTGCGGCACGTCGGGGGGCGGTACGATGAGCGCGTATCTCCAGGCTCTTGATTCGCGTGTGAAGGTCGCGTTTCCGAATTGCTTCGTCTCCTCCATTCGTGAGGTCTTTGCCTGTCGAGGATGCCATGATGCCGAGCAGTTCTATTGGGGACAGTTGACGGATGGCCTCAACCATGCCGCAATCCTCGCGCTTGGACAGCCGCGCGTCCAGTTGGCTGTCGGCAGTCGGTGGGAAGACTACTTTCCGCAGCGGGGGACGGCGTCGACGGTCGCGATTCTGTCCGGGCTCCAGGCGCGCCTTGGCGTCACCGATCGAGTTTGGCATTTCCATTGCGCCGGTCCGCATGGCCTTGCGGCGCCGACGCGCGCGGCGCAGGTCGACTGGATGCGGTTCTGCGTTCGTGGCGGCGAGCCGCCGTGCGCTTTGGCGGAGTATTGGCGGCTTTCAACGGGTGACCACCGTGCAAGCGACCCCGCAAAAGGCCGGCCTTTGCCGTTCCCGGCGGAGGCGACATTCTTCACGTCCACGCGCCAGGTGCGCGACCGGGCGGGCTTCAAAAGCCTCTATTCGCTCATTTCCGAGCGGGCGAGAGCCTTGGCGGCGACGCGGAAGCGGCTGTCGCGCGAACGTCTGCGTGAGGTTGTCCGCCGTCGCGCGAACATTCGCCCGCTTGCGCAGTTGCTCGCCGAGGAACAGCGTCCGCACGTGCCGTTTAATCACCCGGATTTCGGCTGGTGGTATCTTTCGGGGGCCTTCGGCATGCGGCGGGAGAATGAAGCGGGGATGTTGGCGACGCTGGGGCGCTCGGTTGTCGGTCGCGATGCCGAGAACATCATCCTGCGCAGCGTGGCGGAACGGGGCGGGTGCCCCGTGTGCCTTCGTGCGAAGGGGTGGGACTGCATTGCGGCGGCGCATGCCTTTGCCGCCGAACCCGAGCTCTTCAGCGGAATCGACTTTCAGGAGCCGCCGCCGAGCTGGACGCAGCTGGTGACGGATCCCGATCCGGCGCACGACTCCTTTGCCATTGGCGTTTGGGGCGCGCTGGAGGAATATGACTGGACGGACCTCGTGCGAGGATTCGTCCGCGCGGACTAACAGAATGAGAAGGAGGCACGAGACATGGACACGGAAATGAACATGACGCGCAGGGGCTTTGCGGCCGGGCTTTCGGCCGCGATTCTAATGGACTGGACGCGACCTGCCGTCGGCGGGGACGAGCGGCCGTTCGGGGCTGGGTCGAGCGTGCTGAATCCGCGCGTTCGACGTTTGCTTGACCGGGCGCTGGATCATGATGTCTTCCCAAAGGCTGTCCCCGTCGCCTACGATCCGGGTGACTTTGCGTTGCCGGAACCGGTGCGCATCGGCAAGCGGCTCAAGGAGTACATGTCCGCTCAGCCGGTCGCTGTGCGCGCCGACGAGGAGCTGGTCGGCTATCTGGCGTTCGACGGCTCGGTCGAAAGCGACCTCTACCGCCGCACGGGGCATCGGGCGTTCGGGACAGTCTGTTGCCGCGACTACTATCTCAAGCCGAAGGAGCGCCTGGCCGTCTTCGAGTGGCAACACACGTGCGCGGACTTCCCGAAGATCCTCAACCGGGGATTGGTCGGCATCCGCGCGGACATCGCCGCCGCGCGGGCGAAGTGGGCGGGGCGTCCGGAGCGGCTCGACTATCTGAAGGGCATGGATCTCGCCCTGGACGGCATCGAGGCACGGGCCGCGAACTGCGCGGCGGAATGCCGTCGGCTGGCGGACGCGACGTCCGATGCGGCGCGGCGGGCGACGCTGCGCGAGATGGCGGCGCGCTGTGCGCGCGTCCCCCTGCATCCGGCGCGGACGTTTGACGAAGGCGTGCAGAGCGTCTTCTTCTGCTACGACTTCCTGTCGGATGCCATCGGACGGCTTGACCAGTACCTGGCGCCGCTTTACTTCGCGGATCTGGCCGCCGGACGCATTACCCGCGACCGCGCGGCGGAACGTCTTCAGGAACTCTTCATTTTTATCGACGCGCATACGCCGCACGCGAGCAGCAATTACGACAAGGGAGGCGAGTGCCACATGACCGTCGGCGGTCTGACCCCGGACGGGGCGGACGGCTGGACGGACTTCTCGCGACTGGTCGTCGAGTCGGCAATGGCCTGTGATCTGCGGCGTCCTGAGATGTCCTTCCGCTGGAATCCGCAGACGAGGCGCGAGGTGTTGCGGTTTATGCTCGACTGCGAACGCCGCGACCCGAACAAGCGCATTGCCTTCGACGGCGACGTGCCGCGAGTCGCCGCGCTGACGCGGCGATGCCATTTCCCGCCCGAAGTCGCCCGTGACTACTGCATTACGGGCTGCAACGAGCCGACGTTCATGGGCGGCGTCTCCTTCGGTGGATTCCACGCGAACGGTCTCCGTTGCGTGGAGCGCGTCTTCACCGTCCGCCGCGACGACGTGCTCGCCTGCCGGAGATGGGAGGATTTCCGCAAGATTTTCGTTGAAGAGCTTGAGCACGACCTCGCGGACGCCGATCGGCTGTCAAAGTCGTTCAATGACGTCCGCGCCCGCGACTGCAACGTCTTGTCGGCGCTCTTCATCGAGGGGTGCATTGACCAGGCCGAGAGCCCGACACGCGGCGGCGCGACGCGCTCGTGTCCCTGCATCGACCTTCACGGAACGCCGAACGTCATCGACTCGCTGTGCATCGTGAAGCAATTCGTCTTCGATGAACGGCGTTGCACGATGGCGGAACTTGTCGCGGCGCTGGCTGCGGACTGGAAGGGACACGAGAAGCTGCGCGCGGACATTCTCGCGCAGGGGCGGTTCTATGGCGCGAACGATCCGTTCTCGAACGAGATGGCCCGCTTCTATCACACGGCCATTGCGCGCTGGGCGGACGGACGGACGGACTATTTCGGCCTGCCGCTTACGTTCGGCAACCACACGGGCTACAACGACAACGCCACGAAGCTCGGGGCCTTGACGGGGGCGACGCCGGACGGCCGACACGCAGGGGACTTCCTCTCGTTCGGCGGCGGACCGTCCGCAGGGCGCGGGCCGTTCGCCGCGACGTCCGTCCTCCTGTCTGCCGCGCAGATGGATCCGGAGGGGGCGATGTGCGGAACGTCGATCTTGAACCTGACAGTTCCGGAGACGGTTCTGACGAATGGCCGGGACTTCGAGAGCCTTGTCGCGTTGGTCGAGACCTATTTCCGCGAGGGCGGCCTTCACCTTCAGCTCAACCACGTCTCGCGCGAGACGCTTCTTGCGGCACAGAAGACCCCGGAGCGGTATGCCGACGTCCGGGTGCGGATCTCGGGATTCTCCGGCTACTTCGTCCGTTTCAAGAAGACGATTCAGGACGAAGTCATCTCGCGCACGGTCTCGCCCGTCTGATGGCCGTGCAGACGTCTGCCATTGTCTTTGGCGTCGAACACGGCGCCACGCGCGATGGGCCGGGGCTTCGCACGGTTGTCTTCCTGAAGGGCTGTCCGTTGCGCTGTCGGTGGTGTCACAACCCGGAGTCGTGGCATTTCCGGCCGGAAGGCGGCTACGGACGTCGGCGGACGGTCGCCGACCTGATGGAGGAGATCCTGCGCGACCGCCCGTTCTACGACAATTCGGGCGGCGGACTCACGGTGTCGGGCGGCGAACCGCTGGCGCAGCCCGTGTTTGCGCGAAGTCTGCTGGCGGCGGCGAAGGAGGCCGGTTTGCACACGGCCGTCGAGACGAGCGGCTACGCGCCCGCCACGGCGGTCGAGTCCGTCGCGCCGTTCGTCGATCTCTGGCTCTTTGACGTCAAGCATCTGGAGCCGTCACGCTTTAGGGAGCTGACGGGGGGCGAACTCGCGCCGATTCTCGCGAACCTCCGCGGACTGGATGCGCGGGCGGCACGCATCGTGCTACGCCTGCCGATGGTGCCGTCCGTGAACGATGACGATGCGGAACTCGCCGCCGTCGCGGACTTGGCGGAAGAACTGGCGTCCGTCGAGGAACTGGACATTGAGCCGTACAACCCGCTCGGCATCGAGAAAGGGCGCCGGCTGGGACTTGAGACCTACGCGGCCGCGTTTCCGCCGTGTGGCTATGGCGCGGAAATCGCCGCCCGTCTCTCGGCGTGGACGCGGAAACCCGTGTGCGTTTCCGGGAGCTGACGGGCTTCGCAGTCGATTCCCCTGGGCTTCCTCCCTTTTTCGCTGACCCACTAGATATTGCCATTTGCGGGGGCGGGTGAGATGCCGCGTCCGTTGGCGTTTTGGTATAATACGCCCAATCATGGAAGAGATTAGAGTGCGTTTCGCCCCGTCCCCGACGGGCAAAGTCCATATCGGCAACATCCGCGCGGCCATCTACAACTGGCTGTTCGCGCGGCATACGGGCGGGAAGTTCCTCCTGCGCGTCGAGGACACGGATCTTGAACGGTCGACGCCCGAGGCGATACAGGTTCTCTTCGACTGCATGAAGTGGCTGGGCCTCGACTATGACGAGGAGGTCTTCTACCAGACGAAGAACGCGCCGCGCCACCTTGCGGTCGCCGAGCAGCTTCTCGCCTCCGGACACGCCTATAAGGTCGAGCGCACGTCGCGCGACGGCAAGACGGGCGTCGTCACGATGTTCCGGATGCCGAAGGAGGGCACGATCGAGTTCGACGACCTCGTCAAGGGCCATATGGCGAAAAAGGCCGAGGACATTCCGGACTTCGCGATCGTCCGATCCGACGGCTCGCCGATCTTCCATCTCGCGAACGTCGTGGACGACATTGACCAGCGCGTCACGCACATCATCCGCGGCGACGACCATGTCGAGAACACGTTCAAGCACATCTGCCTGTTCCGCGCGCTCGGCGCGCCGATTCCGAAGTACGGCCATCTCTCGATGATCGTCAACCAGCAGGGCAAGCCCTACTCGAAGCGCGACGGCGCGGCGTTCGTCGGCGAATACCGCGAGCAGGGCTATCTGCCGGAGGCTTTGTTCAACTACCTTCTGCTCCTCGGCTGGAATCCGGGCGACGACCGCGAGGTGCTGACGCGCGAGGAGATGATTCGCCTCTTCGAGCTTGAGAAGGTGCACGTCACGGCGGCGATGTTCGACCCGAAGAAACTCGCGTGGATGAATGGCGAATACGTCAAGATGATCCCGTCGGCGGACTTCCAGGCCGAGATGAAGCGTCATGTCGCGGCCGCAGGACTGGCGGACGAGGGACACGACGCGGCGTGGTGGGACTACCTCGCGGCGCAGATCCAGCCGCGCACGAAGGTGCTGACCGACCTCGACACGAGCCTCACGTGCTTCTTCACCGACGACTATCCGATGGACGCGAAGGCGGTCGAGAAGCGGCTGAAGAAGCCGGGCGTGAAGGCGACGCTTGAGGATCTCGTCGCGCGCTTTGGCGCGGTTGCGGCGGCGGACTGGGCGGCCCCGAACCTCGAGGCGCTCGTGAAGGAACTGTCGCAGGGCGGTGGCATGGGCCCGTGGGTGCATCCGATCCGCGTCGCGGTCTCCGGGCGCGGCGAGGGCATCGGACTCTTCGAGATGCTGCAGCTTCTGGGCAAGGAGCGGACGCTTGCGCGTCTCTCCAAGGTCGCAGCGACGCTGGAACCGTAAGGAAGAAGGAGGACAGGTCATGCTGAAGGCCATCATTCTCGGCGCGGGCTATCGGGGGCGCGCGTACGCCGACTATGCGAAGGAGCACCCCGACCAACTGGAGATCGTCGGCGTCGCCGATCCCGTGCAGGCCGAGGTCATCCCCGCGAAGAAGTACTGGAAGGACTGGCGCGACTGCCTCGCGGAGCGGCCGGAGGCTGACATCGTGATGATCACGATGCCGGACGACCTGCATCACGCCCCGGCAATCATGGCGCTGGAGGCGGGCTATCACCTGCTGCTGGAGAAGCCGATCTCGCCGACGGAGCAGGAATGCCGCGAGGTGATCGACTGCGCGCTGCGGATGAAGCGGCTCGTCATCGTCGGGCATGTCCTGCGCTACACGGCCTACTTTGCGCACATCAAGGCGCTCATCGACTCGGGCGAGCTCGGCGAGGTCGTCTCGATCGCGCACCAGGAGTCCGCCGGATTCTGGAAGGTCGCCCACTCCTATGTGCGCGGCAACTGGGGGAACTCGAAGAAGAGCTCGCCGATCATTCTCGCGAAATGCTCGCACGACCTCGACCTCTTCGTCTGGTGGCTCGGCGGGAAGAAGTGCAAGAAGGTGTCGTCCTTCGGCTCGATTAAGCTCTTCCGCAAGGAGATGATGCCGAAGGGTGCGGCGCACCGGTGCGTGGACTGCCCGCCCGCCGTCGAGAAGCGGTGCGTCTGGAGTGCGCGCAACATGTACGTCACGCATGACGAGCTCAAGTACCTGTTCGCTGACCACTCGGACGCGGCGATGGAAAAGCTCATCGAGGAGACGGAGTACGGCAAGTGCGTCTACCAGGTGGACAACGACGTGCCGGATCACCAGACCGTGACGATGGAGTTCGAGGGCGGCGCGACCGTGAGCCACGTGATGACAGGCTTCACCGCGAAGAACGTGCGCACGACGCGCATTGCCCTCACGCGCGGCGAAATCGTCGGCGACGGCGAGAACCTCGACATCTGCCGCTTCGACGGCAATTCGGTCGAGACGGGCGTTCCGACGAACTTCCGCCTTCCGAACAAGTCGCGCCATGGCGGCGGTGACTTCAACCTCGTTTCGGAGATGATTCGCATCCTGCGCCGGAACGATCCGGACGAGATCCGCGAGATTACGGCCGAGGCGTTGCAGAGCCACCTCATCTGCTTCGCGGCGGAACGGTCGCGCCTCGCGGGCGGGGCCATTGTCGAGATCAACAAGGACTGACGGGACGATGGCAAAGACACTTCTTGTCGGCTACAAGGCCGCCGACCTCACGCCCGCGCTCCTTGCGGGCGACGTGACGTGCCACACGCTCGACGTCTACCATCGCCACGCAATTGAGAAAGTCCATCACGCGAAGGCGGTCTGCTCGCCGCAGTTGCCCGAGGGGCCGTGGGACGTCGTGCGGTTCCGCACGGGGCCGAAGCTCATGAGCGGCGAACTTTCGCTCGACCTGCTGCAGGCGTGCGCGAAGCTCGTCGGCGGCGACTTGAAGCCGCCGCGCTTCGTGCTGGATTACGTCGGACGCGAGCGCGACCGCAACGACCTTCTTGACAAGGTGCGCCGGGATGCGACGCGCGAACGCTCGTTCAAGGCCGAGTGGCCCGCGTCCGTGCCGGGCGGCCCGAGGCTTCTCTTCACGAGCTACCCCGGCTGCTTCTGCCATCGGCGGCTCGACGAGGGCGGGCTTGCGCTCGCCGAAGTCGTGAGCCGCGAACTGCGCGCGGCCTCAACCCCCAAACCTCCAAGCGCCCAAGCGCCCAAACCGCTGAACCTTCTCGACATGGGCTGCGGCTGCGGACTCGTCGGGCTTTTGGTCGCGACCGCCGTTTCAGACAGGGGCGATGCGAGGGACGCGATTCGTCCGTTCTGTCATTCGATTGTTTCATCCCTTGTCCTTGTCGATTCCCATGCGCGCGCGGTCGAGGCGGCGAAGGAGAACGCGGCGAAGTTCGGCGTGCCGGCGGAGGTGATTCTGTCCGACAACGGCACGCCCGCGCGGATGGACGGCACGTTTGACGTCTTCGTCGGCAATCCGCCGTACTACAGCGACTATCGCATCGCCGAGGTGTTTCTGGAGACGGCAAAGCGCGCGCTGAAGCCGGGCGGCGTCTGCTACCAGGTCGTCAAGAACGCGGCGGGGCTTGAACCTGTCCAGAAGCGGTATTTCCCCGAAGTCGAGGTCATCAAGCGGCGGAACTACTGCGTCCTCAAGTCGGTGAAGCCGTTGTAGTCCGTCCGAACGGACAAATCCTGTTTTTGGTATAATATCGCCCGTTATGGCAGAAGAGAACAAGTCGTCGCTGGACGCCCTGAGCGCGCTGTGCAAGCGTCGCGGGTTCATTTATCATTCCTCCGAGATCTACGGCGGCATGCCGGGGTTCTGGGACTACGGGCCGCTCGGCTGCGAATTGAAGCAGAACGTCAAGCAGGCGTGGTGGCAGTTCACGGTGCGCGGTCGCGAGGACGTCGTCGGGCTGGACGCGACGATCATCATGCACCCGAAGATCTGGAAGGCGTCGGGCCATCTCGACACGTTCGCCGACCCGATGACGATGTGCAAGGACTGCAAGAAGCTCATGCGCGCCGACCAGGTGAAGGACATCTACGCCGACCAGAAGAAGAAGCCCCAGCCCAAGGTCACGGGGGCGGACTTCTTCTGCCCCTACTGCGGCGGCGAACTCACCGAGCCGAAGCCCTTCAACCTCATGTTCAAGACGGTCGTCGGTCCGATCGACGATCCGTCGAACGTCGCGTACCTCCGCCCCGAGACGGCGCAGGCGATTTTCGCGCAGTTCACGAACGTGACGGCAACCTCGCGCATGGCCGTTCCCTACGGCATCGCGCAGATGGGCAAGAGCTTCCGCAATGAGGTGACGCCGCGCAACTACACGTTCCGCAGCCGCGAGTTCGAGCAGATGGAGCTTGAGTTCTTCATCCGTCCGGACGAGGCGATCGAGTTGCAGTACGGCCATGTCGTCACGCTCGCCGACAAGCCGGACCTGGACGGGCCCGTGCAGGACGACTGGGGCTGGGAGGTCTGGCACAAGTACTGGGTCGAGCAGCGCAAGAAGTTCCTGAACGCCGTGGGCCTTCCGACGGAGCGGTTCGTCGAGTACTGGCAGAAGCCCGACGAGCTTGCGCACTACGCGCGCGCCTGCGTCGACATCGAGTATGACTTCCCGTTTGGCCGGCAGGAGCTTGAGGGCATTGCCGCGCGCAGCGACTTCGACCTCACGCAGCACCAGATCCACGCGAAGGTGCCGCAGACCGTTTTCGACGATCCGCTCAAGCAGGCGTGCAAGAAGCTGACGGACGAGCAGAAGGCCGCGTTCGTCGAGAAGACGCAGAAGGACTGGATCGACCGCAAGCAGAAGGCCCTTTCCGCCAAGGCGGGCAAGGAGGTCGCTTTCTCGGCGGACGAGGCCGCCGCCGTCGCCGCGCAGGCGAAGGCATTCTGCGAGAACCTTTTTGACGGCAAGTACGTGCCGCACGTGATCGAGCCGTCGGCGGGCGTCGATCGCCTCATGCTCGCGCTTCTTTGCGAAGCGTACGAGGAGCAGGCGCTCACGGACGAGAAGGGCAAGGCGGACGTCCGCACGGTGCTGCACTTCCACCCGAAGGTGGCCCCCGTGAAGGTCGCGATCTTCCCGCTCATCAAGAAAGACCCCGACCAGGATCGAATCGCGCGCGAGATCTTCGCGAAGTTGCAGAAGAAGGTCAACTGTCAGTGGGACGTCTCCGGCGCGATTGGCCGCCGCTACCGCCGGCAGGACGAGGCGGGCACGCCGTGGTGCATCACGGTCGACGCGCAGACTGTCCAGGACGGCACGTTCACGGTGCGTGAGCGCGACTCGATGACGCAGTCGCGCATGACCTACGGCGAATTCCTCGCGAAGATGTACGAGGCGCTGGAGTTCTGAGACGGCGTGGCGTAAGTGGTGCGAGCAATGGCGAAGCAAGTCGCAGATCCGCGTCCGTCGTGGGACGAGTACTTCATGGAGATCGCGCAGGTCGTGGCGCGGCGGTCGAACTGTTCGCGCCGCAGCGTCGGGGCGGTTATCGCGCGTAACCACCACATCCTCTCCGCCGGCTACAACGGGACGCCCAAAGGCGTGAAGAACTGCTTCGATGGCGGCTGTCCGCGCTGCGCGGGCCATGCGAAGAGCGGGACGCATCTTGACGAGTGCCTGTGCACGCACGCCGAGCAGAACGCAATCTGCCAGGCGGCGTGCTATGGCCCGTCCGTCGACGGGGCGACGATCTACATCACGATTTCGCCGTGTCTCACGTGCGCGAAGCTCATCATCAACGCGGGCATCAAGGAGGTCGTCTATGGCGGCGACTATGCGTTCCTTGAAACGGTCGAGAAGATGTTCACGGCGGCCGGCGTCACCTATCGCAAATACGGCGCGAAAGAGCTTTCCGAGGGCTGACTCCCTTTTACCTATCCACTAATCAAGCAAAACCAAGGCAAAGAAAAATGAGCAGAAAGAAAATCATCGCTGGCAACTGGAAGATGAACGTCAAGCCGTCGGAGACGGCCGCCCTCGTCAAGGGCGTCGCCGAGGCGACGAAGGATTTCGCCGGCAAGGTCGACATCGTGTGCTGCACGCCCGCGATCGACGTCCCGGCCGCGATTGCCGCCGCACAGGGCACGCAGGTCGAGATCGGCGCGGAGAACTGCCACTGGAAGGAGTCGGGCGCCTACACGGGCGAGATCTCGACGGGCATGCTCCTCGACGCGGGCGCGAAGTACGTCATCCTCGGCCACAGCGAGCGTCGCCAGTATTTCGGCGAGACGGACGAGACGGTCAACCTCCGCGCGCGCGCGGCGATTGCCGCCGGCCTGACCGCGATCGTCTGCGTCGGCGAGACGCTGGAGGAGCGCGAGGCGGGCAAGCTCGTCGAGGTCATCGAGCGCCAGATGAACGTCGGCCTCAAGGACGTCACGGCGTCGGACTGCGCGAAGCTCGTCATTGCCTATGAGCCCGTGTGGGCGATCGGCACCGGCAAGACCGCGACGCCGGATCAGGCGCAGGAAGTCCATGCGCTCATCCGCGCGACGCTGGCGAAGCTCGTCGGGGCCGAGACGGCCGAGACGGTGCGCATCCAGTACGGCGGTTCGATGAAGCCGGGCAACGCGGCAGAGCTTCTCGCGAAGAAGGACATCGACGGCGGCCTCATCGGCGGCGCGGCCCTCAAGGCGGCGGACTTCGCCGGCATCATCGCGGCGGCCGCGCAGTAAGAGGGGCATCGCCTGTCACGAAAGGAAGCGACATGAGACGTTCGACTATTCGGGCATTCGACTATTCGAGCCTTTCCCTCGTTCTGCTTCTGGGCGTGACGGGCTGCTTCAACGAGCCGGAACCGGCGTACAAGTCGGTTCCGGCCGAAAGTCGCCTCTATCTCTCGGACAGGGGACTGGGCGATCTCAAGGCGACAGACCTCGCGAAGGTCGGCGACTATCTGAATCTCGACCGCAACGCGCTCACGAACGTCGATCCCGTTGCGACATTGACGGGCCTCAAGTGGCTGCGCCTCAACGACAACCGCCTGTCGGCCTTGCCTGACTTGAAGGAACTCGTGAACCTGCGGCGCATCTACCTCAAGGACAACCGCTTTGCGGAGGTGCCGGAGACGTTGAAGGATTTGCCGTCGTTGACGGACATCGAGCTGTCGGGGAATCCGATCAAGGAGATTCCCGTGTGGCTCGCGGCGAAGAAGGGGCTGAAGAACCTGTCTTTCAACCGGACGCAGATTGCGAAGTTGCCGGACGACCTGTCGGCGTGGGCGACGCTCCAGTCGCTGCAGCTCGGCGACCTGAATCTGTCGGCGGCGGAAATGGCGCGCATTCGCGCGGCCCTGCCGAAAGTCGCGATTGGGTTTTGAGGGGCGTGAAGGTTGGGCGTCTGGGAGTTTGGTCGTTTGGGAGGTTTGGTCGTTTGGAAAGGTTCGGCGGGTTAGAGGCCGGAGGAGTTGGGCGTGAGGGGAAATCTTGAGGAGCTGGCCAAGGGCAACCTTGGCCGCTTGCTTTTGAAGTATTCGTGGCCGGCACTGGTCGCGATGACGTTGAATGCGCTCTATGCGGTCGTCGATCGCGTGTTCATCGGACAGGGTTGCGGGGTGGATGCGATGGCGGGCCTTCAGCTCGCGATGCCGGTCGTCATGTTTCTTACGGCGTTCGGCCCCTTGATTGGCGTTGGACACGCGGCCTTGCTTTCGATCAAGCTGGGCGCGAACGACCGCGTGGCCTGTGAGAAGATTCTGGGCGAGACGATTGCGCTCAAGATTCTCCTTTTCAGCCTTCTTGTCCCGGCAATCTACCTTTCGCTCGATACGGTGCTGTCCTGGTGTGGGGCTGATCGCGTGACGCCGGGGGCGTATGCGGCGGCGAAAGGCTATCTCCAGACGGTTCTTGCCTCGCACGTTTTCTCGCACCTCGCATTTGGGCTTTCGGCTCTTCAACGTGCGGAGGGCGGGGCCATCCGCTCGATGATGTGCATGGTCGTCGGCTTCGGACTGAACCTCGTCCTCGATCCGATTTTCATCTTCGGCTTCGGTTTGGGCGTTGCGGGCGCGGCGTGGGCGACGAACATTGCGATGATCGCGTCGGCTCTCTGGGCGTTTGCGTCCTACTGGCGCGGACAGTCGGTCGTCCGTCTGCGGCTTCGGCGCGTGTGGATCTATCCGGAATTGGTCGGGCGCGCGCTTGCGATTGGCCTCGCGCCGTTTTTGCAGCAGCTGATGAGCGCGCTCATCGTCGCCTCGCTTCAGTTCGCGTTTGCGAAGTGGATGCCCGATGCCGCGTCGCGCACGGCGGAAATCGCCTCGCTGGGCGTCTTCAACGGCGCGCTTATCCTCGTGTTCATGCCGATGCTCGGCTGTCAGCAGGGGCTTCAGCCGATCTTCGGGTACAACTGGGGCGCGCGCAATTTCAGGCGCGTCCTGGGTGCGCTGAAGATGGGCTTTGGCGTGACGACGGCCCTGTGCTTCTTCGCGTGGGTCATTCAGGTCGTGCCGCCGTTCCCGACGTGGCTGGCGCGGATGTTCGTGTCGGGCGAGAATCCCGAAATCATCGCGCTTGCGGCGCATGACCTCGCGCTTGCGAACAGCATGATCTGGTGCATTTCGATTAATGTGCTGGCGACGACGTATTTCCAGTCCATCGGCAAGCCAATGGTCGCGATTGCCCTTTCGATGCTGCGCCAGGGCGTTGTCCTCTTGCCAATCGTGTGGTTCTTGCCGCATGTCCTCGACGACAAGGCCTTTGCGATCTGGCTGTCGATGCCGGTGTCCGACGTGCTCTGCAACCTCGCGACGATTCTGCCGCTTCTTCTGCACGCGCGCTTTCTCGCGCGTGTCCGCGCCCGCCGCTGATCCCGTGGCGGGGTCTGTCCCCACTTGTCCCGTGGCGGGG
>CAYQUI010000046.1:0-15846 GCA_964420685.1 uncultured Lentisphaeraceae bacterium | reverse complement strand
CGATGAATCCGGCCGAAATCGCCAGCCCCCCGCCAAATCCCGCAAAGAGGACAGGCATCGCGCCGTCGGCGGACGCAAACCGCACCGCCTGCGCCGCAATCGTCGTCGGCACGGACGCACTCGCCAAGTTCCCGAAACGATCCGCCGACAAAAGCACTCGGTCTTCCAGCCCCACCGCCTTGGCGAGCTGCCGCACCATGTAGACATTCGGCTGGTGCGGCACGAAAAGAAACGGAGCCCGATTCAGGGCCTGAGGCACACCCTGTGGCACACACGACGAAGACCCGTCGGCGGCCATGAACGCCTTGAGGAACGCGACAACGTCCGTCGCGACAAAGCGAAAGACGCCAAAGCCGTCCATCTCAATCGTTCCGCCCTTTTCCAGCCTCAACGCCGCGCCCTTCTCGCCATCCGTCTGGAACGCGAACCGCCACGTCGTGTCGCCGCCCGGCGCGACGACCGTCGCCGTGCCGCCGTCGGAGAGAAGCGAGGCCGTCGCCGCGTCGTCCGGCTTGAGGAACGCGCTCTGCTTGTCGCCGTCGAGGAGCAAGACCTTCTTGCCCGTCTCGCGCACGAGCAACGCGGCCAAATAGAGTCCGTAGCCCCAGCCCGCGCAGGCCTGAAGCAGATCAAACGCCAAGACGCCCTTCGGGAAGCCGAGGCGCGCCTGCGCCTGCGCGGCGAGAGACGGCATGCGCGTCTCCTGCGTGAAGGAGACGACGAGAATCGCGCCAAAGTCATCGGGCCGCGCCCCCGTGTCCGCGAGGACGCGCCGCGCCGCCGCAAGACACAAGTCGAGGGCCGAAACGCCGTCCGGCGCGACGCGGCGCGCGGGAATTCCCGTCGCCGCCGCGACCTTCGGGTCGTTCGGCACGGCGTGTGCCGGAACAGACGCGGCCAGGCCGACGATCCGCGCGCCCGCTATTTCAAGGATTTCCACAAATCGCCGACCGTCTGGCAGGTGAGGAACTCGTCAACCATCATTCGCCGGCCGAAGTCGTTCTCCAGCGTGACGAGAATGCCGAAGCCCATGAGCGACGACCAGTTCGCCACCTCGCGGAAGCGCGTCTCCAACGCGACGGGCGTCTCCAGCACGTCGGAGAGGCGATCCAGGAACTCGGCTTCCGTCGCCATCAGAGAACCTCGCAGGGCGGCAGGTCGCCGACGAGCGGCTTCGCGTAGGCGAGGAAGGCGGGCGTGACGTCGTGCCCGTTCTTCGCGATGAATTCCTTCGGGACCGCGCGCGTGTACTTCGCCGCGTCCGCCGCCGGCAGGGCCACGTAGTCGATCGCGTACTTCTTTCCCGCGCGGCGCACGAGGCCGATCGTCCCCTTGTTCGGATAGCCCTCTTCGCCGTCCGCCGCCCGCAGGGCCGCGAGGACGGCCGCCGCGCCCGCGCGCATGGCCTCGTCGAGGTCGGTCTTGCTCTGCACGCCGGGGAACGAGCGCTGGAGATAGCCGAACGTGTCGGCGCGGACGCGCTTCACGCCCGCGCGCGCCTTGAGTTCGCGCGCGAGGTAGTCGCCGAGCGCGCCCGTCCCCGACATCTGGACGTTGCCGTGCGAGTCCGTCTCGCCCGAGCCGAGCGTCGCGCCGATCGGCACGCCGTCCTTCCCGCGAATGCCCTCCGAGACGGCGACGACGCACCGGCCGAACTTCTTGAGCGCGGCCTTCACGTCCTTCGCGAACGTCTCCAGCGAGAACGGGACTTCGGGAAGATAGACGAGGTGCGGGCCGTCGTCCGGCCGCGCGCGCGCCAGGGCCGAGGCGGCCGTGAGAAAGCCCGCGTCGCGGCCCATGATGACGTCGATCTTGACGCCGCCGAGCGCGCGGTTGTCGAGGTCGTCGCCGCGCACGGCCGTCGCGACGAAGCGCGCGGCGGAGCCGAAGCCCGGCGTGTGGTCGCAGCTCCGGAGGTCGTTGTCGATCGTCTTCGGAATGTGGTAGACGACGAGCGGATAGCCCTCCTTCTCCGCCTCCTCTCCGACGATGCGCGCGGCGTCCGCCGAATCGTTCCCGCCAATGTAGAAGAAGTAGCCGACATTCAGCCGCTTGAACTCCTCGAAGATCTTGCGGCAGTCGTCCGCCGTCGGCTTCAGGCGGCAGCTGCCGAGTGCCGAGGACGGCGTCGCGAGGAGGCCGCGCAACTTCGGGAACGGAACCTTGCGCAGGTCGAGGTAGTCGCGCGCGAGGATGCCCTGGATGCCGTGGCGCGCGCCGTAGATCTTGCCGATCTTCGCCTTGCCGTCCGTCTTCGCGAAGACGACCGCCGCGACGAGCGAGCCGTTGATCACCATCGAGGGGCCGCCCGACTGGGCGATCACCATGTTCATCTTCTTCATCTTGACCTTTCGTTCCCTTTCGATCCTTCGCTTCGGATCGGCGCACCGACGCCGCTCCCCTTTTTGCACATTATAGCAAAAACGCGGCCGTCAGAAGCGGAAGTCGACCTGCCAGCGGACGAAGTACGCGGGCTTGTCGCTTTCGTAGTAGCCGCCGGGATTGAAGATCTCGCCGACGACGTGCGCGAAGACCTCGAAGCGATCCAGCCCCTCCGCGCCCTTGGGCGCGAGACGGATCGGGAAATCGTAGCGCGCGGCCGTCAGGAGGCCCTTGAAGGCGTCGCCGCCGCCGTCCGCATGGCCCAGCCCGTCCTTCACGGCCGCGAACATCGGGCCGGTGTAGACGTAGAGCGCATGGTGCGGGCCAAAGGCCATCGAGAAGCGCAGCTTCGAGTAGATCAGGTTCGTCCAGCGGCAGTTTTCGTAGAGCGAGCCGTAGACGAGCATTTCGCTGTCCTGCGTGTAGCGCGCCCAGACGGGATCCCACGCATGGTCAGCCGCGCCGTCCTTCGTGCGGTCGGAATCGCCCGAGTAGTAGGTCGTCGCCCACGTGAGGGTCGGCCGGTACGCGCGCCACGTGTCCAGGCGGTAGTTGACCGCCGCGTGCGCCATCGTGCCGCCGGCGAAGCGTCCGCTGTCGACGACGCGCCCGACCTGCTGGGCGGCCTCCAGCTCGAAGTCCCAGTTGTCCGTGAGGCGCGGCTCCAGGTAGACGCCGATCGTCGTGCGCTCCTTCGCCGAGACGTGGCGCGGCGCGGGCTTCTGCGTCGTGTGCGCCTCGTCGCGCTTGAAGATCGAATAGACCTTGAACGGCAAGTCGCCGTCGCAGGCGCGCTGCGAATAGACGAAGCCGCCGCCCCATTCGTCGAGATCGGTCGTGTCGGACATGTTGATGCAGTTGAGCGAGCGGCCGCGACTGCGCGAATTGCCCCAGCGCAGCTCGTTCCGTCCGCTGTCGTAGAGCGCAAAGACGTCGAGCTTCTTCTCGGCATCGAAGTGGAACGTGGCGCGCACCATGTCCGAATAGAAGTTGCGCGAGCCGTCCGTCGGCGTGCCCTCGACGAGGATGCGGTCAAGGCCGTAGATCGAGTGCCCGCCCTCCATCAAGTCCTGGCGGCCGACGCGGAAGTCGACGGACTCGAATCCGGCGAGGGACAGGCCCTTTCCTTCCAGGTAGAGGTTGTCGAGGAAGACCTCGTCCGGAAAGTTGTAGGCGCGTTCGCGACGGGGCGTGTGGAGCGTCGGATATTCGCGGAACTCGTCCGTGACACGCGTGTAGAGTCGGAAAGGCCCCGTCTCGGCCGCGAACCAGACGCGCGGGCGGAAGCGGATCTGGTTGCGGAACTTCGCGCGCTGGGACGGGGTCGCCGAGTAGGCGTCGCCCGGCATGCCCGGCAGGTTGTTCATGATTTCCTGGCGGACGCGGAAGTCCGCGCCGGCGGAGAAGACCTCGCGCGCGGCGGCGGTTGGCGCAGGATTGGTTGTCGCCGGCGCGGCGGCGGCAACCGTCCAGCCAGCAAAGGTGAGGGATGTGATCAGGGTTGTTTTCATTTTGTTTTTCTTTCGTTTGGGAAGCCGCAAAACGGGAAACGGCCCCGCTCATCTCGAACGGGGCCGCCTCTTCCTCTTGTGACATACAGTCTTTTTTAGGACAAGCCAACAGCCCCGCGATTGATAAGAATCGCGGCAATAAGAATGAGCGCAATAATGCTCAGGCTGTTGCAGAACGTCGTCATCTCTGTCTTTTCCTTGACAACAGGCGCGAAGTTTATCAAATCCTCGGCGCGCCTGTCAATGCCTCACCAGCGGTACGTGACGGCCAGATAGCCGGTGAAGCCTTGCGCGCGCTGGCCGGGGTAGACCTCGAACGCCTGGTCGAAGAGGTCGGAGAGCCCGAACGAGACTTCCAGGCCCTCGCAACGCGGCACCGCCCATGCCGTCTCGACGCGCGAGACGTTGCGAACGCGCGACCCGCGCCGGACGGGATTCGACTTCCAGACCTCGACGCCCTGCCGCCAGGAGAGACGCCAGCCGTCGAGAATGCGGTATGCCGCCTCCAGCGAAAACGCCGCAATCGGGAAGTCCATCGCGTAGCGCGACGCCCAGTAGTCCGTCGCCGTCTCCTTGAGCGTCACGGCGCCGCGCGGAACGAACGCGAGCGCTTTCGTCGCCTGCCACTCGGCGTCGCCGGAAAGCCCGAACGACGTCACGGGGTCGAGGGCCGTCGCCTTCCAGCCCGCCGACGGGTTCGCCTTCAGCCAATCGACAAGCCGCTCGCTCTGCAGGGCAAACGCGCCGACGCGCGCCGACCGGAGGGCCACGCCGCTTTCCGGGGCGTTCCATGTCCAGTCCAGGCTCGCCGACCGCGTCCGCTGAAGCGGCAGGTCAATCGTGCCCGTGCTGTCGGGACTGTCGTAGGTGAGTTCCGTGTAGCTCGGCATCCGGCAGCCCTCGCGGTAGCCGAGTTCCACCTTCGACGCCTCGCTCCAGGCGTACGTGAGGCCGCCCGCCGGCGCGCACGTCGCGTCATAGTCGCTGTAGAACTCGCCCGCCGCGCCCAGTGCAAGCTCCCAGTTGCCGAGCCGCACGCCCGGAAGCGCGGCGACCGAGCCGTGGAAGCGGCGAAAGCTCTCCGACTTCGTCTTCGGATTCACGCCTGAATAGTTGTTGTGGTGCGTCGTCGCGTAGATTTCCGCGTCCGCGTCGCCGCGCAAATCAAGGAACGCCCAGTCCGCGAAATGCCGCCGCGTCGTGCCATGCAGCGTGACGGAGTCGGCGAGGTGCGTGTTCTCGTAGAAGTCGGGATTGTCGCGGCAGAGCCAGTAGGCGTCGCGTCCGCGCGTCCAGAGGACGGAGATCTCGCTCGCCTGGTCGTCGCCCGCGTCGTAGCGCCAGTCGGCGGAGACGAGTCCCGTCTGATCCTCCTCCCATGCGGGATACTTCTCGTTCGCGCCATAGGCGCCCGTGCAGCCGAAGTCGCGCCATGACCACGAGACGAGCGCATCGAACGTCCAGTCGTCCGTGCCGAAGCCGAACCGTCCGCCCGCCGACGCGCGCGACATCGGGTTCGACTCGTAGCCGTCCACGCGGTCGGCCCGCGCGGCCTCGCCGAAGGCGCCGA
This sequence comes from uncultured Lentisphaeraceae bacterium, assembly GCA_964420685.1. Classification (GTDB taxonomy): domain Bacteria; phylum Verrucomicrobiota; class Kiritimatiellia; order RFP12; family UBA1067; genus UBA1067. The sequence goes on along the minus strand of CAYQUI010000046.1, from coordinate 10,383 downwards.
CCCATCCGCGCCCCGCGTCGCCGAGGCCGAATGTCTCCAGTTCGCGGATGCGCCCGAAGACAAGGCCGTCCAGCCCGACGCCGAGCGTCGCCGCGCCGCCGCGCACGGGGCGATCGTCGAGGCGGACGGCGAGAGACCCCGCCGGATGCCCCGCGCCCGCGCGGAAGAGGCCAAGGCCCGTCAGCACCTGCGGACGTCCCAGCCAGGCCGTCGGCGCGGGCAAGTCGGCGTTGAAGTGCTCCGTCTGCGCGTTGCGCACCGTCGCCCCGTTGAAGAGAAGCCCCGCTTCGGAAAACGCCGAGCCGTTGACGCTCATGTCCGTGAGCGTCCCCGCCTCGCCCTGCGCGCGCACGGACAGCGCGGGCGGCGTGTCCGTCCACGGCGCGTCCTGGACGGACGCGGCGAGGGCGCGTTCGCGCGCGCCCCAGACGACGACGGGCGCGAGCGTCGAGACGGCGTCCGCCGTCTCGGCCTGTCCCTGAAAAGAGACAAGGACGCTCACGAGGAGCGCCCTTCCCGCCGGCCGAAGGCCCAGCCTCGAAAATGTGTCCATCGTCAGAAAAGGTCGCGCACGGCCTGGTCGATTTCGTTGACGTCACAGACCTTCGTCTGGACGATGGGCAGCCGCTCGAGCTCGCGGAACGACGGCGGCGGATCCGCGAGGACGTCCGCGCCAAACGCGCGGCGGCAGGTCTCGGGGAACTTGTAGGGCGTCGCCGTCGCGGCGACGACGCACGGCCGCCCGTCCTTCGGATAGCCGAGCTTCCGCGCGACGAACGTCGCGACGGCCGTATGCGGATCGAGCAGGTAGTCCGCCTGCTCGCGCATCCGGCGCATTTCGGCCTCCGTCTCCTCCGGCGTCGCGACGCCGCCCTCGAAGTCGGCGAAGAGCCGCGCCTTCGCCGCGTCGTTCAGCTCGTAGCGGCCCTTCTCCTCCAGGTCGCGCATGAGCCGCGCGACCTCCGCGCAGTCGCCCGCGTTGAGCATCCAGAGAAGCCGCTCGACGTTCGAGCTCTTGCGGATGTCCATCGACGGCGAATTCGTGACCGTGAACGCGGGGCCGGGGTCGTAGACGCCCGTCTTCACGAAGCGCGCGAGCACGTCATTCACGTTCGAGGCGACGACGAGCTTCCGGATCGGCGCGCCCAGCTGCTTCGCGTAGTAGGCCGCGAGAATGTTGCCGAAGTTGCCCGACGGCACGACAATGTCGAAAGGGGTTTGGGCGTTTGGAAGCTTGGGGGTCTGGAGGCTGGAAAGCTTCGCCGCCGCGAGGACGTAGTAGGCGATCTGCGGCACGAGACGCCCCGTGTTGATCGAGTTCGCGGACGAGAGCGTGATGCCGTGCGCGGCGGCCTCGGCGTTGATCTTCGGGTCGGCGAAGATGCGCTTGACGGCGGCCTGCGCATCGTCGAAGTTGCCGCGAATGCCGACGGCGTGCACGTTCGCGTCAGCGGGCGTCGTCATCTGAAGCCGCTGAATCTTCGACGTTCCCGTCGCCGGATAGAAGACGACGATCTCTGTTCCCTCGACGCCCGCGAAGCCCTGCATCGCGGCCGAGCCGGTGTCGCCCGACGTTGCCGTCAGGATGAGGACGCGCTTGCCGTTCGCCGCGTATTTCATGAAGACCGGCAGCATCGAAAGCGCGACGTCCTTGAACGCGCCCGTCCGTCCGTGGAAGAGCTCGAGGATGTGAAGGCCGCCCTTCTCGACAAGCGGAATCGGATCGCCCGCCGGGAACCGCGCACAGAGGCGGTCGACCGCCGCCGCGCGCACGTCCGCCGGAAGGTCGTCGAACAGCGCGCCGAGAACCTGCTCCTCGGCCGCGCGCAAGGTCTGCGCCCCCGCCAGGCCCGCAATTGCCGACACCGCCGACGGCACATACAGCCCGCCGTCCGGCGCCAGCCCCTGAAAGACGGTCTCGGCGCTCGTCGCCGCAAGTCCCTTCCGTGTTGAAACGTATTTCATGCGAACACTCCGTTTTGCGTTAAGGCGGGAATTATACCAAAAAGCCGCCGCGTCGGACGCTCACGGCGCGGACGGCACATAGACGAGCGGCGTACCGCCGGCCTCGGCCCGCCCGTAGGTCTTCATGCGCGGATCGTAGTAGGGGACGGACACCTTCGGCGTCGTCCGCGCGCCGTCCGCGACGAAGAACCGCCGATACTCGATCTCCACGATGCGGCCGTCGCGACTGGTCTGCCGCGTCCACTCGAAGGCGGCGTCCGGCACAAGGAAGTCGTCGGGGACATAGCCATTCGGGACGAGGCGATACGAAATCGTCACGACGTCGTTCGTCTCGACCTTGAGGATGTCGCACGTCTCGTGGAGACGCAGACCCTCGGAGACGATGCCCGCGTAGTCGGCCGGCTGTCCGTCCGTCGACAGCGGCTTGACCTCCAGCGCCAACGGCGGCGTCTCGCACGCGAACGAATTGGAGAACACGAAGCTGAGGCGTCCGCCGTGCCGCGTCTCGCGCCCCGACACCTGTCCCCGAACCGTGAACGTGAGAGAACCCCTGAACGGCACGTCGTAGCGGACGGGCACGGACAGGCGGCGAATCACGTTCGACGGGTTCGTCGCCGGGAGATCCGGCAGGTTCTCGGCAGATCCCGTGACCGTCAGGCCGAAGGTTTCCGACGGAATCACCGAAACCTGCCCGATCGAGACGTTCGTCGGGGCCTCCATCGAAACGATGAAGGCAAACGGCTCGCCCACGCGGAGTTCGGCCTTGTCCGTCGTCAGCGTCGCGGCGACCGTGATCGGCTCGCGCGTCTTGTCCCGGCCAGCCGAACGACCGATCGACTGGCTCATCTGCTGCTGCATCCGGCGCATCTGCTCCTCCATTTGCAGAAAGAGGTCTGCCGACGCGGGAAGCGCGACGAGGCACGCGACGCCGAGGCACGCGAGCGCGCGGATGCCGCGCCCCAACAACCAAAGCAGAAGCGCAAGGCCCAGCAGCCCGCCGACGACGAGCCCGACGCGGCCCTGCCAGCCGTAGCGCAGGAGCGGCCGCAACACCTGCCGCCAGACGGGCAGTTCGGCGTCCGGATTGTCGAAGCGGAGCGCGCGCGCGGCGACCAGGCCCTGCTCGATCGCCGGCGTCTGACCCGTCTGCCATTCCAGCCGCGCATAGACCTTCTGCGCACGCGCCCAATTGCCGGCGCGCAGCGCGCATGTCGCCTCGTTCAGCCGCGCCGCCGGGAAGTCGAACGCGGCAAAGGCGTCCGCCGTCGGGTTCGCGCACGCGCGCCGCCAGGCGAACAGGGCGTCGTCGGAAAGCGCGACGCCCGCATCCGTCACGAGCGCGGGCGGCGCGGGCAGGCGACTTTCGTCGGACACGTCGTCCATGCCGGCGACGACGACATCCGCGCCCGCCTTCGCATGGACGGGGATCTCGTTCGCCCGCACGGTGCGCGGCGCGCCGTCCGTGCCCTGGTAGGCGAAGGCGAGCGCAGGGAATCGCAGGAGGCCCGCGCGGCGCGGGCGGACGCGGTAGGTCAGCCGCCGCGCAGCGCGGAACGTGTCCGTCTTCGCCGAGGCGTCGTCCACCTTCCAGTCGGCGCGGTCCACGGCCTTCGCGAGCGCGGGCGGATGCAGCGCGTGGAAGTCGGCATCGCCGATGAAGTCGATCGTGAGGACGAGCGGATCGCCCACCTTGACGTTGTTCGCGTCGAAGAACGCGCGCGCGCGCAGGGCGTTTCCCTGCACGCCCAAAAGCTCAAGAACGCAGAAAAGGAGAAGTCCCGGCATCGCGCCATCCGTCCGTCCGCCGCCCCGTCACGTCTGATAGGGCGCGAGAAACGTCTCCTTGAAGTCGTAGCCGCCCGCGAAGGACTCCGCCGTGTCGTTCTCGTCCCGGCAGACGCGACGCCCTTCGACGAGGTTGAACATCATCTCGCCGATGTCCTCCGTGCAGGACAGCCCCCACTCGGACAGCACCGTGTAGGTCAGCGGCCCGTACTGATCCAACGCCCGCTCCTTGAACTCGTCGAGAATGTCCTCGCCCGTGACATGCCGGCTGGCGTCGCCGCTTAGGTAGTGAACGACGTCCATCAGCAGCGCATAGGCCCGCGCGCCGAAGCGCCCATCCTTCGCCACAATGTCCGAAAAGTCGTCCGAACTGAAGTCGATTTCTTCCATAAAGAGGATCCTCCCGGCGCTAGCGGCTCGCGAGCGCGAGCTTGATGACCTGCTCGACCGACTCGGCGGCCGGGTTCTTGGCGAGAATGTCGGCGACCATCTTCGCGCTCGTCTCGTCGCTGAAGCCCAGCGCGCGAAGGGCCGCGACCGCGTCGGCGGCGACCGGCGAAGCTGCCGGACGGCCGTCCGCGCCGCGCGCGGAGAAGGCGAGCGCGTCCACCTTGTCCCGCAGCTCGACGCAGATCTTCGCCGCCGTCTTCTTGCCGACGCCCTTCACCGCCGCCAGCCGCTTCGCGTCGCCCGACGCGATGGCAAGCGCCAGTTCGCCGACGGACGCGCCCGAAAGGATGGCGAGCGCGATCTTCGGCCCGACGCCCGAAACGCCCGTCAGCTTCGCGAAGAGTTCGCGCTCGTGCGCGGTCGCAAAGCCGAAGAGGATCTCGTCGTCCTCGCGCACGCAGTGATACGCGAGAAGCTTCGCCTCCGCGCCCTCGCGCGGCAGCCTCTCATAGGTCGAAACCGGAATCAGCAGCTCGTACCCGACGCCCGCCGCCTCCAGGACGGCGCGCGTCGGCGACTTTTCGGCCAGGACGCCTCGTATGTAAGCGATCATCGAGGCCTAGCGCGCCTGGAAGAAGCGACGGATCGTCTCGACCGACTTCTTGGGGCGGCGCATCTGGTCGAAGCAGCCCGCGATCGAGCCGCCGAACATCGTCGAGCAGTTCTTGGCGCAGTAGCGCTCGCGCGTACGCCCGTCGTTCATCTGCCAGATCGCAAAGCCCGAACAGTCCGGATTCGCCCACAGGCTTTCGAGAATGTCCCGAAGGTATTCCTCCTGGAACTCCTCGGTGTTGATCGAGGCGTTCGGGTCGTGCACGCCGTACATGCCGCCGCACCCCGACTCGGAGACCATGATCGGCTTGTCCGGATAGAGGCGGCGGAAGCGCGCGATTGCGCTCGTGAAGCGCTTCTCGACCTTTTCCTTCAACTCCGCCGGCGTGCCCGGCGCGGCGGGAATCGTCCCCGGATAGGCGTTGAACGAGACGAGATCGACGTTCGCGCAGGAAATGTCGCCATCGACCATGTTGCACGCGAACGTGATGAGCCGCCCCGTGTCCTCCGCGCGGATCGTCTCGATCAGCCGATCCACGATCGCCTTGGCGGACGGCGCATAACTGGCGCATTCGTTGAGGAATCCGTAGATGATGACGCTCGGATGGTTCAGGCTTGCGCGCACCATCTCGCGCGTCTGCTTGACCTGCATCTCGCAGAATTCGGCATCCTTGGTCTCGTTCGGCGGGAAGGCGCGGTTCGTGTAGTCCTGCCCGTTGCCCCAGCCAAGCGACTCCTCCCAGACGAGGACGCCCGCCTCGTCGCAGAGGTCGAGGAAGCGCGAGCTCTGCTGGTAGTGCGCCCCGCGGATGAAGTTTCCGCCGACGGCCTTCAGGTTCTGGATGTCGCGCAGCATCGTCGTCTCGCTCGTCGCCGCCCCTTCGAGGTGGGACGACTCGTGGCGGTTGAAGCCCTTCAGGAACAGCTCTTTCCCGTTCAGGTACATCCGGCCGCCCCGCGCCTCGATCGACCGGATGCCGAAGCGCACGGTCTCCGGCTGGGCGACGACGTCCGCGCACCGCACGGCGAGCGTGTGCAGGGCCGGCGACTCCGGCGACCAGAGGCGGAAGCCCGGCACGCGCACCGTCGCGCGCCCGTTCTTCCACGTGGCGGCGACCGCACGACCATCCACCACAAGGTCGCCCGACGGCTGGCCGCCGACGACCTCGACCTCGACCGTCCCCGTCTGGTAGTCGCGCGTGCGGACGAACACCTTCGGCGCGCGCTCGACGAGCCGCACGCCGTGGTAGAACCCGCCGTAGAAGTAGAAGTCGTAGTACGGGCGCGCCAGCCGCACGCGCGGCCATTCGAGAATGTTGTCCAAGGCGGCCGTAATCACGTGGTCGCCCGCCGCGAGCGCGCCGACCGGAATCTCCAGGCGCGCGTAGGGATAGGCGTGGACGCCCAAGTCGCGGCCGTCCACCGTGAACGACGCGCGAACGCCCATGCCGTCCACGACGAGCACCGCGTCCCGCATCGGCTCGGCGAGCGTAAACGTCCGGCGGTAGAGCCCCGTGCCGTGCTTCAGGTAGTAGCGCGGCAGGACATCCCAGCAGCCCGGCACGGTCATCACGTCATTCGCCTCGAACGCCGCGCGCGGCGTTTCCTCCAGCGGCTTGTCCTCCTCAAACCTGAACTGCCACGAGCCGTTCAGACAGACCGCCAGCACGGCGGCAACCAGTGTTGTCATTTTCAGTCTCTCCTTTTCTTTGTTAACGAATCAAATCGCCAGCATTGCGTCAATCGCCCGCTTCGCCCGCGCGGCGACGGACGGATCGACCTCGACCGGCGTCTTCATCTCGCGCAGCGACTCAGCGAGGTTCTCAAGCGTCGTCTTCTTCATGTTCGGGCAGACCAGCGCTTCGGACACGGGCACGAACGTCTTCGTCGGATTCTCCTGCCGCAGACGGTGAAGCAGCCCGACCTCTGTGCCGACGAGAATCGTCGAGGCCGAACTCTCCCGCGCGTAGCGGCACATGCCGCCCGTCGAGAGCCGTTCGTCCGCCGCGTCGCGCACGTCGCGCGCGCATTCGGGGTGGACAAGGACCGGCGCGCCGGGATGCGCCGCGCGCGCGTCGGCGATCGCCTTCGCCGTGAGCCGCGCGTGCGTCGGGCAGTATCCTGGCCACAGCACATAGGAGCGCCCCTCCCGCGTCGCGATGTGGTCGCCGAGGTGCGAGTCGGGCACGAAGATGACCTCGCGGTCGCGCGGAACGGTCGCCATCACCTTCTCGGCGTTGCCGCTCGTCACGCAGAGGTCGCACTCGGCCTTCACCTCGGCCGTCGAGTTCACGTAGCAGACGGCGACCGCGCCGGGGTGCTTCGCCTTGAGCTCGCGCAGCTGCGCGCCCGTGATCATGTCGGCCATCGGGCAACCGGCCGTCGGGTCTGGAATGAGCACCGTCTTCGACGGGTTCAGGATCTTCGCCGTCTCGGCCATGAAGTACACGCCGCAGAAGACGATGACGTCCGCCTCGACCGTCGCCGCCTTGCGCGCGAGTTCCAGAGAATCGCCCGTGAAGTCGGCGACGTCCTGCACCTCGCCGCGCGTGTAGTTGTGCGCGAGGATGACGGCCCTGCGCTGGGCCGCGAGCGCGCGGATTTCAGCCGAGAGCATGGAAAATCGCCTCCAGGAATGCGTCGTAGGTCTCGAACGCCGGAATGTCCGGATTCGCCTGCTTGATGGCGTCCGTCGAGCGGAAGAGGAATCCGGCCTTCGACGCGCGAATCATCTCCAGGTCGTTGAAGCTGTCGCCCGCCGCGATCGTCTCGAAGCCGCAGCCCTGAAGGGCCTTGACGGTCGTGAGCTTCGTGTGCGGACAGCGCAGCTTGTAGCCCGTCACGCGCCCGTCCGCGTCCGCGAAAAGCGAATTGCAGAAAAGAGACGGCCAGTTGAGCTTCTTCATGAGCGGACGCCCGAACTGCTCGAAGGTGTCGGAGAGAATCAGGACTTGCGCGCGTTCGCGCAGGCGGTCGAGGAACTCGCACGCGCCAATGAGCGGCTCGATGCGGCCGATAACCTTCACGATTTCGTTGAGACCGAGCCCGTGCTTCTCCAGAAGGTCGAGGCGGTAACGCATGAGCTTGTCGTAGTCCGGCTCGTCGCGCGTCGTGCGCATGAATTCGGGAATTCCCGTCTCCTTCGCGAAGGCAATCCAGATTTCGGGCACGAGCACGCCCTCAAGGTCAAGGCAAACGATGTCCATTGGCGGTGTTGAGTGGTTAGTTGTCGAGAGTAAATGTGAAATCCGTTCTTTCCAGCGTATTATAGCAAATCCGCCGTTCACCCGCACAGCCAGTGGCCGACGCGAGGAATGCGCCGAATCCCCATCGAGAGGAGCGACGTGACGAGGAACGAGACGAGGGCCGTCGCGAGAATCGCCAACGGCGTCGTCAGGCGCGGCTTCAGGATCTCGCAGACCTCCGCCAGCACGAGCATGTGCATCAGGTAGGTCCCGTAGCTCGCCTCCGCGAGCGGCCGGATCACGCGGCGGTAGAACGCCCCGTCCGCCGTCAGCTTGCGGATGACGAGGAAGTAGGCCGCGACCGTCAACGCCACGCCCGCCGAACAGAACTCCCAGCTCATCTCCAGACTGACGGCCGTCGCGTACGGCGCCGCGACGGGATAGCCCGCCGCGTCCGGAATGCGCAAGAGGAACGGCAGGGCGACGGCGAGGTAGCCCACGCCTCCGAGCGGCGCGGCAACCGCGAGCGTCCGTCGCCACGAGAGGGTCGGCGCAAACTTGCGGAACCAGAAGCCGAGCAGCATATAGCCAAAGAAGCCGCTCACGTACTGGAACGTTCCGAAGGCGTTCCACGGACACTCGCCGTAGAGATACGGCACGGCGCCAAAGCACGGCGCGCCGTAGAGATAGCCCCACAGCCCGCGCACGTAGGGGAAGAGCGTCGTGAACGCCCAGACGGCGAGCCAGCCGCGCACCTCCTTCTCGCTCGCCCGCTCGGCCCACGGCGAGAGGAGCGGCATGAGGAGATAGAGTCCCAGGAGCATCGGCACGAACCAGAGATGACCGCCGATGATGTCCGCCGGGAAGTTGAAGAGCAGCTTGCCCCAGTCGCCGTCGAAGCGCGCCGTGTAGACGCACGTCCAGAGGGCGAACGGCACGGCGACGCGCAGGAGGCGATGACGGAGGAACGCGCCCGTCGGCTTCGTCACCGGGAAGAGGAGATAGGCGCTCGCCATCACGAACAGCGGCACGCACGCGCGAACCGCCGAGTCGATCCACACGGCCCACTGCGCGTCCCAACGCGAGGCGAAGAGCGTGCCTTCGCCGCCGAGATAGAACGGCTCGCAGGCGTGAACGACCATCACCATCAGGCAGGCGATGACGCGGAGGTAGTCGAGGAAAACGATGCGGTTTTTCATGGTGTTGCTCCTTGTCAGGACTTTGTTCCCAGTTCTTCCAGCAGACAGACGGCGTGGACGGCGATTCCAAGCCCGGCGCCCACGTCATCCAGTTTCTCGTTTGTCTTTCCCTTGATCGAGATTCGGCCCTTGCCGACGTTCATCACGGCCGCGAGACGTTCGCGCATCAGATCGACGACCGGGCGCAGCTTCGGACGCTCGCAAATGACGGTCGCGTCGATGTTGCCGATTCCGTAGCCGGCGGCGCGAACCTCCTTCACGACCGCCGCGAGAAGCGTCGTCGAGTCGGCGTCCCTCCCGCGCGGATCGGTGTCCGGGAAATGCGAACCGATGTCGCCCAGGGCCGCCGCGCCCAAGAGCGCGTCGATGATCGCATGGACAAGCACGTCCGCGTCGCTGTGGCCCCTCAGGCCCGGCTCGCCGGGGAACTCGATTCCGCCGAGGATCAGGCGTCGCCCCGCCTCGAAGCGGTGCGAATCGTAGCCGAAACCGATTCTCATGCGTCAGTCCCCGTCGACACCACGCCACGCAGCACGTCCAGGCAGTCCGCGACGAGCTGCGGCACGACGAGCCGATTCGCCGCGAGGAAGTCCGAAATGTCGTAGCGGTCGGCGAACGCCTTCGCCACGCCGCGCACGAGCACCCGCATGGCCGTCGGCCCGTAGTGGCGCGCGACCTTCTCGCCGAACCCGCCGTCAACGACGCCGTCCTCCAGCGTGACGACGAGACGGTGGTCGGCCTTGAGCGCGTCAAGCGTCTCTGCGTCGAGTTCCGTCGCGCTGCGCGGATTGACGAGCGTCGCGGAAACGCCCTCCGCCGCGAGCGCGTCCGCGAGTTCCGCGCCAAGCCTGTAGAAGTTGCCGAGGCCGAGAATCGCGACGTCCTTGCCGCGCCGCGTGACGTCGTAGCGGAGGTCGCCCGAATAGTCCGACAGAATTGTGACGTCGTTTTCGCGCACGCCGTTCAACGGCTCGCGAATCGCGACGGGATGCGCCGTGTGCCCGATCGACCAGTCGAGCATGGCGAAATACTCCCGCTCGCTCGTCGGGCAGAGATAGACAAGATTCGGAATGTTGGCGAGAAGCGGAATGTCGAACCAGCAGAGATGCGTGACGTCGTTCATCGTGGCGAGGCCGCCCGTCGTGACGAGGATCGTCGCGGGGCAGTCGTTGATGCAGAGATCCTGGCTCAGCTGGTCGTAGGCGCGCTGGACGAACGTCGAGACGACGCTGAAGACGGGCTTCGCG
>CAYQUI010000045.1:0-16798 GCA_964420685.1 uncultured Lentisphaeraceae bacterium | reverse complement strand
GCGTAGTATACCAAAAACTCCGCTGCCCGCGCAAGGGGGTATTTGAAAATTTTTTATTTTCCTTCGTTCAGGACGCGGTCGATGACGCTGATGTACTCCCATTTCGGGCTGTCCGAACTTCCCGTCAGGCGAAATTCCAGCAACAGTTTCGTAAACGGCCACATGAGCGGATGCAGGATCTTCCCGACAAGCGTGTCCTTCTTCGTGAACTGGACGCGCACCGTGAAGTCCAGCCGGTCGCGCACCGTGTCGAACTGCCCGTACATCTTGATGGAGAAGACCGTGCCCTCAATGTAGATGTTGTCGCTCTTGAGCACCCCGTTCTCGATCACGTAGTCGCACGAACCCTGCGTCGTGTCGGTAAACCACGACACGCCCGGCACACGCTCCGCCAACAGGGCGACAAGGCCCTTGAAGCCCTTGATCCGCATGAGCTGCCCGTTGCGAATGCTCAGCCGCCCCTTCCCGTTCAAGACCTCGTAGTTGTTCGTCATCGCACGGGGAAAGCGGAATTCCAGCGCGCATTCCGCGTCGCCATGGACATCCGGATCGACATAGTCGCCCACGAAGCCCCCGATCTTCAGCAAGTCGGCGACCGGCAAAAGGCTCTTCGCCTCCACCGTCACCGTGTTGTAGCCGTTCGTGCCGTCCACCGTCACCGTGCCTTCCAGCGGCTCGTTCTTCGCCCCCGTCCCGACGATCGGCCCGAAGACGTGATGGTAGTTGAGAGACGTCCCGCGCGTGTAGACGAAGAGGCGCAGCCGCCCCGTGGCGCGGTTCATCCGAACGCCGTTGTACTTGCCGAGCGTCGGCGCCAGGTCCAAGTCCAGGTTGAAGTCGTTGTTGACCAGATTCACCCGCCAGGCGCAGACGGCCGGAATCTTCTCCGGCACCTCCGTAAAGGCGTCCATGTACGGCAACGACGCCGGAATGTCCAGCGCGACCAGGAGCGGTCGGATGTGCGACTGGTGCGCCGTCCCGCGAACCTCGCCGCGCACCACCTGCCGCTCCAGGTCGACGGTGCAGAATCCATCAAGGAACATCGGCCCGTCGTCGTCCAAGGGCCAATCAAGATGCACCCGCTCACAGAGCAGCCGACGTTCGGAGATCTCGACGTCAGCGACCACCATCTCCGGCTCGACGCCCAGGATCTTCGGCCGCACAAGCGTCAGCGCAAAACGCGGAATCGTCGGCAAGGCCGCCTCGACCGGCGCATTCCGCTCGTTGTTTTCAGGCGCGTAATAGGAATCGGGCAGCCGCGAATAGCGCGCCCCTTCGACGAGAAGACGACGCTCGAAGACATCCGCGACGATTCGGTCGGCGGCCGCCAGCGGCTCCTGCGGCGCCAACCGCAACCGCTCGAAAACGCGAAGCCCCTCGATGACGATTCCGCGTCGAAAGCCGAACGAAAACGAATCGACATGCACAACCACGCTCGCGGGCGCGACACGCGCGACGATGGCCTCCACCCACGTGGACGGAACGGACTGTTCCCGAAAAAACAACGAAACGACGAAAAAAAGAAAAACGATGAAGACAATCTCCATCGCTCTCATGAGGATCTTCAGGAATCTAATCACCTTCCCTAAACCCTTTCCTGCAGATTGGCAGCCCCTAGGAGAGTCGAACTCCTCTTTCCTGGATGAGAACCAGATGTCCTAGCCGATAGACGAAGGGGCCAACATGGTGCACCCGGTGGGAATCGAACCCACATGCTTTATGGGCACAAGAACCTGAATCTTGCGTGTCTGCCAATTCCACCACGGGTGCTTCGGTTGGATAGTATATCAAAAACGGCTTCGCCTTGTCAACGGGGTTGCGAAAGAAATTTCGCAACCCCGCTCGACCCGTCTTACTTCAGCCGACATTCAGGCTTGATGACGCCGTTTCGGATGAGCACGTCCAGCGCCCTGTTGACGTCCGCGACCTCCTTCGCGTCGCCCGGCTTCGCCCGATACGCCGCGAGCGCCACCTCGAACGCGGCCTTGTACGGGCCTTCGTTCGCATACGAGATCACCTCGCCCAGCGCCTTCACGTTCGCCGCCGTCGCGGCCTTCGGATTGGCGATCTTCGCGAAGAGACGCGCCGCCGTCTCGCGACGGAGCTTCATCACGTCGTTCTCCTTGCCCGACAGCGTCGAATGGGTCGTGTTGGCCCAGCGCGAGGCGAGCGGACGATACCAGACGTTGCGGAACTGGACGACGCACCCGTGATCCTGCAGCTGGAGCTGCCCGACCGTCTCGTGCGGCGCGAGCGGACGGCGACGACAATGCGTCGTCAGGCCCTCCATCTCCCAGTGATCCTGCACGAGGACGCCGTTGAAGAAGACCGACACGCTGCCCGGGTGCACGAGCTTCTGGCCGTCCCAGACCGGCTGGTGGAAGACGATGTCGTAGACCTGCCACTCGCCCGGCTTGCGCGCCGGGTTGACGAGCGGCGGATTCTCGGCGTAGACCGAACCCGCCTGCCCGTCGGCATAGTTGTCGACGTAGTCCGCCTGGCCCGCGCGCTCGCGCGACGTGTAGTACGACTCCAGCACCTGAATCTCATAGTTGCCCATCAGGAAGATGCCGGAGTTGCCGCGCATCTGCGGCCCCTTGTCCACGTAGAGCTGTGCCGGATCGTGGCGGTATTCGATGTGGAGCTGGCAGTCGCCGAACGCCGCGCGCGTGAAGATCGGGCCGCCGTTCTTCCAGCCGGGGACGGTGTAGAAGTAGCCGTCACCGGAATACGCCCAAGCGGACGGCTTGCCGTCCTTGTCGCACCAGTTCTTCTCGAACGACGCCTTCGTGCCGTCGAAGAGGACGACCGCGTCAGACGGCGGCTGGCCGAGTTCCTTCGCCGGCGTGACCTTCGCCGGCTTCGGACGGTTCCAGTCATGGACCGACCAGGCGTGCTTGGCGTCCGGCGTATCCCCGTAGAGCGCCGCCAGAACGACGGCCGCGCACATCATCATCATTTGAACGTTTCCTTTCCTTGCTTGTCCAACACTTGACTCACTTCGTGAACTTCACGATGAAGCCGCCGCCCTTCGCCAGGTGGAACGCGATCTTCGCGCCCGCCGTGACGGTCTTCGTCTCGCGGACGTAGTGCGTCGGATGCTCGTCGGCGTCCGCCGCGTCGCGGAAGATCTCGGCCTTCCACTCGCCCGCGCCGAGGAAGCCCGTCTCCAGCGTGAAGTCGCGGGCCTCGGTGTTCGTCAGTCCGGCGGCGTACCAGCTGCCGTCCTTCGCGCGCCGCGCACAGGCGACCATCGTGTCGGGCGTGCCGCCGAGACCAACCGTGTCCGCCCAAACGACCGGCACCTGCGACATGAACGTGAACGACTCCATGTTCTTCTCGTAGTTCGTCGGCGAGTCGCACAGCATCTGGAGCGGCGCCTCGTAGAGGGCCATCATCGCCATCTGGCGGCAGCGCGTGCCGACCGAGCCGGGATTGACGTTGCCGCCGGAGACGGACTCGTACGTGCCGAACTTGTAGTTGAGCATCGCGCCGGGCGTGTAGTCCATCGGGCCAGCCGTCTGACGCAGGAAGAACGCCATCACGTCGCTCGTCATCATGTCCTTGTCGCGGCTGGCGTCGTGCCACTTCATGCACTCGAGGCCATGGATGCCCTCGTAGTTGAGGACGTTCGGATACGCGCGGCTCATGCCCGTCGGGCGGTGCGCACCATGGTAGTCGAGGAGCATGTGGTGCTTCGCGCACGCCTCCGCGAACGTCCAGAGGAAGCGCTCGCAGTCCGCGTCGCCGCGATCCATGAAGTCGACCTTGAAGCCCTTCGCGCCCAACTTCGCGAAATGCGCGGCGACCTTCTCCTCCTCGCCGACGATCTGCGCCCAGGCCATCCAGAGAATGATGCCGACGCCCTTCTCGTTGCCGTAGCGGACGATCTCGGGAACGTCCACGTTCGGGTGGAACTTCCAGATGTTCAGCGTCTCGCTCCAGCCCTCGTCCAGAATCACGTACTCGACGCCCGTCCGCGCGGCGAAGTCAATGAACCGCTTGTAGGTCTTCGTGTTGCACCCGCCGTTGCCCTGGTTGTCGAAGCAGTTCCACCAGTCCCACGCGACCTTGCCCGGCTTCACCCACGAGAAGTCCGCGCCCTTCGCCGCCGGACGCGCGAGCGCGTTGACGATATCGGCCTCGCAGAGCTTCGCGGGCTCGTCCGCCAGCACGAACACGCGCCACGGAAGCGGACGCGCCCCCGCCGTCTTCACGAGGAAGTCCGCATATTCGGCCACGCGAACCCAGCGGCCGCCGGACGTGATTGCCGTCTTGCTGTCCCAGCCGCCCGCACGGAACGTGCGCGTCGGGAAGCCCGCGAACTTCGAGACGAGCGCGTCGCCCTTCTTCTCGAAGTTGAGGATCGGGTAGTCGAAGACGTCCGACTCGGTGACCGCGACCGTCTTTCCGCCGACTTCGGCGACAAACGGCAGGTAGGCGAACTCCTTCTTGCCGAAGTCGAGCGCGGCGAAGGTTCCGGCCTTCGGAACCGTCTCCTCGTTGCCGAACGCGCCCGTCACGTTGTACCAGCACCGCGCGTCACGGGGGAGCGCGACCGTCGCCGACTCGTCGTTGACGGTGATCGTGCCGTCCTTCGCGGACGTGAAGCGATAGGCGACGCCGTCGTTGCGCGCCGCAAGCTCGACGCCCCAGTCGCCGAAGCCCGCCGTCACGAACGTGCCGGCGAGGTCAAGGGATTCCTTCTTGTAGACCGGCGACGGCTCGCGCCCCTTTGCCTTCCGCCGCGAAACCGACGGCCGCCCCGTCGCCACGAGGCCCTGCCCGTCGCGCGTCAGGCCGATTGCGCTCTTCGCGACGATCTCGACGCCGTCGCGGGAGACGGCGTAGGCGAGGGGATTCGCCCACAGGCGGATCTCGTTGCGCCCGTCCGGCGAAACCGCCGTCGCCACAGGCTTGTTGGGGGCTGGGCAACGGCAGCATCCCGCCGCCACTGCGCACACGATCAACGTCATGAGTGTCTTTTTCATAGTTCCTTTCGTTGTATCAAAACTGTCAGTTCATTATATCAAAACCGTCTGCCTCTCGCATCGCCGCGCGCGGCCACCGCCGTTCAGGAGCGAACCTTGCCGAAGATGTTGCCGTAGCGGTTGACGTTCAACGCCTCGACGAACGAGGCGATCTTCGTCACCGTCGAGCACGGGTCGATCGAGGCGTCCATGCAGTCGCCCTCCAGCGTGAGAAGTGGCACGTTGATCGCGTCCAGCGTCTCGCGCAGGTGCTTCGAGAGCGAGCGGTCGGCGAGCGAGCAGCGGCCAAAGCCGTGCGTGTAGAGGACGACGCCGTTGAACTGCCCGGCCGGGACGGCCCGCTTGACGTACTCGACGCGCAGCGCCGGATCGAGGAAGCCCGACTGCAGGAGCTTCTTCGCGAGCGAGCGGTACGGATCCTTCGGGTCCAGCGGGTCCCAGCCGACGAAGTTCGTCTCCTCGAAGACGATCGGCGCGTTGCACGTCGTCTCGATGTAGTCGAGGTGGCGCGTGTCGTAGAACGGCGGCAGGTGCAGCCAGAGGAGGCGGTGCGTGTCGCCAATCGCGTAACGCTTCTCGGCCCACGCCTTCTTCATCTGGAGCTCTTCGAGATACGCCTTCTGGATGTCGACGAGTTCCTGCCGCCCCCAGAGCTGCGAAAAGACGATCGCGTTGTAGACCGCCTCGCTGCCGCGCACGAGCGGCGGCGACGCGAAGCGGAGCTCCTGGCACTGCTTCGCGAGCGCGGCGGCCTCGTTCGAGAGGACGCACGCCTCCTCCAGGCGCGCCGGGTCGAGCTTGCGCCCGAACGCCTTCTCCATCTCCGAAACGGCCTCGGCCAGTCCATCGGCCATCGTCTCGACCGCGTTGCGCGACTGCGCGTTGATCGGCGTCTGCAGCGAATAGAGGCGATCGGAAATCCCATGCTCGCGCGCGAGGTCGGCGAAGATGCGCTCGGCCTGCTGGCAGGGCTGGACGGTCGAGACGATGTAGTCGGGCTTTTCGAGATCCATGCCCTCCAGCATGCGGAGGAACGAGCAGGTCTGCCCATCGTAGCCCTTCTGCGCGGCGCGGCCGAGGGCCTCCTTAACCTTGTCGGCCCGACGGCCGAAGAGCGCGGCGTACGTCTCAAGCGTCCGCACGCGGCAGTCCATCGCGTTCAGGATCTCCGTCGGGAAGAAGAGATTGCGCCAGACGAGCGGCTTCGACGCATCCTTCGAGAAGAAGTCGTGCTTCGTCGACTTGATGCGCAGGAGGACGGACTTGCCGCGCGTCGGCTCGTACTCGACCTTCGCGAGGTCGAGGTGGCCGGACGCCTTGAGGCCGTCGAGCTGCCGGGCGATGACGGCCGCGCCCAGCGCGCCCATCACCTCGTGGTACTGCGGGATGACGATCTCGCTGCCCGTGAGCTTGCCGAGGAAGTAGGCGACGGCCTTGTTGAACGCGACGCCGCCCTGGAAGAGGATCTTGCGCCCCGGCGCGTTGAGGAGAAGCTGGCCGACGGAGTTGAGAATCGTCCGCGCCTGGGCCTTGCACGCGCCCGCGAGCAGGTCGCCGATCGGCACGCGGTTCTTGAACTTGTTGATCGACGTCGCCGAGAGGACGGCGCAGACGGAGCTGAACTCCGTCTTCGAGTCGTAGTTCACGCGGTCGGCGACGTCTTCGATCCGCACGCCGAGCTTCTGGGCGACGGAATCGAGGAAACTCCCCGTGCCCGCCGCGCAGACGCCGCTCATCATGCTCGTCCAGAGGTTCATCGGCGGATTGTAGACCATGCACTTCGAGTCCTGCCCGCCGCAGTCGATGATCGCGTCGACGTCCGGATGCAGGAACTTCGCGCCCTCGACGTGCGCCGTCACCTCGCTCACCTGGAAGTCGTAGGGAATGAACTTCTTCGTGTCCTCGACGATCTGGCTGCCCGTGACGACGGTCGTCTCGACCTGGTCGAAGCTCGTGCCCGCGACCTTGAGGAACTCCAGCGCAAGACGCTTGACCGCGCCGCCCGAGCAGTTCCCGCAGGCGTTGCAGCGCCCCGTGCAGGCGACCTTGCCAGCCTCAACGGGCTGCGTGCGCTTGTAGACGGAGCGGAGGACCTTGCCGTCTTCCGCAAGCAGGACGGCCTTGAAGGTCGTCGAACCAATGTCGATGCCGAGATAGGTCTTCATTTACAGCAGGTTCCTCTGAATCTTGCCCGAAACGGTCTTGGGAAGCTCGTCGCGGAAGACGACGATGCGCGGATACTTGTACGGGGCCGTGTGCGTCTTGACGTAGTCCTGGATCTCCTTCTTGAGTTCCTCGGACGGCTCCTTGCCCTTCACGAGCTTGATCGTCGCCTTGACGACCTGCCCGCGCACGGGGTCGGGCGCCGCCGAGACGCCGCACTCGACGACGTACGGAAGCTCCATGATCACGTTCTCGACCTCGAACGGGCCGATGCGGTAGCCGGACGACTTGATCACGTCGTCAGCGCGGCCGACGTAGTGGTAGTAGTTGTCCTCGTCCTTCCACGCGACGTCGCCCGTGTGGTAGGCGCCGTGCCGCCAGGCGTCCGCCGTCTTCGCCTCGTCCTTGTAGTAGCCGAGGAAGATGCCGGGGTGCGGGTTGTCGCGCGGCGTGCGCACGACGATCTCGCCATGCTCGCCCGGCGGGACGCTCTTGCCGTCCGCGTCCACGAGGTCGATGTCGTAGTCCGGCACGGGCTTGCCCATCGCGCCAGGGCGAATCTCGTCGCCGAACAGCGTCGCAAGCGCGCACGTCGTCTCCGACTGCCCGAAGCCCTCGTAGATGGAAAGGCCCGTCGCCCGCTTGAACTGCGTGAAGACCTCGGGGTTCAGGGCCTCGCCCGCCGTCGTCGCGTGCTTCACCGACGAGAAGTCGTACTTCGAGATGTCCTCCTTGATGAGCATGCGGTACATCGTCGGCGGCGCGCAGAACGTCGTGATCCCGTACTTCGCGAACATCGGCAGGATCTGGTCGGCGTGGAAGCGCGAGAAGTCGTAGACGAACAGACCGCCCTCGCACATCCACTGCCCGTAGAGCTTGCCCCAGAGGGCCTTCGCCCAGCCCGTCTCGGAAATCGTGAAGTGCAGGCCGTCGCGCTCGACCTGATGCCAGTACTTCGCCGTCACGTAGTGGCCAAGCCCGTAGAGATGGCTGTGCAGGGCCATCTTCGGGTAGCCCGTCGTGCCGCTCGTGAAGAACATGAGCATCGGGTCCTTGCCGCCCGGCGCGTCGGGACGCCGCCCGTAGACGCGCGAGAAGCCGACGTATTCCTTGTCGAACGACCGCCAGCCCGCCCGCTCGCCGTTGACGATGAGCTTGACGAGCGTGTGGGCGTGCTCGCCCCCGGCGGCCAGATTCGTCTCCGCCAGATCCGCCTGCTCGGCCACGTCGCCGTCCGCCGTGCAGACGAGCGCCTTCACGTCCGCCGCCTTGAACCGGTACTCGAAGTCGTGCACCAGAAGCTGGCTCACGGCCGGAATCACCACGGCGCCGATCTTGTGCAGCGCGAGGATCGTCGGCCAGAACTGGTAGTGGCGCTTGAGGACGAGCATCACCTTGTCGCCCCGTCCGATGCCCAGCGAGAGGAAATAGTTCGCGATCTGGTTCGACGTCTCGGAAATCTCCCTGAACGTGAAACGCCGCTCCGTCAGGTGGTCGGAGACGTGCAGCATCGCCAGCTTCTCCGGATACTTCGCGGCGATCGCGTCCACGACGTCAAACGCGAAGTTGAAATGCTCCGTGTTCTTGAAGCGGACGTGCAGAAGACGGCCCGTCGCGTCCTCCTCCGTCTCCACGAAACGATCCACGACGAGCGGCGCGCGCCCGGAGCGCGGACGCACCGTCTCAAGGCCGAGGTGCGAGTCGCCGTCCTCGCCCGCCATCACCATCGCGAGGAACGTGACACCGGCCGGATCGGTCGCGACCATGCCGTGCGGCGTCGAGGAGCGATAGTAGATCGAGTCGCCCTCCTTGAGCTCCTCGACGTGCTCGCCGACACGGATCTTCATCGACCCCTTGAGCACGAGGTCGAACTCCTGCCCGTCGTGCGTCGTCGTCGCGATCGGCTTGTCGAGGAGCGCCGGGTCGTACCGGTACGTGACCCAGTAGGGCGTGCCGAGACGGTTGCGGAAGAGGGCCGCCTGGTTGCGGATGTCCATGTGCGACTCGTGGGCGGTGAGCGGGCCCTGCCCCGCGCGCGTCACCTCGTAGCCGGACAAGTGGGCGCTATGCCCCTCCAGAAGCGCATTGATGTCAATGCCAAAGACAATGGCGCACTGGTGAAGGAAATTGAACGTCGGCTCGACGTCGCCCGCCTCAACCGCCTGATAGTCCGCGACCGACATCTCGGTCTTCTCCGCCATATGCTCGACCGAATAGCCGACAATCTCACGCATTTCACGAATGCGTGCGGCCATTTCCATCAATTTCTGCTTTTCTTCTGCATTCATTTTTCAGGCTTCTCCCTAAAATGAACGTATATTATACCAAAACTCCCCGATGCCCGTGTGGCGTCCGCCAACGCCCCTCGAAATCGCGTCGAAACACGGGTATTCGCGCGTCCACGCCCCCTTTTCCGCGGCCTCTTTATGGTATAATCCCGCCCATGAACAACAAATTGACTTTCGCACTTGCACTGTCCGCACTCGTCTGCGGCATCGCCATCGGCTATGGCCTCCACCCGTCCGGCAGCGGCACGCCCACCGAAACGAAGACACCCCTCAAGCCTCGAAAATCGGGCCTCGCGGACGAATCCGAGGTCGCGCGGCTCCAACGGCGCCTCCGCGACCTTGAACGCCAGCTCGCCCAACGCAGACCGCCGCCAGCGCCAACGGCGGCCGCGCCCGAACGCGCGGAAACGGCCGCCGGCACGACGAACGCCACGCCGCAGCCCGTTCGGCGCGGCCCGCCCACCGCCGCCGACATGCGGGCGCGGATGGAGGAGATGCGCAAGAACGACCCCCAGCGGTACACGCAGATGACGAACCGCTTCGCGCAAATGCGCCAGCGAAACCTCAGCCGCGTGCAGAACCAGCTCGACCTGCTCGAAAGCGTCGACCGTTCCCGGCTGACGAAAGCCGAGCAGGACGTCCACGACCAATACCAGGAGGCCGTCGCCCGCCGCGAGGAACTGCGCGAAATGCTCAATCCGCAGAACGAGGGCATCACGGAAGAGCAACGCCGCGAGGCCTTTCACGAACTGCGGGATCTCGATCGGCAGACGCAGCGGCTGGCGGAGTCCGAACGCAACACGCTGCTCACCCAGGCGGCACGAGACCTCGGCGTCACCGGGACGGAGGCCGCCGAATTCGCCGAGACGGTTTCGGCCATCTATGAGGCCACGCAGACACGCGGCGGGCCTGGCGGGCCCCGCCATCATGGGGACAGGCCCCAGTAGTCCGAGAGAATCGTGGGGACAGGCCCCGTGGGAGAATCGTGGGGACAGGCCCCCGAACCCTCAAAGGTCATTCGTCTTCGCGCGTCAGAACGACGCGCGTCAAGTCAAAGAACCGCGCCGTCGCGCCCGCCGAAACCGTGCGCACCCGAACTGTCCACTCGCCCGCCGAGAGCGCAAGCGTCCCCACATCCGACTCGGCGCGATCGTAGACCGTGTGCGGCAGACGGCGGGAAAGGACGAGATCCGCCTCCAGCCCTTGCTCCCCGACGTCCACGCGCACGCGCCGATCGCCCGCCCACGGACGCGAATGTTCCCACGTCTCCGTCCAGACCGAGACGCGATAGCGCCCCGCGTCTGGGATTCGGACGCGCCAGGAAATCGCGTCGCCGGGATGATGCCACGCCGTCAACGCGCCTCGCTCCATCACGCGGCAACCGTCGTTCACGCCCAGGCGCTCGCCCGCCGCCCCTAGGACGGCCGTCGCATTCGTCTGCGCGGCGGCCGCCGCGTGAACGGTGCCGAGGGTCGGCATCAGCGCGAGCACGCCGTTCTGCGGCATCAGCGCCGCATCCACGTCCGGCTTCGCCGCAAGCGTCAGGCGGACAACGCGCGGCAAGGCATCCGCCACAGGGGGCAGACGCACCGTCAGCCGCTCGCCCGTCTGCGTGAACGCCGCCGTCCCCGAAAGGACGCGCGTGCGAAGTCCGCAGACCTCCAGATCGTTCGTCCAGTCGTTGCGGACGACGAACTGCAGCACATTCCCCGGCGCCTGCGTGCACCAGCCCCACGCGAAGGCCTGCGGAAACGGACTTGGCCCCGCGCCGCGAATCGTGAACCCCGTCCGTCGCCGCCACGCGCCGAGTTCGTGCAGAACGTCGCGCGAAACGTCCGGGAAGCGGCCGTCGCCGCGCGGCCCGACGTTGAGCAGGAGGTTCGCGTCGCACGAGATGGTCTGCACGAGGTCGCAGGCCACGCGATACCCGCTTTTCCAATTGTGGTCGTCGTGCTTGAAGCCCCAGGTGTCGTTGAGCGTCATCGCCACCTCGATCGGGTAGGTCGTGCGATCGGCCACCATCTGGTTGTCGCCGAACGTGCCGACGTCGCCCAGACCATAGCCGATACGACTGCTGACGAGCGTCTGCGGCTGGAGGGAACGCACGTATTCCCGCAGGGCGACCGTCTGCTCACGGGTCATCCCAAATGGGCAGTCGAACCAGATGTAGAAAATCTCGCCGTAGTTCGTCAAGAGTTCCTTGAGCTGCGGATAGACCTTGCCCTTCAGGTAGCGTTCGATGTCCTTCTCGGATGCATCGGGCCAGTCCCAGGCATTCCCCCAGTCCATGCCGAAGTTCCCGCGCCGGCTGGCGACGTCATCCGCCGCATCCCGTTCATGCCAGTCCAGGCACTGCGAATAGTAAAGGCCGACCTTCAGCCCATGACGACGACAGGCGGCCGCCAACTCCGCGAACACGTCGCGGGCAAACGGCGTCGCATCGACGACATTGAAGTCGCTCGCGCGCGAGGCGAACAGCGCAAACCCCTCGTGGTGCTTCGTCGTCAGCACAACGTAGGACATGCCCGCGTCTGCCGCCGACCGCGCCCACTCGTCCGCATCAAACGCGGACGGGTCGAAGTGCCGCGCGAGCGCGGCGTATTCGGCGGACGGAATTCGGTAGCGGCTTTGAATCCACTCGCCGATGTAGTCCATCGTCTGGCCCTTCCAGCGTCCGCCCAACAGGGAGTAAAGCCCCCAGTGGACGAACAGCCCGAACCGCGCCTCGCGAAAGGCCGCCAGCCCGCCGCTCGGCTCCGCCGCAACGACGCCCCCGACGGACAACGTCCAAACAAGGCTCACGCACACGCCAAACGACAGACCTCGCATCGACACACTCCCTTCAACGACCTGTTTGTCTCTCCAGCATACCAAAACCCTTCGTACGAATGGGCTACTGAATCACCACAAGAAGCCCTTTTCGGGGCTTGATCTTCAGCGTGTTGCCGACGACCTTCACGGACACGCGCCGGCCGGCCGCATCCGTCCATTCCGAAAAGTCGGACGGCAACCCGAACGCGGCGGCCGTCACCACGGCCTCACCCACGTCCGGCTGCCGCCCCCAGACGATTTCAGCCTTCTTCGGAAGAATCACCTTGCCGCCGAACGTCATGGCCTGCATCGTGCCCGTCGCGTCGGCGACCGTGATCTTCGCGTTCTCGGCAAGCGTGAAATCACCCTCATACGCTTCTGCGTCGCCACCGAGGACAAGGTTCGCCGCCACAATCGCCCCACAGCCCGACAGCGAACCGAGAAAACCGAACGTGCCGCCAATCCAAAGCGCCGATGCCGCCCCCACGGACATCGCCCCGTCTCCGAACAAGGCCCCGTAATCATGTCCGTACCCAAGGAACGTCGCCGTCGCGCCAGATTCGAGCCGTATCGTGACCGGCGAAGGAACCGTGCCGACGGACGTCTCGTCGAGCGTACGGGACTGCTGCGCATACTCCGACGCCACCTCCTCGTCCGTCAGCGCGACATTGAAGATCTTGAACTCGTCGAACCCGCCCAGGTAACGACGGCGGTTCGCGTTTCCATCACCGCCCACGTCGGAATTGCCAAGCGAAATCGGTTTCCCATCCGCCACCGCAAGCGCATAGGCCGTCTCCTTCGTCGCAACCTTCACGCCGTCATAGTGTAGCGTCAGCGTCTTCGCCTCGTAGGTGCAGACGACATGATGCCAATTTCCGTCGAACAAGTCCGTCGGCTCGTACGTGCACGTGCCGCTCGGCCCCAGCCAGTTGGCAATCGACCAACTCAACTTTGCAGACCGTCCCCCGGCCGATCCTTTCGAGAGGAAGAGCGTGGAGCCGAATCCGTCGCCATAGTCGCCGCGCCGGAAGACCCAGACGTAGTCGTCCCCCAGCCCCATCATCCCATTGTTCCAAAGTCCCTCGCTGCAGGGACGAATCCACAGACTGTAGGTCACGGTCTCGCCGCCCGCCGGGATGCCGTTGGCCTTCGTCGTCGTCGCAGCGTCCGTCTTCACGTAAGTGCTGGGCCAATAGGACCATTCCCCTTTGGGCGGGAACACCATCGCCCGACCACTGACGCCCGCGACGGACTGAATCGGCAACGCATTCGTTTCCGTGCCGTTGTGCGCCCACACGCCGCTCGTCGCGGTCAACCCCGCGCTCCCGGAATCGACGAGCCGACCTTCGGGATCGGGATCGTCAAAGGAGAAGTGGGCGACCAGCCCGCGCTGTGTCGAAGGACGGCGAACCGACAACGCGCCCGCCTTCACGTGCAGCGTCACCTCGTCCTGCCCGTTCGTACAAATGACGCCCTTGACGTTCAACGTCGCCTCGCCTTTCTCCTGCGTAAGCGTGCCACCCTCGTCCAGCGACGTCACGTCCAGAACGGCGCCGGCCGCGCGAATCGCCTCCACAGTGCGGCGATTGGACGCCGTCGACCAGTTGTTCGCCACCTCCGCCGCGCCGCCCGTCGCCGCACCCGACCAGACCACGACATCCGTGTCAAACGCAACCGCGCCCGCCTGGTAGGCCGCCAACACCTCGTCGGCCGTCAACGCACGGTTGTAGACCTTGATGTCATCGAGACCGCCAGCATACCGGGAAGCGCAATAGTCGTTGAAACCACCCCCGCAGTCGTCCCCCACGATCAGCGGACTGTTGTCCGCAACGGTGATGGCGGAATCCAACGTCTTCTCGGCCACCTTCTGTCCGTCGTAGTAGAGTGTCAACTGCCGATCAGCATAGGTCGCGGCGATGAAATGCCAGCCCCCGTCAAAGGCGGCCGGCAATGTGTAGATGGCCGAAGAGGCGGCCGCCGCCAATGCGCCTACACTAAAAACAATCTGTGGGAAACCCGCATCGGACTTTTTGATGAACAGCCCCTCAGAGTTGTAGATTGTCCACCACTCGTAGCCGTCCGCGCCATGCCGCAAGAGCTTGCACTGGGTCCCCAGCCCCTGACCGTCGCTCGTTTGCCATTTCGTCGCGGGCTTAATCCAGAGCGAATAGGTCACTGCCTGATCCCCGTAGGGGATGCCCTGCGCAGAACCAAACGACGCGCCGTCCACGACCAGATAGTTGTTCTCCCACCAGCCGCCCGCGACCTGCAATCCCTTGACCCACGGTGCCGCGCACACCGTCGGTGCGGCCGTTGCGACATCCATGATACTCGTATCGTAGACCGTGCCAATTGACTTGCCCTGGGCGCGGTCGTACCCGAAGTCCGCCGCATCGTCGAGCGTCAAGTGGGTGACCAGTCCCGCCTCGCCCGCAACTGCCGCCAATGGGCAGACCAGGCCAAGCGCAAACCACGCGATGACGCGCATCCACAAGCCTCTCGTGCATTTCGACCTGTTCATGAGAGTTGTCCTTTCCGTTGAAGACGCGCTCAATAGCCCGCCAACTTGGTGTTCGGCGACTGAAGCGGGCCCGCCTTCTTGCCGTCCACGTCCGGACGCACCACGCCCGACCAGTTGCCGGCGTAGATGATGTCGCGCCACTTCACGCCGCCGTTGCCCTCGTAGACGCGGACGCGCTCCTTGACGCCCGCGCGCGTGAACACGCAGTCGCTCACCAGCAAAGCCCCGCTGTTGCCCGTCTGACGCACAACCAACAGGTCATTGAGTCCGAAGCTCACGTTGTTGAAGAAGCTGCACCCCAGAAGACGCACCTCCCACGCACCGCAGATGTCAAAGCCCGTCTGCGCGGTATCCGCATAGCAGTCGCGGAGGATGGTTGAGTGGCCTTCGACACGGAAAGCCGTCGAGCCCGGCAGCATTTCCGGAATCTCGTTCGGCTTGCGGCGCGGCAGCGAACCGCCCCAGACGTGGATGCGCGTCAGACGGTTGGACGGGCCTTTCGTGATGACGCCCGTCGTGTAGTCGAGGATGTGGATGTCCGTATAGTGGCTGTCGCCGCCTTCAAGGTACATGCCGACGTTCCCGGCCAGCCCATGCTTGCGCACGAGGAAGTACAGCCCCTTGGCCACGATTTCCGCGCCGCCGCCCTTCACGTGGAGACCGTACTTCTTGCCGTTCAGAATCTTGATGTCGTCAAGCGAATGCCGCCAATAGTTTTCAAGCGCAATGCACGAGGCCAGTCCGTTGCCGTCAACTGCGCCGCCTCGGATAAAGCAAAGAAAGTCAAGGTAGTCCCATACGCCCCGGTTGCAGACGCGCAGGACGTACGGCATCTCCCGCATCGCCCGCAGCGTTGCGCTCTTGTGCATCAGGAGCGAGCAACGGTTGGAGACGACGAGCGTCGACGAGACGAGATAGTCCCCGCGCGGAAACCAGAGAACGCCACCCGACGTCGCGTCAATCGCCCGCTGGACACGCGCCGTGTCGTCCGCTTCGCCCGCCCGACGCGGGAATTCGGCGAGCGAACGGTCGTATGTGCCGCCTGTCGCGGGAGAGGCCCCCTCGGCGAAAGCCGTCGCGGCAAGTAGCGTTGCGCCCAAAAATCCGATCGCCAAACGAGACGAACACCGCGAATTCATAGCAGGGAACATGACTGAACCTCCTTATTGGGACTGATCTTGTAACGTGTTTTCAGGCCGTGAGACCTCCCCTCAAGGCCTCCCCGACACGGTAAAAAGTATAACATTCTCCGAACCGGTTCGCAAGGGGAAAGCGCAAAAAATCGGGGGGGGGGGGGGGGGGATAACTTAATCTATCTCATTCAAAACACATATTTATGCAAACATTTACCCCCTGGGGACAGGCCCCAGGGGGTTGGATGCAAAACCGGGCTTGGCGGAATTAGCCGAATTCAGATCTCTTCGCAGAGGGCGACGTCGCCGCAAACCAACCATCCATGCCCGATCCGGCACAGACAAGACGCCTCATCGGACGACCATGGTGAAGCCGAGCGGCTTCGCGCGCAGAAATGCCGCAGGCGGCAAGGCCCCGCGCGAGACGCGCAGTTCGTCAATGCCGCCCGCAAAGGCGCCGAACGCGAGCGAACTGTCGGAAAGCCCATCGACATCCAGCGTCCCGTCAAACGTGCCCGTCCCCGCGACCGCATAATCGCGGTAGACCGTAACGGTCGTCGAACGCCCGTCCGCAGTTGGCGCGAAGACGAGTCCCATGTGCGCCCAGGCCTTTTCCAGCGCACCGGCGGACGCAACCGCCTGCCCGGCCACGCAGACCTTCAGCCCCTCGTCCGTTGCTCGCAACGACCAAACGGTGTTCGTCGCACCTCGCCGAACGCCCCGAAGCGCGACAAGATCTGTCCCGACGTTCGCGGACGTCCCGCGCAGAAAGAACTCGGCCGTCAGATCCGTGCGTTCCAGCAATGACAGGCGCGAATACGCCCCCGCGCCTGTCATTGCTCGAAACGACGAATCCGCCCGCCCGTTCGTCCGCGCAAAGCGCATAGGCCT
>CAYQUI010000044.1:0-16911 GCA_964420685.1 uncultured Lentisphaeraceae bacterium | reverse complement strand
CCCGGCCGACGACACGCGACATCTTCGCCGTGTAGGCGAGCGGTTTCGCGTCGGCGGCGTAAAGGACGACGTGCGTGAACGTCGCGTAGACCGCCGCATCGGCGTCTTCCGCGAGTGGCAAATTGTAAAGCCGTTTCGCGACAATCCACGCCGCGTTCTCCGGTCGGTACGCACCGACCAGGACAACCGGCCCTCCGCCACGCTTCCGTTCGTTCACATCCGTCGCCATGCGCTTGATTCCATTGGCAGATATCTGGCAAGAGCCACGGACATCACGGCACGGGGATGGTCGAGAGGATCTTGTCGACAATCGCGTCGCTCGTCACGTTCTCCGCTTCGGCCTCGTACGTGAGGAGGATGCGGTGGCGCAGCACATCGTGCGCGACTTCCTTCACGTCCTGCGGCGTCGCGTAGGCACGACCGTGCAGAAGCGCGTTCGCACGGGCCGCCTTGTTGAGGCAGAGCGTGGCGCGTGGCGAACAGCCCACCTGAATCTGCTCCTTCAGCGATTCAAGCCCCTTCGTCTTCTCCGGCTCGCGCGTCGCGAACACGACGTCGAGAATGTAATCGCCCACCTTCTCGTCGCAGTAGACCTCCTTCAACGTCTCACGCAACGCGACAATGTCGTTCATCGTGCAGACCGTCGCAACGTCCGGCGTCTTCGCCTGCTGGGCGAAACGCTGCATGATGCGCCGCTCGTCCTCGCGGCTCGGCGTTTCCACGAGGCACTTGAACATGAAACGGTCGACCTGCGCTTCCGGCAACGGGTACGTACCTTCCTGTTCAATCGGGTTTTGCGTGGCCAGCACAAGAAACGGCTTCGGCAACGCATAGGTGGTTTCGCCGATCGTGACCTGCTTTTCCTGCATGGACTCCAACAACGCGCTCTGCACCTTCGCGGGCGCTCGGTTGATTTCATCCGCCAACAGCAGATTCGTGAAGACCGGTCCTTTCTTCGGCGTGAACTCGCCCGTCTTCGGCGAATAGATCAACGTGCCGACGACGTCGGCCGGCAACAGGTCCGGCGTGAACGAAATGCGCTTGAACTCAAGCCCCAGCACGTTCGCGAGCGTGTTCACCGACAGCGTCTTGGCAAGGCCCGGCACGCCCTCCAGGAGAATGTGGCCGCCCGTCGTCATTGCGAGAATGAGACGATCAACGAGTTTCTCCTGACCGACGATCACCTTCGCGACTTCTTCGCGGATTTTCGTGACGAGTTCGCCCTGCGCGGCGATGCGGTTCGTGGCTTCCTTGAGATCCATGACGTTATCCTTATTCTTCGACTTTCGTTTGTCCGTTCGAGTGTGCGGTCGTCGTCCAGCGGACGAGCCCCCAGAAAAGCGCGTGTTCCGTCACGTCTCGCCGCGTGACGCGCTCGTAGAGCGTCCAGAACTTCGACCAGTTGCGATCGACCGCCGGCACCCAGCGGATTGGGAAAAGCGAGAGAAAGCGTCCGTAGCGGACGCCGTGCGCATCCACGGCCGACTCCCAGAACGGCCAAAGGCGAAAGTACGTGTCATCCGGCCGGCTCACCCAGAACGGAAAGACGCGCGTCTCGTCCGGCAACAGCTCCACGAGTCGCCAGCCGAAGCGCGTGATCTCGTCCTCCTTCGCGCCGTCGAGATAGCGGAAATTGTCGATGTGCTCATAGAACGGGAAGACGCTCGTGCGCGACCGCCGTTTCAGCCGCTCGATCTCGACAAGCGGCCACGGATAACGCCCCCGCCGGCCGTCCGGCGTCTCCGCATACGAGACGAACGGCGGCAGGAACAGCCACTGGCTCTCGCGCTCGCGCGCGACGCGCCCCACAAGCGGCCAGAACATCCAGCTCGTCCCCGCTCCGCCCGTGTCCCGGTCGGCGAACGAGGTCTTCCAGTTCCAAAGCGGCCACAGGACAGTCGTGTGATCGTCCGCTCGGTTGTGGCTCGTCACGTAGAACGGCCAAAACCCCCACGAGCCGTCGTCCCGCCAGTGGAAAAACGGAAAGAGGACGGCGTTCGTCGTCATCCACGCCTGGTTCTTCGGGCGCGGCATGCGATAGCGCATCCAGACGGGCCACAGGCAAAACTCCCAGTCATGCATCATGAGGACATGCGGATGCCGCCCCCACAGCGGGAAAAGCCCCCAGTAGGAGGTCTCCGCCTCGCCCCGCGTCCGCCCGTTCCACCAAAGCGGCAGCACCGTGAACTGGTAGCCGCCGTCCGTCTGGGACTGGTAGTGCGTGAAGAAGCAGAATCGCCACCAGTCCCGATGCGCCGTGAAGACGGGCCAGAAAACGTCCGTCGTCTCGACGTCCCGCGACCAGAACGGACGCACGGCGTAGTAGTCCTGCTCAGGCCGCTGCTCGTAGAACGGCAGAACCTGAAAAGCCGTCGCGAGGATGAGACTAGCGAACACCCTGCTTCACCTTCTCGAACTCGCGGCGCTCGAACTCGGAGAGCTCGCCGATACGCGACTGAACCTTGCGGATCGTCACCTTCGCGCGCTGCTTGTCGCCGGCCTTGACCTGGACGCGCGCGAGCGAAACGAGCATGCGGACATCGGCCTCGCGGCCGTTCTTGCCCTTCGAGAGTTCGCACGCCTTGCGGATGCACGACTCGGCCTCGGCAAAGTCGCGGTTCTGGTCCATCAGGATCGACCCCAGCGTCTCCCACGCGACATACAGTCCCGGCGCGACGGCGACAGCCTTGCGCGCGTACGTCTCGGCTTCCGTCAACCGCTCCGTCCGACGCAGAACTTCCGCCAAGTCGTTCAGCGCCAGCGCGACCGGCTGCGGCGCGTTCGCCGCCTTGCGCAGGAACGTCTCCGCCTCGGCAATCTTGCCGCGTCCCAGCGCAAGCGAACCCATGACGTAGTTCGCGAGCGGCGCGTTGCGGTTTCGGCGCAAGACCTCACGCGCATGCTGCTCGGCATTCTCCTTGTCGTCGAGCGAAATGTCGAGTCCCAAGACAAGATCCTGCGTCGCGGCGACGTCGGGACGCGCCTTCGCGGCAGCGGCAAAGGCGTCGCGCGCGGCCTTCTGCCCCGCCTCCCCCTTCTTGAGCAGCGCAAAGCCCTTCGTCGTCTGGACATGGTAGTCGTTGGCATCCGTCGCCTGCTTCTCCATCGCCGGGAGAATCACGTCGTTGAGCTTCTTCTCCAGCGCAGTCCGCTCCTTCACGTCCTTCGCCGCATCGATCTGCTGCATCGTCACAGCCGCCAGAAGCGACCACGCCTGCAGGCTCTTGCCGTCCTTGTCGAGGGCCTTCTGCACCTGCGCGGCCGCCGCCGCGAGATCGCCCTTCATCATCGCGGCCATCGCGCGCTCAAGGTCGGCGCGCGGGCCGTCGCCCGCGACCGCCGCCGCGCGCTCCAAATAGTCGAGCGCCTTCGCGCTGTTCCCGTCCATCAGTTCAAGCCGCATGAGGCCCAGGAGCGCGTCGTGGTCGCGCTCGTTCTTCGAGAGCACGTCCTCATAGATCCGACGAGACTTCTTCTGGTCATTCTCGCTCGCGTAGAGCGCGGCCATCATGTTGAGAAGCGACGAACGCTTGTCCGTCGGAACGAAGTCGATCGCGCGGCGAATCTGCGAAAGCGCGTCGCCGGGACGGCCCGAACGCGCCCAGGCATGACCGAGGCGGACAAAGACATCCGGATTGCGAATGTAGCCGTAGTACGTGCCGAGCCGCCAGAGGACATAGCGACGCTTTGCGTCATCCACAGCGGACTTGAGAACGCGCTCAAGCTCACGCTGCTTCGCGACGGCCGCCGGATGCTTCGTGCCGATCATCGCGACCTCGTTGAAGACGGCGCAAATGTTGTCACGGTCGATCTCGCCGAGAACGAGCTCGTACATCTTCCAGGCGTCGTCGTCACGATGCTTGTCCTGCAACCAGACGCCGCGATTGTTCGCGACGAAGCCCAGATGGCGGCGAAGCGAGAGGCGCAGACGGTCGACGGGGTTCGCCACCTTGCTGGCATGGTAGCTGCCCCAGCCCTTCGGCGCCTCAAGAATCTTGTCGAACGCCTTCCACGCCGACCAATCCGGCACATGCGCCTCGTCCGCGCCGAAGAAGAGGAACTCCGGCACGGGCGTCAGGTTCGCCGCATACCAAAGGTCCGGCGCGCCCCAGATCGCGACGGACTTCGCGACCGACGGGTCTGCGGCAAACCAGTCCTGGAGGAACGGCAAGACCCCCAGCGTGAGCGTGATGCGCAGTTCGGCGTTCCGCGCACCGCCGACGCCCTCCTTCTCAACAAGCGCGCCGAGACGCTCCAGATAGGCCGCGTCCGTGTCGCGCGCGAGCGAAATGAGGTGCAGCGGACGTCCCGCCTCGGCCGCGACAAGCCGCAGGTGGTCGTCGAGGACACCGTCCGAGACGAGCCACGTGCGGTCGCCGAGGTCCCGGATGACCTTGCGCGCGACTTCGTCCGCAAACGCGCCACGTCCGCCGTCAAACGCGAAGAGGTTCCAAAGGCACGAGACGACGAGCACAAACGCGAGCACGCCGCCCGCGACAAGCGAAACGACGGCGCGACGACGCTGCCACCAGAACGCGATGAGATAGCCCGCGACGCACGCGGCGAACGCACTGGAAGCGACCGGCAGAACGCCATAGGGCTCCAGCAGGGCGGACGGCGAAAGCGGCGTCGCGACCGCGAGAATCACCGTGAAGGTGAGCGCCACGTGGAACAGCCACTGCACGAGGCCCGGCTGCTCGTCAAAGGCCCGCGCGCTCGAGAAGAGCGCGGCCACGAACGGCAGGAGGGCGAAAAGCGCGACGAACAGCCAGCCGGGCGTCGTCCACCACGCGCGCGCCTCGCGCGCGAGCGCGCCGAGATGCGCCGTCGGGTCGAGGCCGAACCACGGAACGGCGAGAAACGCCACTGAAAGTCCGACGAAAAGGAAAAGGAACAGCGCGAGATACGGCTTTCGCCCCTGCCGCAACGCCGCAAAGACGAGCGTCGTCAGATAGAACGGCAGAAACGCGAAGACGAGCGCGGAGTCGCAGAACGCCAGTCCACAGAGGAGGCCCAAAAGCGGCGCGAGCCCCCACACGGCCCCCTTCTTCCAGGAAAAGAACGGCACGGCGACGAGAAGCGTCAGCAACGCCCAGGCAAAGTCGAAGAGACGCGGCTCCAGATGCGTCGCCGCCCCCCTCACCGCCGGCGTCAGCAGGAAAACGACGGCGGCGGCAAGCCCCGCCAGCCGCGCAAGCGTCCCCTTCTGCGGCTCATCAGACCGAATGCGCGCGGAGACAAACGCCGCGACAAGGCCGAAGAGGGCCGCAACGGCAACCGCGCCGCAGACGGGCGCGACCGCGTTCCCGCCGCCGAAAAGCTTCGCGAACGCCGCAAACAACGGATAGTCACACGCACCGACGTCCAGCCCCCGCCAAAGTGCCATCAGCCGCGCGCTGTCGCCGGGATAGGCATACCCCGCGAGCGAGGCAAAATAAAGGACGGCCGCGACAATGCCGAGGCCGACGGCGACAAAAGCGTTCTTCTTCATACCGAAAGCGTTCCTCCTTTGTGACACGATAGTATAGCAGGTTTCGGGCGCACCCGCAATCAGCGCGTCCGAAGCGACTTCCTGAGAAGCGCGAGCAGCGACTTGCGCTCGTCCACCGAAAGCGCGGCGATTCGGTCCGCCCACGCACGCTCAAACGCGCTCGCCTCGGAGCCGAAGGCCAGGAAATGCGCCTTCAAGGCCTTTTTGGCCTCGTACAGATACTGGCGGACCTCGGGGTTCAGCTCGTCCATCACCAGCGCGTTCTCGGCCGCAAGCGCCGGGAAACGCGGCGAGACGAGATAGGCCGTGAAGCTGTGGCCCTCGCCCGCGCGGACGCCCGACGGCTGTTCATGAAGCTGAAAGCCGTCCGTCCCCGCGAAGACAAGCCGTCCGGAGCCGACGAAGCGACGCTTCCACTCGATGACCTCCAGCTTGGCCTCAGCCCCGCCCGGCAGCGTCAGCGTGTAGTCCGTGACCTGCTTCTGGACGATGACCGGCGTCACGGGCAAGCCGTTGAAGTAGATTCGCACATTCGGATAGCTCTTGAGATAGAGCGCAAACCGCGCCGCAAGGTTCTGGACGGTCTCGCCCGCGTCCAGCAGCGAATCGACCGTCGCGCGCACGTTCGTGACGTAGACCTCAGTCCCCGTCGCGAAACCCGCCGGCGCGTCCTCCAAATCGAAAACGCCAGGGCGTTCCACCGTGCCAGCCAGGCGATAGGAGAGGAGCTGGCCGCCGACGCGCGTCGTCGTGCGCCACTCGACGTCCTGCCCCAGCGCGAACGCCTTGAACCGTCCACGCCCCTGTCGGCCATGCAACCGCCGCCCGGCGGTTGGCGTGCCCTTTCCCGCGCGCTTCCAGCTGCCGCCAAGATTCCCGAACGTCTGGTCGGCGCGCAGAACGTCAATGCCCGTGCCGTCATCCGACACGCGCACGGCATCGACCGCGCCAAGCGGATTCGTGAGGAGATCGACCTTGACCTCCTGCGCGTCCGCATCCAGCGCATTCCAGACGAGTTCCTCGATCGCCGCCAGCGGCGTGCCCTTGAAAAGCGAGGCGATGTGATCGGCCTGAGCCTGAACGTAGATCTGCTTCATGTCGTGAGCGGCGCGCATACGCCCGTCTTCGTGACCTTCTCGATGCGAAGACGGACGGATTCAAGATCCTTCTGACAAGTTGAAACGAGCGCGCGCCCGTCCTCGAACGCCTTGATCATGGCATCGAGGTCGAGCGCGCCGGACTCCATCTTGGCGACGAGTCCTTCGAGTTTCTTGAGGTTGTCCTCAAACGCCATGGGTCACATCGCCGCGAGAAACGCCTGCGCGTTGGTCGCGAGATCCCGATTGCCGTCAATCTTGCGCAAAAGGCCCTTCTGCTCGTAGAACGCGATCAGCGGCTCGGTCTCGCGATGGTAGACGACGAGACGATCCTTCACGGTGTCGGGGTTGTCGTCCTTGCGGATGACGAGTGCCGCGCCGCACTGGTCGCAGACGCCCTCGACCTTCGGCGGAAGGGCCTTGACGTGATAGCCCGCCTTGCACTGCGGGCACGTGCGACGGCCCGCGATGCGATCCTGGATAATCGCGTCCGGCACGTCCACGAGAACGACCGAACGAACGGGCGCGCCCGTCTTCTCCAGGATTTCGGCCTGCGCGACGTTGCGCGGGAAGCCGTCCAGCAGCATCGTGACGTCGCCCGTCGTCTCGGCGATGACGTCCTTGATCATCTGCGCGATGAGCGCGTCCGGCACGAGCGCGCCCTTTTCCATGTAGCCCTTCGCCTCGACGCCAGCCGGCGTCCCCTTCGCGACGGCGCCGCGCAGGAGGTCGCCCGACGAGACGTGCTTCAGATTCGCGTTTTCGCTCGCGAGACGGCCCGCGATCGTACCCTTCCCCGAACCCGGGGCTCCCAGCAGAATGACGATGTTCATAATGGGCGTATTATACCAAAAACGCCCCTGGCCGCGCCGCCGCCCCGACGGCCGACAGTTTTACAGGCCGTTCCGAATCTCCGCAACGCACCGCGCGACGACGCCACGACGGCGCTCGACCGCCGCCTTCGCCCGCGCCCCCAACGACACGCCAGCGGCGGCCGATTCGCCCGTCCGACCATTCCCCCGCTCGATTATTTCCCGAATTCCCTTCTCCAGCTCCGCCGCATCGGAAACCTGCCGAATCGCGTCCGCCGCAAGGAGATCGCTCATCACGGGACGGAAGTTCTCGGTGTACGGCCCGACGAACGTCGGCTTGCCGCAGAGACACGGCTCGATCATGTTCTGCGAACCATGCGCACACAACGACTTGCCGACAAAGACGACATCGGCCAGACCGTAAAGGCCCATCAGCTCACCCGTCGTGTCGGACAGGAAGACGGGGGGGCGGGGGTTGGCGGTTTGGATGTCTGGACGTTTGGGGGTTTCGGGGTTGAGGCTCGTGGAGCGGCGAACGCAGGAGAAGCCACAGGCGCGAACATTCGCCTCAACGGCGTCGGCTTTCTCGAAATGGCGCGGCGCCAGGACAAGAACGAGCGGATGCGCGCCCAACAGGCGCTTGTAAATGCCCAGCAAAACCTCGTCCTCGCCCGGCCAGGTCGAGCCGCCGAGCAGTATCCGCGCATCGTCCGCCACGCCATGCGCGGCAAGCCAGGCGCGCAATTCCGCCTCCTTCGCCGGATTGCGGTGCGCGACGTCAAACTTGAACGAGCCCGTCACGGCAACTGCGTCCGCCGGCGCGCCCGCCGCAACAAGCCGCGCCTTGTCGAGGTCGCTCTGTGCGAAAATCCTCGAAAAGCAGGAAAAGACGTCCTGGAAGAAGATTCGCGCAAGCCGATAGCGCGGCGCACTGCGGTCGGAGACGCGCGCATTGATGAGGAAAAGCGGAATGCCGCACTTCTTCGCCTGACGGATGAAATTCGGCCAGATCTCGCTTTCCGTCAGCACAATCGCACGCGGGCGCACGGTCTTGAGCGCACTCTTGACGAAGTTGGGGAAATCGAGCGGATTGTAAATCAGCGTGTCATCCGGCCCGACTTCTCGCTCGGCCATCTTCCATCCCGTCGAACTCGTCGTCGAAAAGCAGAAGCGGACGGCGGGCTCGACCGCCCGCCACTCGCGCATCAACTGCCCCGCGACCTGCACCTCGCCCACGGAGACGGCATGAATCCAGACGGGGGAGTTTGGGCATTTGGATGTCTGGACGTTTGGACGTTCGGAAGTCTGGAGAGTGGAGGGGAAGAGACCGTTGGGATAGAGGGCGAAACGATCGGCAAAGCGCGCGGCATACCCGCCGCGCCGCAACATCCGCACCAAGAACCCCGGCAGGAGAAACGGATAGACAACCGCAAACAGGAGATTATAAACCACCCACTTCATCTAAACCTCCAAGCGCCCAAACCACCCAACCTCCAAACTTTCCAAACGTCCAAACTTCAAAACTCGCCCCCTACGCCTTCAGCGTCCCGAACGGACTCAACGTCGCACCTGCCGGAACGTCCGCGAGGACGGGCGTTCCACACGCGACGCGCGCCCCCGCGCCGACCGTCAGGCCTGGCGCCGTGCAGCTGTTCGTCCCCATGAAGACGTCCGCGCCCAGCGTCGTGTGGCCCGACAGCGAGACGCCCGGCGCCACGTTCGCGAAATCGCCGACGACGGAGTCATGCCCGATGCCCGCCCGCGCGTTGATGATGACGAACTTGCCAATGTCCGTGCCGACGGAGACGACGGCCTCGACGGCAATGAACGTGCCGTGCTTGAACTCGGTCGTCGGCGCGACCTGCGCCGAGGGGTCGATAAGCGCCGGGAAGTCGTGTCCCCGAAGCTGCGCATAAAGCCGGCGACGAATCGCATTGTCGCCGACCGCGATGAAGACGGACGCGCCCGGATGATCCTTCGAGGCCGTCGCGACGGATCCGAGCAGCGGATAGCCCTCGAAGTTCCCCTGCGCTTTCGTCGGATCGTCGTCCGCAAAGCCAATCACGTGCCAAAGCGGCTGGGCGGACGCCGCATTGATGCGCTCGACCGTCCACACCGCCTCGCGCCCGAAGCCGCCGGCGCCCACGATAAACAGACCCCTCATCGAATCAACTCCTTTCGTCGCCGCGCATTATAGCAAAAAACGGCCTCGCCGCTTCTAGACGAAGAGAATCTCCTGCCCCTGGAACAGGAAGTTGCCGCCCACGACAAACTCCCGCGCCGTCGGCGAAAAGGTGTCCTGCACATTGATGTGGAGATGCCCCGCCAGAATCGCCTTCAACAGCGGCTCCGTCTTCAGATAGGCGATGAAGTCGCGTGTCACCGGGTCTTTCTTCTGCCGCAGGGCGTCGCCCCGAACGTCGGGAATCGCCGCAGACGTGAAGCGCGTGCCGTTCCCCGCCCAAAACCGCTCGCTCGCCTGCCAGATGAACGGCGTGAACAGCGGCACGTGAAAGCACAGGACAATCGGGAGCCCCTTCTTCACCTCTGCCGCAAAGCGTTCGACCTGCGCGGCCGTGAAAGTCCCGTAGACATTGTCCATCGCCACGAAATTGACGCCGTTGACGACGGTGGACTGGAGCGAAAGGTCGAAGGGATAGACCTGCGCCAGCTGCGCGCGCGTCCGATCCTTAAAGGCCTCCGTCGGCGTCTCCTTCGGTTCGCTCAGCCACATGTCGGGCGAATACTCGTGATTGCCGAGCGAGCCGAACATCGTCTTGCCGAAATGCTTCTTGACCAGCGCGAAGTTCGCCTGGCTCTGCCAGTCGATGAGG
The DNA here is from genome assembly GCA_964420685.1 of uncultured Lentisphaeraceae bacterium. Classification (GTDB taxonomy): domain Bacteria; phylum Verrucomicrobiota; class Kiritimatiellia; order RFP12; family UBA1067; genus UBA1067. The sequence continues at coordinate 6,677 of CAYQUI010000044.1, read as the reverse complement.
TCGCCCGTATGCAGGACATAATCGACGTTCGCCTTCGCCCAGTCGAGCGAATCGACAAGTGCCTCCTCCTGCCGTCCGCCGAAGGTCTGCGTACGGACGTGGCGCAGCCGCTGCTTGTTCAAGCCGTCTTTCCAGACGTCCGCCGCCGTCAGGTGCGTGTCGGAAATGTGCAGGATCGAAAAGGGGCGCGTCGCGCCCGCCTCGACGCGGTGGTAGGCGAGCGCAAGCCGCTCGAACTTGCCGCGCCGGGGGAACGCACACGGGTCATCCTCTCCGCGACTCGGAAGATTCGCCGTCGCAATCAGCGCGCCCCCCGCCATTGCCGTCTTCAAAAACCCTCTGCGGCTCCAGTCTGCCTTTTCCATTTGCACGCTCCTTTTTTGTATTCAGTGCTCAAAGGGCAAGAACGCCCTCGAAATCAAAGCCGCGAACCTTCGTCAAGCGAATGTCCACGAACTCGCCGACCGCCGACGCGGCGGCGCGGCGCGCGTCCGGCGGCGCGTCGAAATACGTGACGCCGTCCACGTCGGGGGCCTGCGACTCCAGGCGCGCGACACCCGGCGCGACGACGAGCGCGCGGAGCGTCTGCCCGACCATGCGCTTCGCCTTGTGCCGCCAGATCTTCGCCTGTTCCGACATGACGAGCCGTTCGCGCGCCTCGGCGACGGCGCGGCTCGGCCGCCCGCCAAGCGTTGCGCCTTTCGTCCCCTTCTCCGGCGAATAGGCGAACGCGCCCAGATGGTCGAACTGCAGACGCTTGAGGTCGGACAGCATTTCGGCGAAGCGCGTCTCGGTTTCGCCGGGGAAGCCCGTCAAGACGGTCGTGCGGATCGTGACGTCCGGCACAACCTCGCGCAACACCTCCACGACACTGCGCGTCGCCTCGATGGCCCTCTTCCGGTTCATCTTCTCGAGGACGGCGGGCACCGTGTGCTGGATCGGCACGTCCACGTACCGGGCCGCATGCTTCGCCGTCGCGAGCCAGACGACGAACTCCTCCGTGATCTCGCTCGGATAACTGTAGAGGACGCGCACCCAGAAGTCGCCGGGAAGCCGGTCAAGTGCCCACAGGAGGTCGGCGAGCGTCTTCTCGCCCTCGCGCCAGAGCATCGGATCCTGCGCGACGACGTTCAGTTCGCGGCAGCCCGTCGCAAGAAGCGCCTTCGCCTCGTGAAGAATCGCCTTCAGCGGACGCGAGCGGTACTTGCCGCGAATGAGCGGAATCGCGCAATAGGAACAGCGGTGCGCACAGCCCTCGGCAATCTTCAGGTAGGCGTAGGCCTTGCCCGTGAGGCGCAAGGCCGGGACCTTCGGCGTCTCCCACGCCTGCGGTACGCCAATCCACTCGTCCACGCCCGGAAAGGCGTCCTTGAGCTTCGGATAGCGCTGGGGATAGCACCCCGTGACGACGACGCGGCCGTATTGCCCACGAGCCTTCAGCTCAAGCGCACGGCGGATCTCCGCCTCGGCCTCGTCACGCGCGGAGGCGATGAACGAGCACGTGTTGACGACGACCATGTCGGCGCGGTCGGGATCGGGCGAGAGCGTCCACCCAGCCTTCAGCAGTCCTCCCGCGCGCACCTGAAGATCGACGGCGTTCTTGGCGCAGCCGAGCGAGACGAGCGCCAGCGTTCCTTTTTTCTTCATGCGCACATTATACCAAAACGGCACCCGCTCATCGGCCCTGACGTTCAGGCGCCCCGTTCGCCCAGCGTCAGCCAGACGCGCAGAAGCTCCGAATCGCTCCAGGCCTGCGCCGTGCAGCCCTTCTGCGCATGCGGCGCGTCGCCGTCCATGCACTCGCTCAGGTGTCCGATGCAGCCCGTGTTGAGATTCTCGACAGCCCCCGCGAGCAGCGACCGCGCAACCGCCGCCGAACACGCGCCCGTCTTCACAAGGGCCTCGGCATAGAGCGGGAAGGGCCACGACCAAACCGTGCCGTTGTGATAGGCCGGCTTGCGCGCCGTGTCCTCGTCACCCGCGTAGACGCCGCGATAGAGCGGATGCCCCGCGTTGAGCGACCGCACGCCGCCCGGCACGAGCAGTTCCTCCGTTGCCGCCAGAATCGCCGGATCGTCGAGGACACCAAGCGTGACGAGAAAGAGCTGGTTCGGACGAATCGTGTCCTCTGGCGTCGCCTGGCGCGCCGGCTCGCCGTTCGGCGCGGCGAGACAGTCGCGGTAGCCGTGTTCCCAGCGAAAGAGCGCCTGGACGGACTGAAGCGCGCGATCCGCCAAGGCGTCACGGCCGAGGTAGCGGAGAGCCGAGATCCAAAGCGCCTGGATCTCGACCGGATAGCCGACGCGCGGCGTGCAGGCGGGATAGTTCGTGTCCATCCACGTGAAGTGCGACGGCGACCAGACAAGCCCCGAATCCGGATCGACGCGAATGCCGTTCGGCGTTCCCTTCAGGTAGTTGTCCACAATCGATGTGCACGTCTTCCGCAACGCATCCAAACCTTCCGCCTTCCCACTCTCCCGCCTTTCCAACTCCTCCACACACCGCACGAACCAGAGCGGCGCATCGGTCGTGTCTCGGTTGCCGGCCGTCGTTCCGTAGATGATGTTCGGCAACGTCCCGCGATCCTCGAAGGCCGCGAACGCGGCCAGGATGCGGCGCGCGTCATCCGTCCGTCCGGCGGCGATCATGCCGCGCAAGACGATGAACGTGTCGCGCCCCCAGTCCAGGAACCACGGGTAGCCCGCGATGACGGTCTTGAGGTCGTCGCGCTTGACGACATAGAGGTCGAGCGCGGCGCGCAAGGCGGATTCGAGGGGAAGCCGTTCAGGTGCCGGGGCGGCGGAGTCGGACGCGAGGGACGAGAGAGTCCATTCGGAGCATCCACCTTCAAAGGCGCCCTTGAGGCAAACCGTCTCGCCAATCTGGAGATCAGACGAAATCCAGCCAGGCGAAAAGAGGTCGCCGAGGCCGTCCTGCCCACGCGCGGCCTCCTCCGGATGCCCCACGCAATATGTCCACTGCGGCTCGTGATGGTACGCGCCGCCCGTCACCTGAAACGAGAAGGCCTTATCGTAAGGCGCGAAGACAAAGCCGTCCGCCGTCGTGCGCGTCGCGGCGGGGAACAGCGTCTCCGCCCCCGCATAGGCCTTGGTCGTCGCATGAAAGCTGCGCCACTCGACATCGGGACGAAAGACGAGCCGGACCGAATCGCACACGTCGTCGCCGGCGGACGCGACGCGCGTGACGGCGAGCGTCGCGGCATTCGCGCCCGGCGCAAGCGACAGCACAAACGAAAAGGCCGCGTCCTTGCCCATGCCGCACGGCACGGTGAAGTCCCAGCGCGCGAAGCGTCCGGCCGGATCGGCCGTGAAGCGCGTCACGCACTTGCTGTCGAGTTCACGCACATAGCCCTCGCGCTGAAGCCAGCAGCGCGTGCGCGTCCAGAGGTTGAGACGGTCGGACGGCACGCTCGGGTTCGGGTTCGCCGCGAGAAGCGCGTCATACTGCGAGCGAATCTCGCCCCAGCCCAGCCGCACCTGCGCGGCCGCGCCCGCACCGTTGGACAGCACCGTCCGAAAATCGGGATGACGCCGCACCTCCTCGCCCGTCAGCGCGAACTGCGCCCGCGCGGCGTCCGCCGACGGCGGCACGAGAAACGCCACGCTTTCGCGCACCGCGCGTCCGTTCACATAGCGCGCGACCTCCAGCCACAGACGGCGGCAACGTGTGCCGTCCCCCTCGTAGGCGGGCGCCACGAAGACGACACGGCCCTCGGGCGACCGCGAGACGGCGAGCGTCTTCCCCGTCAGCGGATCGACGAGCCGCGCACGCAGCGGCGCGTCCGCGCCGACTGCAACGCGCACGCCCGCCGGCACGACGACCGCGCGCCGCACGTCACGCGGCAGAAAGACGTGAAAGAGCGCGTCGCCTGACGCGACTTTCTCGCCTCGCGTCACCGCGTCGCCCGACGCCTTCGCCAACGCGCCGCGCGCCTCCGTTTTCGCCGCGCGCGGCGCGCCCTTCCTGTCCTGTGCCGCCGGCTCACAGCCGGCGAAAACCGCCGTCCCCACGCAAACGACTTCGCCTGGCGCGAGTTGAAGGCCTGGCGCGACCGCGCGCCGCCCGCCGTTCAGGAGGTCGTCGGCTTCGCCCGCCGGGAAAGCCGCCGACTCCCACGCAATGGTCGTCGGCCGTTCGCAGTCAAGGTTCGCGAGCACGAGAACGGGCGCGACGCCGGGACTCGTGCGCACGACAGCGAGCGTGTTCCCCCCGCCGCGCGTGACAACCTCCAGATGGCTTGCGCCCGCAAAAGACGGGTGCACGCGCAACAACGCATTGAGACGCGAAATGAGTTCGACCATGTTCTCCGACGCGCCCCAGTTAAGGTCATTCTTGCCGTGCACGTCGATTTTCTCCGTCGCATACCACTCGACGCCGTTGGCAATGCCCCACGCGCCCTGCCAGGAAAGGAGCGCGGCGAGTTGCACGCGCAGCCGCGCATAGACCGGGCCGCGCTTCGCGAGCCGGTCGTTGTCGTGCGTTTCGGCGAAATGGACGAGCGTGCCGTATCTCTCGGCACGCTCGATCGCGCCCGGCAGATAGCCCTCGAACGGACTGCGGTCGTAGGTCTGAAAGATCTCCGAATACGCCCAGTCAAGATTCGACTCGGCAAGCAGGCGATCCGTGACGGCGAGTTCGCCGCCCAAGCCCTCCAGAAGGAAAACGGTGTCGGGATACTCCTCGCGCACCTTCGCGACGATGTAGTTCCACGTCTCGGCGGGGATCATGTACCCTGCGTCGCAGCGGAAGCCGTCCACGCCGCGCCGACACCAGAAGAGGAAAACGTCGGCCATGTAGGCGCGCAGTTCCGCGTTCGCATAGTCCAGTTCGACGAGATCCGCCCACTTGACCCCCCAGGCGCCCGGCGAATGGAAGCGGCCGTCCGGCTCGTGCCGAAACCAGTCCGGATGATGCGTCTGCAACGTCGAGGCCCAGCCCGTGTGGTTCGCCGGCAGGTCGACGAAGAAAAGCCCGCCGCGCGCATGAACGGCGCCAATCAGCTCCTCGAACTGTCCGAGCGGCGTGACGGACTCGTCGAACTCGGCCATGGCGGGATCGACCGAGAGGAAGTCCGTCGCGGCGAACGGACAGCCATATTCGCCCATGACGGCATACGTCGTCGGCACGGGAAACGGCGGCAAGGTCTGGACGATGCGAAAGCCCATCGTGTCCATGATGAGCGGCAACCGCCGCACGACTTCGCGGAAACTGCCGAACTGACGCGGGAAGACGCAGTAGATCGCGTTGTGCGCGCGCGTCTCGCCACTCTCGACCTTGACGTGCAAATTGCGCCCCTCCGGCCATTCGGGCACGTGCGAACCATCGGGGAAAAAGCAGGCCTTGCCGGAAAAGACGCCGACCTCGTCCAGGGGGATCTCGGCCGAGAAGACGCCCGGCGCCGTCTCGGCAAGCGGGATGTCCGTCCACGCCTTCGCGAGCGGCGTCACCCCCTTCTCCGTCTCGTCAATGATCTCGCGGCGACGCACGGCGGCATGCCCGAGGTTCGTGCGGAACGCGGCGCGTCCCTTGCGCGGCGGATCAACCGCAAGCGTGACGGCGAGCGTGTCGCCACGCCACTTGAGCAGGAAGGATTCGGGGGCAGGTGTCTGGATCATGGGGCGTCAGAATTTGGCAACGGGAAAAGCGAGAAACGCCGACGGACTATCCATCCCCAAGCAATCAGCCGCCATTCGACCGAAGCGCCTTCGGGCTTAAGGATTTCAGGGATAGTCCGCCGGCAAAGTGAGGACTTCGCACCCGTCGTCGGTAATGGCGACCGTGTGCTCGAAATGGGCGGAAAGGCAACGGTCGCGCGTGACGACCGTCCAGCCGTTCTCCAGAACGACCGTCTTCTCGCCCTTCTTCGTCATCGAAATCATCGGCTCGATCGCGATCGTCATGCCAGGACGAAGGACGAGCTTGGTTCCGGGCGTGCCGTAGTTCGGCACCTCCGGATCTTCGTGCACCGTTCGCCCGACGCCATGGCCAATCCAGTCGCGCACGACGCCGAAACCCGCCGCCTCGGCGACGGACTGGATCGCGTAGCCGACATCGCCAAGATGGACGCCCGGCCCGCAGGCGGCGATGCCGGCCTTGAGGCACGCCTTCGTCGTCTCGACAAGGCGGACGACCTCCGGATCCGTCACGCCCAGCATCACCGTGCGCGACGTGTCGCCATGAAAGCCGTTCGTGAAGATGCCGACGTCAGTCTTCACGAGATCGCCCGGCAAAATCACGCGGTGCGGCGACGGAATGCCGTGGATGACCTCGTCGTTCAGGGAGACGCACAGGTGAGCCGGGAATCCCTCGCACCCGTAGAAGCTCGCCTTGACGTTGTGCTTCTTGCAGTAGGCGACGACGAGGTCGTCGATTTCGCCGGTCGTCACGCCCGGCGCGACGGCGTTCGCGCAAATGTCGCGGATCTCCGCGCTCATGCGGCACGCCTCGCGCATACGCGCAATCTCCGCCTTGCTCTTGATATCGACTTTCATAAAAAGATGCGCGTATTATACCAAAGTTTGCATTCTGCCTCAAATGCGACAATTACCGAACAATTACACGCAAATGGCACGATTGCGCAAAAAGATTCGAGACGGGTCCATCAGTCCTCGCCCTCGTGAAAGGCGCCGTCGGCATGGAAATGTCCCGCCGCCTTC
>CAYQUI010000043.1:0-17172 GCA_964420685.1 uncultured Lentisphaeraceae bacterium | reverse complement strand
TGACCAAACCGCAGGGCCCGGCAAACGCCCCCCCCCCCCCCCCAGGAGGCGGTTGCGGCAGATCCGACGGCGGCCGTCAGAGCCAGCGAGAAAAAGGCCTTTGCTGTCGTTCGTTTCATGGGTGTCATCCTTTCAGTGGTTGGTCAATGCCGTGTGCGGTCAATGCGAAGGAGCGAACAGTCCAGACCTCCGAGCGTCAGGCTCAGCCGGTTTTCCGCGACGCCGGGGACAGGCCCCAAGAGCGTCTGCACGGCGCGCCCACCCACCCCCTTCAGCGGAATCTCGACAGACCGCGAATCGGTCGCCGCGTTGACCACGAGCAGCGCGTCGTAGTCGGCGAGCGTGTACAGGCGCGCCGACACGCGCGGGCCGAGCGCACCCGCCTTCAGCAGACGCGACACAGGCGCGAGCAGAATCTCCTCATGGCGGCGAATCTCTTCGGCGACACGGCAGCAGTCCGCCCAGCGCGAGGCGAACGAGACCCCGCGCGGCTCGGACTTGACGTCGAAGAACGAATACCAGATCAAGCCGTTTGCGCCATTCGCCAGGCACTGCCACCCCATGTTGCGCAGTTCCGCGAGCGTTGGCGGACGCGCCTTCGGATCATCCTTCCGATAGGCCGCCCAGTCAAACATCTGCGGAACTTGCCACAGCGCACGACAGCCGCGCGTGCCGTCCGCCGCCGCGCGCGTCGAGTCCATGACCAAGTCAATCGGAGACTGCCCGATCGGATAGGGGTCTGTCCCGATCACGTCACAAGACGGCAGGTAATCCAGAATCTGGTCGAACTGGTAGAAGCACCCCCACGTCGGGTGGTCGGGGTCGAGGCGCGCGACGAGATCGCGTCTCTGGCGCAGCTGCGGCAACTTGGAAAGCGGACTCTCGTCCACGACATACCACGCGAGAACCGCCGAGTGATCCTTGAGCCGGTTGACGAGCTCCTCCGTTCGGGACGGCGCAGCCGCCGGGTCGCCGTAGTCCCAGAAATCCTTGAGGTTGGGGATGACGCGCAGCCCCTTCTCCGCGCAAAGGTCGAGCATCGCGCGCAGGTCGGGATTGCGGTGCCCCCAGTAGGGCATGATGCAGTTGAACGGACTTTGGGCATAAAGCTCGACGTCTTCGCGGGACGTGAACTCCGTCCAGAACGTCCCCATCGGGAAATACGGCTTGCCGTCCACAATCGTCCGCCCGGCCGCATCGATCCAGACCTTGCGCGCGGGCAACGCCGTCCGCCGCGTGAAGTCCAGCGAAGCCTCGCCAACCGCCTTTCCCGTTCCGTCCGACAGGACGAAACGCACCGTCTGAGCGCCCCTCTTCAGGTCGCAGACCGGCACGTCAAGGCGGGCGACGGCCGGCGCAAGCGTCGCCGCGACCGTCTGTTCCCGACCATCCGCGTCCGTGTAGTGAAACGCGCCCCGAAACGTTCGAACACCGTCCGCGTCCAAGTCCAAGGCCGCGCGGAAGGACACCTCGCCATCCGCCGCCTCGTTCCGATAGGCCGTGCAGAGCAGCGCCCGCACAGGACGCGGCACGAACCGCTCGACGAACACGTCATCGAACCACGCCCGGCCGAGGGACCCCTTCCGCACGACAGGCGCAACAATGGCGCGCGTCGCATGCGCCGGAATGCGCGGCGTGACCCCCTCGACCTTCACCCAGCCGTCTGACGTGCCCTTCACGCCCTCCGCGTAGGCTCCGCCCACATAGCGCGCGCCCTCGTACCACTCGACGCAGACGATTGCCCCGTCGCCGCCGCTCCTCAAGTTCTCGACCTTCACCCACGCGCCAAAGCGATAGGGGACGCCCGCCTCGAGCTTGACCTCGCAACTCGGAATCGTGTAGGCCGTTCGGTCGTCCGCGTTCGCATACGCCAGCGCGCGCGTGCCGCTACGTCCCGCCCGCGCCTCGCAGGCAAACTTCCCCGGCGCAATGTGCCACCCGTCCGCCGACGCGCCCGTGCCGTCCTCGAAGCCGGCGTTCCGAACAAGGACGGCGTCGCCCGCCGTCGCCCAGGCATCGGCAACCAGCGACGCCAGCGCCAGTCCAATAGAAAAGATTCGCCACCGACTCATTTGACCGACCCTCCTTTTTCCTTCTCCTGCTGAACGCGAACATCGCCGACCCGCACGTCCACCACGCTCAGGCCACTCGCCCGCGCCAGCAGAAGCCCGTAGTTGACGATGGGCACGCCCGCCGCCCGGCAAAGCGCGATACGCCGCAGCACCTCACGCCGCGTCAGCATGCACCCGCCACAATGGACGACCAGCGCGGGCCGCCGCCCCGCGTCCGCCTCCAGCGAAAAGCCGCCGCCGCTCGAAAAAGCGAATTCCAGACGCTTGCCCGTCAGCTTCTCAAGGGCCTTTGGGATTTTCGTCGCCCCGATGTCGTTGCACTGCCGATGATGCGTACACCCCTCGGAAATCAGCACCCGGTCGCCGTCCTTCAAATCCGCCAACGCCGCAAGGCCCGAACAATAGGCGTCCAGGTCGCCCTTCTGCCGCGCAAAGAGAATCGAGAAGGAGGTGAGAAGTGGGGGGCGGGGCGCTTGGGCGTCTGGACGTTTGGGCGTCTGGGAGGTTAGGGGCCGGGAGGTCTGGAGAATTTGGCGGACGGCCGCGAACGCCTGAGAATCCGTGACGACGACCGTGCGAACCGAATCGGGAATGGCCGTCAGGCAGTCCGCGAGTTCCGCCGGCTGGCAGACCGTGCACGCGAGATGACGGTCAAGGCAGTCGCGGACGACCTGAACCTGCGGCAGGATCAGCCGTCCCTTCGGCGCGGAGGAATCAATCGGACAGACGCAAATGACGCGGTCGCCCGCCGACACCAGCCCCTCCAAAAGCCCCGGCGTGTCATCCGAAAGACGCGCGGCGGCGATCTTCCGCCTCAGGCCCTCGACCGAGTCGCCGCGCCGATAGACCAGCGGCGTCACCGCACGCGCCGCACACGCCGCCCGAAAGTCGGCGGGCCTGTCGTCGCCCGACGCCAGGGCCGTGACCCAGACGGCGATGTCCGTCGTCGCGAGAACGTCCAGCGTCTTGTGGACGCGCAGGGCGCCGAGGGCACCGACGTCGTCAAGTCCCGCCGTGTCCGTGACAAGGCACGGGCCAAGCGGCAGAATCTCCATCGCCTTTGAGACGGGGTCGGTCGTCGTGCCGGCGACGTCGCTCACGATGGCAATGTCCTGTCCGGTAAAGGCGTTGACGAGCGTGGACTTCCCGGCGTTCCTCAGCCCGAAGAACGCAATGTGGATGCGGTTGGCGCGCGGCGTGTCGTTCAGGTCAGCCATCGTTTCCTCCGTCACGCCTGCGGCGGACGGGTCGCGTCGAAGCCATTGTAGAGGTTCATCGCGCGCGCCGCGCCGTCCCGCACGACCGCAAGGGCCGCCTCGGCGGCGGCGGCAACCGCACGATCGATGATCGCGCGCGTGGCGGGATCGAACTTGCCGAGAACGTGCGCAACCACATTCGACCGATCCTTTCCGACGCCGATCTTGAGGCGCGCGAAATTCGGCGTTCCCAGCCGTTCGATGATGTTCCGGACGCCGTTGTGCCCGCCGCAGCTGCCGCCCGTGCGAATGCGCAGACGCCCGACGGCGAGGTCGATGTCGTCCTGGATGACGAGGAGGTCGGCGGGCGTCGCGTTGTGGTACTTCACGACGGGCGCGACCGACTCGCCCGAAAGGTTCATGAACGTCTGCGGCTTGACGAGCAGCGCCGGCACGCCCGCGAGGCAGACCTTCGCCATCAGGCACTTGAATTGCCGCTTCTCCTCCCACGCGACGCCTGCGGCGGACGCGAGCGCGTCCACCGCCTCGAAGCCGACGGAATGTGGCGTGTTGGCATACTGCGCGCCAGGATTCCCAAGACCTGCAAGTATCTTCATTGGGCTGAATTATACCACAGTTCCAAGGCGACGTGTAGGCACGCCGTCCGAAAAGGCAAGCGCCCGTGCTGCGGACGCGGCCTCAACGGGACGAAAACCGGCGCGTCTGCGGACCGACGACACGTGCCGTCCGTCCGTCGAACCGAACCTCGGCCTCCGTTCCCGCCGGCACCTCGACCGACAGTTCAAGCCGGTCGCCGACGCGCGTCCACCCGCTCGCGAGAACGCCCTTGGGCAACTTCAGCGACGCGCGCGCCCACGCGAGATCGCGAATCGGCTTCGGGTCGATCACGACCTTCCGGAAGCCGTTGGCATCCGCCCCGTCCGCCAGCCGAATGCCCGCGAGGTACTGGTAGGCCCAGCAGACGAACTCGGCGAACATGATGTGATTCCGCGAAGCCCCGTTGCCCCAGTCCTCCCAAAGCGACGTGCCGCCGCGCTTCAGCCAGACCGCCGGACTGGGCGGCGTGTCCTTCGTGAACAGGCGAAACGCGAGATCCGTCCGCCCGGCCTCCGACAACGCGCGCGGCACCCACTTCATGCCATGAAGCCCGAAGTCCAAGTGCCCGTCCGTCGCCTCAACGGCCGCGACCAGCTCCCGCTCGGCCGCCGCGCGCGCGGCTTCGGGCACCAGGCCGAACGTCAACGCCATCGCCTGCGTCGTCTGCCGTCCCCGCTTGTCGCCATAACGGCCAAGCCCGCGCGAATAGACGCGGTTGAAGTCCGCCCGCGCCTGCGCCGCAAACGCCGTGTAGCGCGCCGCTTCCGCCGAACGCCCCAGCAGCCGCGCCGTCAACGCCGCCGTCTCGACCATGTACGTGAAGTAGCACGTGCCGACAATCCCCTCGCACGGCCGCGTCCCGGCGGATACCCAGTCGCCGCGCACACGGCGGCAGATGCCGTCTTCCAGGCCAGGAATCGCCACCTTCTCAAGGTAGTTGGTCAGCGTCGGATACATCTCGACGAGCGGCCCCGGATCGTCGCGATAACGCCAGATCGTCCGGGGCAGGATGGCGATGACGGCGTCCCAGTCCAAAAGGCCGTGATAACCCCAGCCCGCCGTCGGAACGATCTCGGAGATCCGCCCGTCCGCGCGCTGGGAGTCCGCGACCTGCCGCAGCCATTCCGCATAGGCCGCCGTGTTCTCATAGGCATACATCGCCATCTCCGACGCAAGCGCGGCGTCCGCCGTCCAGCCGTTCTTCTCGCGGTGCGGACAGTCCGTCGGAATCCCATTGACGAAGTTCGACTTGTACGCGCGATCCGCCGCCTTCACAAGCGCGGAGAACGTCGGGTCGGAACACGCGAACGACCCGATGTCCGCGAAATCCGTCTGGAGAACGAGGGCCTCGCACTCCGCCGCCAGCGGCGCGCGCCCCAGCCCGCGCACAAAGACATAGCGGAAGCCGTTGTAGGTGAAGCGCGGCTCGTAGACCTCGCCCACCTCGCCCCGCGTCACGTAGCGGTCGCACTGGAACGCCCCGTCGGGAAGGACGTCATGCGACGCCGTCCAGCCAAAATGGCAGTCGATGCGGCGGGACGGCTTGCCGTCGGTCGGCGACTCCGTCCCGTCACGCGGATCGACGGGATCGACTGTCACGCCGTCACGCTCGTCGTAGCGGAAAGTGACGACCCGTCCCGGCACCGCATCCGAAAAGCGAAAGCGCAGGACGCCCGCCAAATCCTCGCCGAAGTCGATGCGCCACCAGTCGCCGACGCGATCGACGCGGCCTGCGGGGACACGCCGCTTGACGACCGTCGGCGGCACCGTCTCCTCGACAAGACGGCCCTTCGGCGCGGCAACCTCCTGCGCGGGAACGAAAGTCGCCGAAAGATCGACCGCGCGGCGGTTCCGCGCACCGATGATCTCGCCCTCGCGGATGCAGTCGTAGCCAATGGGACTGTCAACCTGCCGCCAGGAACCGTCCGAGACGACGACCGCGCGACGACCGTCCGCCAACTCGGCGTCCAGTCGCGCAATCAGGCGCGGCGCGGCGCGCCACGGCGCCATGTCCCAGTTCCAGGTGGCGACCGCGCGCACGTCGTACCAGCCATGTCCGAGAAGGACGCGCAAGACGTTTTCGCCCGCCGCGACTTGCCCCGTGACATCGTAGACCGAATAGTAGACGCGCGTGTCGTAGTTCGAGGGAATCGGATCCAGACGCTTCACGCCGACGCGCCGCCCGTTCAGCTCGGCCTCGTAGAATCCAAGGCCCGTGATCGCGAGCGTCACCTTTTTCACGGCACCGTCCAGCTGAAAGCCCTTCTCGAACGCGGGCGCATTCACCTCGCGGCGAAAGACCATTGACGGCCCCCATGGGACGTCACGCGGCGCACCCAGCACACGCGCGCCCGACCAGGCGGCATCCGTGACGATGCGACGGCCGTCCGGCAGGAGCAGCGAGAGGAGCGCGGCGGGCTTCTCGCCGGGCGCGGCCTCCGCGCGGAGGCGGATGACGTTCTCGCCGACCTTCAGCGCAGGCGCGGCATCGACGAACTTCGCGTAGCGTCCATCGTGAAACGCCCCCATCGGCGCCAAGTCGCGCGCGGCGGCGCCCCAGCGCGCCAACCCGTTGATCTCGACGAGGAAACGGTCTTTCGCGGCAACGACAAGTTCCGCCGTCTCCGGCTTCGCCGTCAGGGCAAAACGCCGCACAAAGACCGCCTCGCCCCCTTCGTTCGCCGCGATCCACTTCGCCGCGCCCAAGTCAGCGTCGGGAAGCGTCACGGCATTTCCGCCAATCCACTTCGCGCCGGCAAAGGGATCGCTCGCGCCCCATGCGACAAGGGCAACACCAACCGCCAACCCGCCAAAGACGAGTCCTTTGATCTTCCGCAACACGGCCACACTCCTTACGTCATTGACCCCACGTCAACAGACGGCAGCATTATAGCATATTCGGCCGCGGCTTCAGCGAATCAGCACGGAAGCCCCAAGACCGCTGGAGACACGACGCAGGAACTCGTCCGGCGACAGGCCGCCGCCGTCGGCGCATCCGTCGCCGAAAGGACGGGATCGCCCGCCTTGCCCCAGCAGTTGAACGGCGTGACGACCGAGCCAAGAAATCCGCGGCACACCCCCATGGGGACAGGCCCCAAGGCCTCGTGGGGACAGGCCCCCGAAATCGTGGGGAAATCATGGGGACAGGCCCCAAAATTCATGCACGAGAAGGTTGCATCAAAACGCCAACGCCGCCGTCGCCAAAAGGGCGCAGTCCGACGGGCGCACAATCGCGCAGCGACAGTGGTCGGCGTCCACGACTTCCAGATGCGACTCCAGCGCATCGCCCGCATGCGCCGCCTGCCGGAAAACGATGTCCAGCTCGCGCACGGGCCGCGCGCGGAACGCGGCGGGCAAAGCCTCCAAGGCCCATTCGACATAGTGGACATTGTTGACGTGGTCATTGAAGTCGTGGTCGGCGCGGCGCACGAGAATGCGCGCCGTCGCATCGACTCTCCCCACGGCCGCGAACTTTCCGCTGCCGGCCGACGCGGCGAGCGATACGCGCGCGACATCCGGCGGCACAAGCGACTGAAACGCCTCCGACGGACGCACGATTCGTTGCGCGGCGAGATCAACCGTCAGCCATTCGCTCACGGCCTCCCCGATCTCCGCGCCTTGCGCATCCAGAAGCCGAAAGTCACGCAGGGCGACGAGCCGCCCCTTGAGACCGCTCGGCCATGTCACAAGCGTGACGTCCTCGCCCCACGGCACGTCTCGCGCCAACTTGAGGTGAAGACGCGAAATCATCCAGGAAAGGCCGCGCGACTGGAGTTCCAGAATGCCAAAGCCCAACTCAATGGCATGGTCGCCGGCCACCTCCTGCAAATAGTTACAGAGCGTCGGCAGCGTCACGCGATTCGCAACGCCCGTCTCGTAGCTGCGGACACGATACGTGATTTCGTAAGGCTTCATCGCCGGACGCGCCTCAACGCCGCTGCTGGAAAAGCGGCGCGGCGAGGTCATAGAGTTCCTGATCCTTCTGCAGACGCTGGAAAAGCCCCTGCGCGTCGATGCGGTAGCCCTGAATGAAGCTCTGCTGCGCGGCCTGCTTGCGGCCCGCACGGAACTGGAGCTTCGCGAGGTCGGCCCAGGCATTCGCATCGCCCTTCGGGTTGAGCGCAAGGTAGCGGTTCAACGCCCGCTCGGCGTCCGCATCCTGCCGCGCATCGAGGAGAATGCGCGCAAGGAGCTGGAGCGTCTGCGAATCGCCCGCCTTGTCCACGAGCCCCCGGACGAGCGACGCGGCCTCCGCCACACGACCCAGTTCGTAGTAGCAGCCGCCCAGCGAAAGCGCGTCGGCGTCCACGAAAGTCTTCGCGCGACGCTTCGCCTCCAACCGCTCGACTTCGGCCGTCAGCGTGCGCACGCGCTGGACATAGTTACGCAGGCCCGCCGTCCGCTTGTTGTTCGGATCGATCTTGTCGGTGTAGTCCATCAGCTCGAGAACGACATCCCATCGGCGGAACGGCAACAGACACTCCTGCGCATAGCGGAAAGTCGCCTCCGGCGAGGCCGGATAGAGGAGGACGGCTTCGCGAAACGCCTGCGCACACTCGCGATAGCGGCCCTGCCGCTGGTAAAGGCCCGCAATCGCCGCGCGCAGCTTCGAAAAGCTCTTCTGCCCCGCGAAGTCGCGGCGATACATCGGATCGTCGAGAAGCCGCCGCGTGTACCAGTCCCAGAAGTCGCGGTCCTGCGCGGCGCGCTTCGCGTCGTAGGGCGTCTTCTCCGCATTGATCTTCATGATGAGGCCGTGCGGCGAGAGATACGGGTACATCCACGGGATGACGTACGACTCCTCGACGTAGAAGGCGTGGCGGAGACGGTCGTGGTCATGCATCATCTTCGTGAGGATGCCGTTGATCTCCATGACGCCCAGCGCGCCCGTGACCTGCACGCGGCCGTTCTGGATCTGCAGGTCGCCGTTCGCCGGACGGATGCCGCGCTGAACCTCGTCCACGTAAATGTTGAACGCCTCAGCCGAGTCCTCCTTCGAGGGAATCCAGATCTCGTCGCCATAGAGGTCACGCTCGACGGACATGTACGTGTCGTCGGCAAGCGCGTTCTGCGTAATGAGATAGACGTCCGGACGGTAGTTCGCCGAATAGATCATGTACGTCGGCACGAACCGCCCCGGATCTGTCCCGCCAAAGAAGATCGAGAACTTCTCCATCGGCGGCGGATAGGACGGGTCCGGCAGCGGCTCCTCGTCCGCGACGAGCTGCTCATGGATTGCCTTTGCGCCCTCCAGCTGATAGGCCCCGAACTGCCAGCCGAAGGTGTGGCCGTTCTGCTCGTTTCCGCCGAGTTCGAAGACCATGCGCTCGTCGGTGTAGTTCTGGACGATCGGGTAGACGGCGCAGACGAGAATCGTCAGGCCCGCGACGCACGCGGCAATCACAATGCCGCCGCTACGGCGAATCCGGCGGCTCGTGAGCCGCTGCTCGACGTCCGCCGACGGCAGGACGTGCGCGGCCTTGCGCTGGAAGAGGCGGAGGCCCATCGCCGCCGCGAAGACAAGCCCATAGCCGATCCAGAGCGCGATCATCGCGTG
Source organism: uncultured Lentisphaeraceae bacterium (assembly GCA_964420685.1). Taxonomy (GTDB): domain Bacteria; phylum Verrucomicrobiota; class Kiritimatiellia; order RFP12; family UBA1067; genus UBA1067. Next base: position 7,729 of record CAYQUI010000043.1, on the reverse strand, counting down.
CGAGGAGATGAACTTCACCTTCTGGATGAAGCCGTCCTGCACGTCGCCCTTCACGTTCGCGAGCAGGACGAGAAGCCCCGACATCATGAGGAAGCAGGCCGCCGCCGCGACCATCCACTGCCAGAACGTCTTGCGGTGCGCCTTCTCGACGACCCAATGCCCGGCGGCGAACGGCACAAGCGCGAAGAAGACCAGGAGATCCGTGAACTGAACCATCACGTCGCCGAAGTAGTGGCCCATCTGCTTGAAGAAGAACGAGAGGAACGCGCCGACGGACGGGAAACTCGGCACGCCAATCGCCTCGTACTGGCCGCGCATGATGGCGTGCTTGAAGCCCTCCCACGTGCGCGGATAGCCCCAGTTCATCGGCGGGTTGCGCAAGTCGGAGACGATTGGCATATAGGCGTAGAACGAGACGCCGAGCTGCGCGAAGAACGCCGCGCCCGCGACCGAGCGACCGTTCGGCAGGGTCAGCCACGCGAGCGCGAGAAGGACGAAGTTCCACGCGATCGGCCAGGCGAACCACCAGCTCGCCGGGTGCGTGAGGCCGTTGAGCGCGCCGCGCGACAGGAGGACGAACGCCGCGACATGGAGGCCCGCGACGGGAATCGCGAACGAGAGGCCACGCCGGACGAACGACGTGAGGACGAAGAGCAGCGCGACAAGAAGCGCAAACACGCCCGTCGACTTGCCCCACGGGAACGCCGGCCCTGCATAGCCCGCCGCGTCTGCCGCCGGCACGGTGAGCGCGGCGACGACCGCCGCAAGCGCGAGGCCCGCCGAAATCCAGAGTTCGCGGCTGAACTGCGCGGCGAGGCGGGGGAAGAGGCCGTCCGGCGCGTCCGCGTCATCGCCCTTCAGCGCGGCAAGCGCAGCCGCGACGACCGATCCGGCGCACAGCGCGGCAACGAGCGCGTAGCGCGTCGGCGCGACAAGCGGTGCGACGGCCGCCGTCACGCCCGTCCACGTGTTCTTCGAGACGAAGACGAATGTCGTGAGGAAGACGAGCGCGGCCGCCCCGCCGCCCACGTAGAGGATGGCCTTCGCCGCCTTCTCGACCTGTCCGCGCCGCTTCAGGACGGCCGCCGCGACAAGCGCGCCGACGAGCGCGACGAGCGCGAGCGCGAGGACGGTCGAGGACGGCGTGGCGATGGCCTGATCCACGAGCGGCGCGTGCTTGTTGATAACGTTCGACTGCATGTAGCGGTCGGCGCGCGCAAGCTGGCCGATCTGCAAGAGCTGCCACGTCAGGCCGACGGGGACGAGGTAGATGAAGACGTCGCGGAAGAGGCCGACGTTGCGCATCGCGATGACGAGCGCGAGCGGCACGATCGCGAAGAGGAGGACCTGGTAGTTCGTGAGTCCGAGGCCGAAGACGAAGGCCGTCATCCAGAGAACCTTGTCCGACGGACGACGCATCCAGCGATAGGAGAGGAGAAACACCCACATCAGGAAGAGGGCGTTGAGCGAGTAGATCTCGACGATCGTCGACTGCGACCACTCGACGGGCGAAAGCGAGAACGTGAGCGCGCCACCGACGGCGCCGCCGAACGCGAGCAGGCCCGACGGACGAATCGCGTGGAAATCGGGCGTCTCCTCGTCGCGGCCGATGAAGTCGCACGACGAACGGCAGATGAGCATCGCCGTACAGCCGGCGGCAAGCGCGCCGAACGTCGCCGAGCAGAGCGAGACGGCCCATGCGGGCGTCGGATGCCCCATGTAGGTGACCCACGAGAAGGCGCGGCAGAAGAGCCACGAGCAGAACGTCCAGAACGGATAGCCCGGCGGGTGCGGCACGCCGAGGTTCGCGGCGGCCGTCGCGAGCTCGCCCGAGTCCTCCAGGCCGACGGACGGCCCAAGCGTGAAGAAGTAGACGACGAACGTGATGAGCGTGGCGGCCCAGAACGCCGCCCAGTCGAGCCTTGTGAAAAACTTGTCTTTCATATCGTCAAAATCCCGTCAACAAAATAGGAACAGCGCGCACGCGCATCCGAATCGGCCGCGTCACTTCTGCTTCCGCATGGCGATTTCAGGACACGTGTAGGGATTGGCGTGCTTCGTGCAGTTGATGCAACCCGTGTAGAGCTTGTGCATGACCTCCGTCTTCTCGATCTCGACGAAGCCCAGCGAATGGAAGAACGCCGGCGCGAACGTGAGGGCGACGACTTCCTTTGGCCGGAACGTCGCGACCTTCGCTAGCACGGCCTCGACGAGCCGCCGACCAATGCCCTGCCGACGGGACGCCGCCGCCACCGCGACGGAGACGATCTCGACGGACGCGGCCTCGGCGTTGCCGATTTCCGGATGAATCTGATACGCCGCGCACCCGACCAGTTCGCCCGCGCGCTCCGCGAGGACGAAGCGGTCGATCGTCTCGACGATGCTTCCGAGCGACCGCGGCACGAGCTGGTCGCTGTTCGCCGAGATGAAGGCGTAGAGGCCTTCCGCGTCCCGAAGTTCCGCCGTCCGTATCGACGTTCGTTCCATGCCGTCAGCCGCCGCCAATGCCCGCGATCCCGTAGACCCGCTCCGATGCCCTACCGCTGGACGCGGCCCGTGCCGTTGCCGGCCGCCAGGGACTCGACCTCCGCGACGGAGACGAGGTTGAAGTCGTGTTCGATGGAATGCTTCAAAGCCGATGCCGCGACGGCGAAGTCGATCGCCGCCTGCGTGCCCTTGCCGGACGAAAGCGCGTAGATAAGCCCGCCGCCGAAACTGTCGCCGCCGCCCACGCGGTCGACGATGTGAACCTTGTACTCGGTCGAGAACGCGGCCTTCTTCGTCTTCGCGTCGTACAGCATCCCGGCCCAGAGGTTGTCAAAGGCCGAAAGGGACGTCCGCAGCGTGATCGCGACCTTCTTGCAGCCGAAGCGCGCGACGAGCTGCTCGGCGACCGAGACGTAGCCCGCCTTGTCGAGCTTGCCGTTCTCGACGTCCGAGCCTTTCCCGACGATGCCGAAAACGTCTGCCGCATCGGCCTCGTTCGCGATGAGGACGTCGACGAACGGAACGAGCTTCGCCATGCACGCGCCCGCCTCGGCCTTCGTCCACAGCTTGCCCCGGTAGTTGAGGTCGCAGCTGACCGTGATCCGGTGGGCCTTGCAGTACTTGAGCGCCTCCAGGCAGATCGCCGGCAACTCGCCGCCCAAAGCCGGGGTGATGCCCGTGAAGTGGAACCACTTCGCGCCCTTCAGGATCTTCGCCCAGTCGAAGTCGCGGCGCGTGGCCAAGGCAACCGACGAGCCCGCACGGTCGTAGACGACCTTCGACGCGCGCTGCGACGCCCCCTTCTCGACGAAATAGAGGCCGAGACGCGGGCCGCCCCAGACGATGCCGTCCGTCGCGACGCCGAAGTGGCGCACGGCGTTGCGCGCCGCCTCGCCCAGCGGATTCGCGGGAAGTTTCGTCACGAAGCCCGCGTCCAGCCCGTAGTTCGCAAGCGACACGGCAACATTGGCCTCGCCGCCGGAATAAGACGCCTCAAACCGCTCCGCCTGCACGAAGCGATTGTAGCCTTCGGGGTTGAGGCGCATCATGATCTCGCCAAACGTCACGAACTTGCTCATGGACAATCCTCTTGTTTCTGTGATAAGCGGACGGAACGCATCTCGTCCGTCGCGTTCAGTCGACGACCGGAACGGCGGGCGCGAGCGTCTCGAACGCATCGACCGGCCCGGCGTAGCCGCTCATGACCTGCTCAAGCCCGGCGCGGACGCGCGGGAACTCGACGTTGAGCCAGTGGTCGAGCGCGGCCTTCTTGGACTCGATCTTCTCCGCCGCCTTGACGAAGAGCGCCGCGACGACGAGCGCGATGCCCGCATCGACGAGCTTGCGCGCAGAGAGGTCGTGGTACGCCTTCGCGTCCTCGCGCCCCTTCACGTAGGCGACGGCCGCGTCGAGATCCGCAAGCAGCTTCGTCATGCGCGGATGCGCCGGACTCCAATCCGCGCCGAGGACATCGTCGAGAACGTCGTGGACAAGCCCGCCCGTCACGCCCGCGACGGCCGCGACGACCTGCAGCTGCGAGGTGCCCTCGTAGATCGTCGTGATGCGGCTGTCACGCAGGTAGCGCTCGCACGGATAGTCCTTCATGTAGCCGGAGCCGCCGAGGACGGAGATCGCGCTCATCGCATTGCGCATCGACATCTCCGAACCGTAGTACTTCGCCATGGGCGTGAGCATCTTGTTGAACGCGGACGCCTTCTTGAAGCGCGCGCGCGCGGCCGCCGCCTCCGGCGTCCCCTTGAGGGCGTTGAACTTGCGCTCGTAGCCCGCCTCCAGGTCGACGTTCTTCGCCGAATAGTAGGTAAGGAGACGGCTCGCCTGAAGCTCGACGCTCATCGTCGCGAGGATCTCGCGCAACGCCGGGAAGTGGTCGATCGTGACGCCGAACTGCTGACGGCTCGCGGCATAGTCGCGCGCGGCGCGATAGGCCGCCTCGCCAATGCCCGTGCCCTGCGCGGCAATGCCCATGCGCGCGCCGTTCATGAGCGCCATGACGTAGGTGATGAGGCCGCGCTTGCGGAGGCCGACGAGCTTCGCCGGGGCTTCCGTGAAGACCATCTCGCACGTCGGCGAGCCGTGGATGCCGAGCTTGTTCTCAAGACGGCGCACCTTGACCCACGGGCCGTTCTCCACGAGGAGGCAGCTCAGGCCGCGCCCGTCCGTGAACTCCGGCTCCGTGCGCGCGAGGACGAGCAGCACCTCGCCGCAGCCGTTCGTGATGAAGCGCTTGACGCCGTTCACGAACCAGTTGCCGTCCGCATCCTGATACGCCGTCGTCTTGACGCTCTGGAGATCCGACCCCGCGTCCGGCTCCGTCAAGACCATCGCGCCGGTCATCTCGCCCGTGACGAGCTTCGGGACGTACTGCTTCTTCAGATCCTCGTCGCCGAACTGGTTGATCGTCTCGGCGATGCCCTGGAGGCCAAAGAGGTTCATGAGGCCCGCGTCGCCGCGCGAGACGATGTCGTTGCACGCCGTGAGGATCGTGCAGGGCATGTTGAGGCCGCCGAGAGAGTAGGGGATCGTCACGCCCATGAGGCCCGTCTTGCCGAAGAGCTCGAGGGCGAGCTTCATCCCCGGCGCGCGCGTCACGGAGCCGTCCGCGTTCAGCGTGTTGCCGACCTTGTCCGTCTCCTCCGCGAGGGGCGCGACGCGGTTGGCCATGATGTCGCCGCACAGGTCGAGCGCGCGCGCGTAGTTGTCGAGCGCGACCGCCGCGTCCTTCGGCGCGAAGGCATAGTCCTTCGCGAAGCGGAAGTCCTCCTCCAGGAGCGTCGCGACCTCCGTGAGGTCGAGGACGTCGAGGACGTTCTTGATGTCGGGATTGTCCTTGTAGAAATTAGCCATGATGCCGTTCTCCTCTTCAGCCCTTGTTGCGGATGGCCTTGATCAGCTTCGGAATGACGACGTTGAGGTCGCCGACGATGCCGTAGTGCGCGACCTGGAAGATCGGCGCGTCGCGGTCGGTGTTGATGGCGATGATCTTCGCCGCGTCCTGCATGCCCGCGAGATGCTGCACGGCGCCCGAGATGCCGCAGCTGATCATCAGCGCGGGACGCACCGTCACGCCCGTCTGGCCGATCTGCCGCTCGTGTTCGCAGTAGCCGAGGTCGACCGCCGCGCGCGAACCGCCGACCGCGCCGCCAAGGGCCGCCGCCAGGTCGTGCAGAAGCGCGAAGTTCTCCTTCGAGCCGACGCCCGCGCCGCCCGCGACGATGATGCGCGCGCCCTTCAGGTTGACGCTCGACGCCTTGCGCACGATCTCGACGACCTCGACCGGGATCTCCACCCCGGCGAGATGCGAATCATGCCGCACGACCGTCCCCGCCGACGGGGTCCGCGCCGCCCGCGACGCGGCGTCCAGCGGCTTCATCACGCCCTCGCGCACCGTCGCCATCTGCGGCCAGTGGCGCGCATTGACGATCGTCGCGATGATGTTGCCGCCGAACGCGGGACGGATCTGGTGAAGGACGTTCGCGAACGTCTCGCCCGTCTTCTTGTCCGTGTAGTCGCCGATCTGCAGGTCGGTGCAGTCCGCCGTCAGCCCGCACCGCAGCGCGGAGGCGACCGCCGGCGCGAGGTCACGCCCCATGTGCGTCGCGCCGAAGATGACGATCTGCGGCTGCTCTTCCTTGATCAGCTCGACCAGCGCGTGGCGGTAGGCCTTGCTGCGGAAAACCTTGAGCGCCGGGTCGTCGACGAGATGCACGACGTCCGCGCCGCCCGCGACGAGCGCGGCCGCGCACGGCTCGACGCCCTCGCCCATCAGGACGGCGCCGACCTTGACGCCCAGCTTCGCCGCGAGTTCACGCGCCTTGCCGAGAAGTTCGAACGGAATTTCGGCGAGTTTGCCCTCCTCCTGCTCGGCAAACACCCAGACTTCGCCCTTGGAACGATCTGTCATGTCAAGTCCTCCTTAGCCAATCGTGTGGTCGGCGATGAGTTCCGCGACCAGCCCGCCAATGCCCGCGTCGTCGGGCGCGACTTCCTTGAACGCGCCGCCCGCCAGGACGACCGACTGGATCTTGTTGACGCTCGTCGGCGAGCCCGCGAAGCCGCAGCGCGCGTCCTCGCAGCCGATCGCCGCGCAGTCCAGCACCTCCGGCTCCGCGTTCTTGTACGTCATCACGCGGCGCATCTGGAACGGACGCAGCTCGCCGAACTTCTCCGTCACGGTGAAGAGCGCGGGAAGCTTCGCACGGCACGTCTCGATGCCCGTGCCGATGTCGCGCGTCGCAATCGCCGTGTCGCCGTCCATCTCAAGTCTCTCAAGATAGGTGACGACCGCGCAGTCAAGCTTCTCGCCGATCTGCGGGCCGACCTGGGCCGTGTCGCCGTCAATCGCCTGACGCCCGCAGAAGACGAGGTCGGGATTGAACATCTTCACCGCCTGCGAGAGGATGTAGCTCGTCGCGAGCGTATCGGAGCCGGCGGCCTTGCGGTCTGTCACGAGCACCGCGCGGTCTGCGCCGCACATGAGCGCCTCGCGCAGAATCGCCTTCGCGGCCGGGAGGCCCATCGTGATGACCGTGACCGTGCCGCCATACGTCTCCTTGACCCAAAGCGCGGCCTCGAGGGCGTTCTTGTCCTCGGGGTTGAAAATCGCGGGCAAAGCCGCACGGTTAATCGTCCCGTCGGCCTTCATCGCTTCGCCCGTCACCTTCTGGGTGTCCGGAACCTGCTTGATGCAGACAACGCAGTTGTAGGTTTTCATGGGTCTGTATTATACCAAAACTGCGGCCGACTCGGCACGGCCAAGATCCTTCCACCCTCCCTCGTGGGGACAGGCCCCACCCTCCCCTCATGCCCCTTCGCGAGCAGCAGTTCCGCAAGGCAGCTGCCGTCCTGTCCGGTGATGCCGGTGATAAGCGCCTTTTTCATGACCGCATAGGATGGCACAAATCACGGTCGCCCTGCAAGCGCCGGGGGCGGCAGACGGCTCCACCCCGAGTACAGCGCGGCGCAGGCCCTGGCGGACGTGGACGGAGGCAAGGCCAACATGGGCGCGCCGATGCGCATGACCGCGCGGATGGCCGTCCGACTGAGAAAGCCGGTCGTCGGCGAAAGGCGTTCCCCGTACGACCGCCACTCGGGCTGCAATTCGCCCCGCGCCACAAATCCGTGAAGATGTGTGAGATTCGTGGATCCAACCCCTGGGGACAGACGCCACCAGGGGTTGGAATGAGCAAAGGTTGAATTAGATTTGAATCAACAGCTTTGAATC
>CAYQUI010000042.1:0-17331 GCA_964420685.1 uncultured Lentisphaeraceae bacterium | reverse complement strand
CCATCATCGTGACGACGACTTCGTGCTTGAGGCCCGCGTCGTGGATGCACTGGCCCGACCACTTGAGGTTGTTGACGTCGTTGAGCGCGTCGAAGTTGCGGATCGAGCTCATGCCGTGCTTCTTGAACATCTGGGCATGGAGCTTGATCATGTCGCTCGACTGGCTCTCGAGGCCGACGACGTTCACGCCACGCGAGAGCGTCTGGAGATCCGCCTCCGGCGCCGCCTGGCGAAACTTGTCCATCACGTCAAAGGCGTCTTCCTGGCAGTAGAAGTAGCAGCTCTGGAAACGCGCGCCGCCGCCCGCCTCGAACCAGCGGACGCCCGCCGCGTACGCTTCCTCGACGCAGGGGAGGAAGTCCTTGGAAAGAACGCGCGCGCCGACGACGGACTGGAAGCCGTCGCGGAACGCCGTGAGCATGAACTTGACGTTTTTCTTGGCCATTGTGAATTACCTTCTGTTAGTTTGTGTTTCGAAATGACTTGACTCGCTTCGCGCGCCCCTTGCCCCTCGCCACTCCGGCCACCCTTGACGAGTGGAACGAGCGCGTCTTGCGGGGCGAGAGGCCCAAAGCCCTTACCCCCGCATCGCCACGGCAATCGCAAGGGCGACGTTCGCGTCATCGCTCGCCGCGCGCGCCTGCGGCTTCTTCTTCGGCGCTTCGTCGGGCAACAGCGCGTTGAACCGCGCGACGCCACCCATCGCGACCTTCGTCACGAAGATGAGAAGCGTGAGAAAGAAATAGACGATGCCCATGCCGGCCACCATCAGAACGAGACCTTGTAGCAAGACTGCCATGAATGAACTCCTAGTTTAAGTTTATTTGATTAAAAGCGCGAACGGTGGTACTGGGTCTGGCGGTTCAGGGTTGAGGAAACGCCTCAACCGCACTCACCTCACGGATCGACGAACGTGAGCTTCAGCGTGTCGAAGTCGATCTTGCGGTAGTAGCAGTTGCGCGGCTGACCCGCCTTGTTCTTCGTGTGGCAGATGCCGCCCCGGCACGGCCGCACGACGTAGAGGAGCGAGTTCTGCTCGCAGTTGACGTACGCCTCTAGAAGGTCGAACGTCTCGCCGCTCGTCTCGCCCTTGAACCAGAGCTTGTTGCGCGACGTGGACCAGAGAATCAGCTTCCGCTTCGCGAACGATTCGCGCATCGCGAACTCGTTCGTGTAGGCGACGAGGATGACCTCCTTCGTGTCCGCATTCTGCACGGCGACGGGAATGACCCCCGGATCGTGCGCCACGCCGCCCGCCGCGCGCGTGTCGGCGACTTGCTTGCCGACCTTTTCGAGTTTCGTGAAATCAAGCGTCAGTTCTGTCGATTCTTCGAGTTGCCCCATGGTTTCGCCTTTTCTGTGAAAATTTAGGGTATATTATATCAAAAAAGAGCCGACGTTGGGGCTACGAATTCATGTCCGCCCAGGCCACAGACCTCTGGCTCCAGCGCGATGCCCAGCCGAAGCCAGACGCGCACCGCCATCAGCCGCGCGAGAGCCAAGACGTCCGAAGCCGTCGCGCCCGCCCCTCGGACAATGACATTGGCGTGTTCCGCCCAGACGTAAGCCCCCCCGACGCGCAGGTCTTTCGCGCCCACGGATTCAAGAAGCCGTCCGGCGAAATCGCCCGGCGGATTCTTGAAGAAGCTCCCGTAGGTGCCCGCCGGAAACCGCTTCCGCCGCGCGTGATAGTCGGCGGGCGTCCCCTCCGCCGCCGGGCGCGCGGCAACGAGCCGAAAGTCCTGAATCTCGCCCGTGATCGCGCTCGTCCGATAGCCAAAACCGCAGGCGGACGCCGGCAACCACACGCCCTCGACCTTGACGGCCTCCAGGACTTCCGAAATCGAATGCCCGAACGCGCCCGCATTCATCTTGATCCAACCGCCGATCGTCCCCGGGATGCCGCCCATCCACGGCACCAGCGTCGGATGCGCCGCGACGAGCGACGCCCCCGGCGCGCCGGCAGGCCCGTCCGTGCGGACATAGTCCACGGAGAGGTTGAGATCGGACTGCCACAGATTCGTCCCTGCGCCGATCCAGACGCGCCGCCGGGGGAACGCCGCCGCGTCGGACTTGTCTTTCCGCACCTGCGACACGAGGCCGACGATGTCCCCGGCGCCCAGGAGCAGCGTCAGGTCGCCCGCGCGTTCCGAATTGCGCGCGTGCTCCCACGCCGCCGCACAACTCGGCGCGAGGAAGACGCGCGGCCCGCCCTCGGACGTCGCCGCGCCAAAGGCGGCGCGGCACACCGCATAGAGATCGGCGACGTCCCCGCCCTCCAGGGGATCTTCGAACGCGGCATAGGTCGGACAAAGAACCACCTCGTCCGCCGCCGCAAACGCCGCCGGGAAATCCGCCAGCAACGCTTTCGTGCGCGAATAGCGGTGCGGCTGAAACAGGACGCGCAACCGTCCTTGGCAGGCCTGCCGCGCCATTTCGACGGCGCACCGCATTTCCGTCGGATGATGCGCGTAGTCCGTATAGACGCCGGGCGCGATCGGCTGGAAGCGTCGATCGGGACGCGCCGCGACGACGGACGGCAACGCCGCCGCAATGGCGGCGACGGCGTGCCCGCGCCGCCGCGCGACTTCGGCCGCCATCAGCGCGTTGCGCCGATTGTGCGGCGCGAGGCCCAGCGCGTCAAGGCCCAGCGCGGCCGCCAGCGGCTCCAGCCCATCCAACGTGTCGAGAACGTGCGCCGCGTTCCGCTTGGCCGCCGCGAAACAGGCGAAGTAGGCTTCACGCGTCTTGAAGTGGTCGGGGTGGTCGTACTCGCAGTTCGTGACGACGAGCAACGTCGCGTGGTAGCCGGCGAGCGTCCCGTCCGATTCGTCCGCCTCCACGACCAAGGGGCCTGTCCCCACGCCCGCGACGGGAAAGTCGCCCGTCTCGCCGCCAATCGCCCAGGAGACGGACTCGCCGAGCTTCAGGAGCAGACGCGCAATCCACGTCGCCGTCGTCGTCTTGCCATGCGAGCCGCAGACGGCAATCGAATCCGGCGCCGCGCTCACGAGTTCCGCCAGAACCTCGCCACGATAGCGGAGACGCCCCGCCGCCGCCCGCCGTTCGGGGCAGTCCGGGCGCACAGCCGGCGTGACGATGACTTCTTCGGCATCCGCCACATGCGCCGCGTCCTGCCCTTCGTCCACGGGAATGCCCTGCGCCTCCAGCCAGCGCGTCCGCGCGCTCCGATGCAGGTCGCAGCCCGAAACGTCCGCCCCGCGCGCCTTCAGGAGGACGGCCAGCCCCGCCATGCCCACACCGCCGACGCCGATAAGATGAATCTTCTTTCCTCGCATTTTCCGCATAGTATACCACATCGTTTTTGGTATAATAGCACGAATGAAGAAAATCGCAGTCCTGATGGGCGGACGGTCGAGCGAACGCGAGGTCTCGCTCGCCTCCGGCCGGAACATCGCCGAGGCACTTGCGTCGCTTGGAACCTACGACGTCGTGCCAATTGACCTGACGGAGGAAAGCCTTGACGCGCTCCCGGCCGACGTCGATGCCGTCTACATCGCGCTTCACGGCGGCTGGGGCGAAAACGGCGGCGTCCAGGCCGCGCTCAACGCCCGCAAGATTCCCTACACGGGTCCGGGCGTCCTTGCCTCGCAGATTGCGATGGACAAGGTGAAGACGAAGATGGTCTTGGAGATGAAGGGCGTGCCGACCGCCGCGTGGGGGCTTGCGAATCCCGACACGGCGGCCTCGCCCCTGCCTCTTCCCGTCGTCGTGAAGCCGCCGTGCGACGGTTCGTCCGTCGGCATCTCCAAGGTCTCGGACGCCGCCGACTGGCCGGCCGCCCTCGCAGCCGCGTTCCAGGCCACCCGGCTTCCAAACCCCCAAACCTCCAAACGCCCAGACGCCCAGACGCCCATCGCCCTTGTTGAGGCCTTTATCCCTGGCCGCGAATTCACTGTCGGCGTCGTCGACGGCGAGCCGTTGCCCGTCATCGAGATCGTCGCCAAGGGCGGCTGGTACGGGTATGACGAGAAGTACACGTCCAACGAGACGCGCTATCCCTTCCTCGACGAGAACGAGCGGGCGCGTCCAACGGGCGACGGCGGCGCGGGCAAAGACGAAAGCCTGGCGCACAAGCTCCAGCGGCTGGCCCTGGACGCCTACGCGGCCGTCGGCTGTCGAGGCGTGACGCGCGTCGATTTCCGCGTTTCGCCCCTGGGGCATTGCTACGTCCTTGAACTCAACACCTCGCCAGGCTTCACGGCCCATTCGCTCGTTCCGAAGGCCGGCATGAAGACAGGGCTCTCCTTCGCGGGGGTCTGCGACCGCATTCTCGCCTGCGCCGACTACGACCGATGAGAGAAAACAAGATTGCGCATCGGAGGCGCGGCGGCCTTTGGCTCGTCCTCGGCCTCGTCGCGGGAACGGCCCTGCTCATCGGCCTGGCGATCGGCTACGAGAAGCTGCGCGCGCTCTGCCTTGAACCTTGCGTCATCACCGACATGGCCGAGCAGGTCGAAATCGTTTCGGGGAAAATGGTCAGGCCCGACGTGCTCGCCGAAAACTTCGGGCTGCGCGTCGGCGCCAACCTCGCCTGCATCGACTTCGAGGCGAAACGCGAAGAAATCCTCCGCAAGATTCCGACGCTGCGAGCCATCACCGTGACGCGGCATCTGCCGAACCGCGTCACCATCCACGCCGAGGAACGCACGCCTGTCGCGCGCCTCAACATCTGCGGACGGCGCGCCGCGTCGGGGCGCGTGACGGATTCCGAGGGCGTGGTCTTTTCCCGCTTGCGCGGAACGCAGACGCTCCCCACGATCCGCGAGGCGCATGCACCCGGCACGGCGAGCGGCCAGCGGCTGAAGGGTCGTGTGCGCGCCGCGCTCGAACTCGTGAAGGCCTGTCGCGAAAACAAATTCTCCGAACTCGGCCTTCTGGAGGTTGACACGTCGAAGCCAGACTTCCTCGTCGCCACGCTCGGCGACTACTCGCGCGTCAAGATCTGCTGGGAAGGCATGGACGAGACCTCGCCGGCCGCGCACACCGCGCTCACCGAGCGCCTCTCCCTGCTCCAGCGGGCCATTCACACCCGTTGCGAAGGGCTCAAGGCCGTCATCTGGAACGCGACGCTTCCCGACTACATCTTCGCCGACACGCAGGAAAAGCTCTAGCCGGCCGCGCCCGCCGTTTCGCATCACGCAAACGGGCCGTCGGCGAAGATCGCCGGCGGCCCGCCTGCGACAGGCTCACGGCCTGTCCGTCCTCAACCCCGCTTACTTGAAGTAGCGGTTGTAAAGGCCCTGAAACGCCTTGCCGTGACGCGCCTCGTCCTTCGCCATCTCGTGGACGGTGTCGTGGATCGCATCGTAGCCGAGTTCCTTCGCGCGCTTGGCAATGGCCATCTTGCCGGCCGTCGCCCCGCACTCGGCTTCCATCCGACGACGGAGATTCTCCTTCGTCGAATCCGTGACGACGTCAATCGTCTTGCCGAGGAGCTCGGCGAACTTCGCCGCATGCTCGGCCTCCTCGAACGCGATGCGCTTGTACGCCTCGGCGACTTCGGGATAGCCCTCACGATCCGCCTGACGGGACATCGCGAGATACATGCCGACCTCGCAGCACTCTCCGTTGAAGTGATCCTTGAGTCCCTGCGTCACTTCCGCGTCTTCGACAATCCCGTCGCCGACATGGTGTTCGGCAACGAAGTTGAGGCCTTCGCCCTGCTTCGTGAACTTGGATCCCGGAACGCCGCACTGGGGGCACTTCTCAGGGGGCGTCGCACCTTCATACACATACCCGCAAACCGGGCAAACCCACTTGCTCATGTTGTACTCCTTTTGTGTCGTTGGATGTGAATTCAGTTCTGCTTGTAGACGAAAAGCGGGACGCGGCGTACCGCGTCCCCTTTTTCTGCCAAATCGAGAGCCGTCTTACTTGACCTCGACCTCGGCGCCAGCCTTCTTGAGCTGCTCGGCGATCTTCTCGGCCTCGTCCTTCGCGATGGCTTCCTTGACCTTCTTCGGCGCGCCATCGACCATGTCCTTGGCGTCCTTGAGGCCGAGGCCCGTGATCGCGCGGATCTCCTTGATGACCGCGATCTTGTTCGCGCCAGCGGCCTTGAGAATCACGTCGAACTCGGTCTTCTCCTCGGCGGCGGCAGCACCCGCGCCCGGCGCGGCAACGGCCACGGCAGCGGCGGCGGAGACGCCCCACGCTTCCTCGAGAGCCTTCACGAGATCGTTGATTTCGAGAACCGTCTTGCCCGACAGCTCCTTGATGATTTCTTCGTTCGTCATTGTTCTGTTCCTTTTTAGTTCAACCCCCAGCGTGTTTCAGCTGGAGGAAATGTTTTGTGTGTTGTCGTTCCCTTAGGCGGCAGGCGCCGCTTCGGGCGCAGGAGCCTCGGCTGCCGGAGCCGCCTCGCCGCCCTGCTTCGCCTTCTCGGAGAGGACGCGCGCCAAACGCGTCGCCGGCTCCTTGAAGAGCATGAGCAACGTCGCACGGAGCTCGTTCTTGCCGGGAATCTTCGAGAGAGCCTCGACCATCGCCGCGTCCACGATCTTGTTGTCGTAGTCCGCGCCCTTGACGGACGCCTTGCCGGCGGAGTCCTTCACGAACTCCATGATGGCCTTGGCGACCGCCGTCGGCTCGCCCTTGCCCGTGACGATCGCGGAATTGCCCGCGAGCATCGCGTTGACTTCCTCGCTCCAGCCCTTTTCCTTGGCGACCTTCGCGAGATAGGTGTTCTTGACGACGAGGAGCTTGCTGTCGAGCGCGCGGAGAGCCTTGCGGAGCTTCGCGAACTGCGCGACCGTCACGCCGCCGTGGTTGAGGATGAAGCAGTAGTCCGACTCCTTGACGCGCGCAATGACCTCGTCGAGGATGGCAACCTTCTCAAGACGCACTTTGTGCTGATGCATTTTAAGTCACCTCCTGATTACTCGGCATCCGCCGTGGCGATCACAGGCACGCCGACGCCCATGGTCGTGGCGATCGTCATCGACTTGATGAAGACGCCCTTCACCGAAGCCGGCTTCGCCGCGTTGACCGCCGCGACAACCGCCTTGATGTTCTGGACGAGCTTGTCGGCCTCGAACGAGCGCTTGCCCGCGACGACGGCCAGGTTGCCCGTCTTGTCCATGCGGAAATCGACCTTGCCGCCCTTCGCCTCCTTGACGGCGGTGGCGGTGTCATCCGTGACCGTGCCCGTCTTCGGGTTCGGCATGAGGCCGCGCGGGCCGAGGATGCGCGCGCACTTACGCACTTCCTTCATCGCCTCGACGGTCGCGATCGCGACGTCGAAATCGCACCAGCCTTCCTTCGTCACCTTCTCGATGAGGTCGGCGAGACCCACGTAGTCGGCTCCCGCCGCCCGCGCCGCCTCCGCCGCATCGCCGCCCGCAAAGACGGCGACCTTGACGGCCTTGCCCGAACCGTTCGGAAGCTTGACCGTGCCGCGCACGGCCGTGTCGCCCTTCGTGAGATCCTTGCCGAGGTGGAAATAGACGTCAACGGTCTCGTCGAACTTCGCGCCGGCGTTGTCCTTGACGAACTTCACCGCCTCTTCCAGCTTGACGGCCTTCTTGGGGGCCTTCTTCAGCGCGTTGAAATACTTCTTGCCGTGCTTGCTCATTCAACCACCTCGATTCCCATGTTGCGCGCCGTGCCCGCAATCATCTTGACCGCCCGCTCGGGGTCGTCGGTGTTGAGGTCAGCCTTCTTCATCTCGACGATCTTGAGAAGCTGCGCCTTCGTGACCTTGCCGACCTTGTTCTTGTTCGGCACGCCGCTGCCCTTGGCAAGACCCGCTTCCTTCTTGAGAAGGACGGACGCCGGCGGCGACTTGAACTGAAGCGAGAAGCTGCGATCCTGGTAAACCGTGATGATCACGGGGATGACAAGACCCGAATCCTTCGCGGTCTTCGCATTGAACTCCTTGCAGAACTGCATGATGTTGACACCAGCAGAACCAAGGGCCGGACCCACGGGCGGCGCGGGGTTCGCGGCGCCAGCGGGAATCTGGAGCTTGACGACTCCAGTGACTTTCTTAGCCATTTTCCTTGTTCCTTTTCTTTCGTGCGGCTCCTCCCGGGGATCCTGCCCGGTCAGTCGGACCGCAAAACCTACCGTTTACTGGAGCGGCTCGAACGTCTCTTCGAGAGCGACCTTCTCGACCTGCCAGTATTCGACGTCGACAGGGACCTTGCGGCCGAAGACTTCCACTTCGACCTTGAGTTTGCCCTTGTCGGGATCCACCATGCTGATTGGCCCCATGAAGCCCATGAACGCGCCATCAGTAATCTTCACCGTCTCATCGACGCTGAAAGTGACCTTCGGACGCTCCTCCGTCGAACTCGCCGAAGGCTTGTCCAACAGAATCGCGTCAATCTCGCTCTGCTTGAGCGGCTGCGGACGATCACCGCCGACAAACCCAATCACGCCAGGGGTGTCGCGCAGGAACTGCCACGTCCGCTCGTAAATCGCCTTCTTCCCGTTTTCGTCAAACCCTTTCGCCTCATCGTAGAGCGCGAGTTCGCACAGCACGTAGCCTGGGAAGAACTTCTTGGTCACCACGTGCTTCGTCCCGTTCTTCTTCTCCGTCACGCGCTCCGTCGGAATGACGCAACGCCCGACATAGTCCTCCATGCGCTCCAGCTTCGTGCGCGCCTCAATCGAACGCTGAGCCTTGTTTTCCTGACCCGTCAGCGTATGAAGGACAAACCACTGCTTGTTCATGACAACTCCCGCCTCTTTACCCGACCGCGCGCACTCAAGCGCCCGCGTGGACAACCTTGATGAAGCCCTCGATCAACTTGTCGCAGACAAGCGTCGTCGCGGCGAGAATGAAAATGAACGAAATGACGACAAGCGTCGACTCCCAAAGTTCACGCTTACCCGGCCACGTCACGCGCTTCGCTTCCGCGCCGACACCTGCCAGATATTCCTTCGTCTTTGAAAAGATGCTCACTTGTCTTCCTCGTCAGATTGGCAGGGTAGGAGGGAATCGAACCCCCATAGGCGGTTTTGGAGACCGCTGCACTGCCATTGTGCTACTACCCTAAATCAATGTGTGGAGCGAATTACTTCGTCTCCTTGTGGGTCGTACGCTTCCGGCAGTGCGGGCAGAACTTCACCTTCTCAAGGCGCTCGGTCATCGTCTTCTTGTTCCGAGTCGTCGTGTAGTTACGCCGCTTGCACTCGCCGCAAGCCAAAATCGCAAGATCACGCATTTCCCTGTCCCTTTCCTCTTGTGAGGATTAAGTCCGCCCGCCGCCCCGACCGACCACAGGCGGTCGGAGTGCGGGCAGACATCTCACAGAAGACTTCTTGTCTTTACTTGATGATCGCCGAGACCGTGCCGGCGCCGACCGTGCGGCCACCTTCACGAATCGCGAAGCGCATCTTCTCCTCAAGCGCGACCGGCGCGATGAGCTTGACGGCAATCTCGACATTGTCGCCCGGCATGACCATCTCAACGCCCTCGGGGAGCTGGATGTCACCCGTCACGTCCGTCGTGCGGATGTAGAACTGCGGACGATAGCCCTTCATGAACGCCGTGTGGCGGCCGCCCTCTTCCTTCGTAAGGACGTAGACCTGGCCCTTGAACTCGGTGTGCGGGGTAATCGAACCCGGCTTCGCGAGAACCTGGCCACGGCAGACGTCTTCCTTCTTCGTGCCACGGAGAAGCGTGCCGATGTTGTCGCCCGCCTGACCCTGATCGAGGAGCTTGCGGAACATCTCGACGCCCGTGACGGCCGTCTTCGCCGTCGGCTTGAGACCGACGATCTCGACTTCCTCACCGACCTTGATGCAGCCACGCTCGACGCGGCCCGTCACGACCGTGCCACGGCCTTCGATCGAGAAGATGTCTTCGATCGGCATGAGGAACGGCTTGTCAAGCTCACGCTCCGGCTCAGGAATGTAGGAGTCAAGCGCATCCATCAGCTCGGTGATGCACTTGCACGCCTCGTCGTCCTTCGACGTCGCCTGCGTGGCCGGATAGGCCGCACCGCGAATCACCGGCGCGTTGTCGCCATCGTAGTCGTACTTGGAAAGGAGCTCGCGGACTTCCATCTCGACGAGGTCGAGCATCTCCGGATCGTCAACGAGGTCGCACTTGTTGAGGAAGACGACAATCTTCGGAACGCCGACCTGACGGGCGAGCAGGACATGCTCACGGGTCTGCGGCATCGGACCGTCAACGGCCGAGACGACGAGAATCGCGCCGTCCATCTGCGCCGCGCCGGTAATCATGTTCTTGACGTAGTCGGCGTGGCCAGGGCAGTCAACGTGCGCGTAGTGGCGGTTCTCCGTCGCGTACTCGACGTGCGAGGAGGCAATCGTCAGAATCTTCGTGGCGTCACGACGACCAGCGGACTCGGAAGCCTTCGCGACCTGATCGTACTTGATCTCTTCGCAGAGACCCTTGAGCGCCTGGACATGGGTGATAGCGGCCGTCAGCGTGGTCTTGCCGTGGTCGACGTGGCCGATGGTGCCGACGTTCACGTGCGGCTTGCCGCCGCGATCGAATGTTTCCTTAGCCATTGCTAATACTCCTGTGAGTTGTTCGTTTTTCCTTCGTCTTTCGTCCCGAATGGAGCCACCTAGCGGAATCGGACCGCCGACCTCTTCCTTACCAAGGAAGTGCTCTACCTACTGAGCTAAAGTGGCCTCTTTCGAGACGAAAACTTGCGTAGTATAGCATAATTCAGAAGTCGAGCGCAAGGGGGGCGCGCGAAATCGGAATTCAGGGCCGCGCCGCGCCGCCAGACCCTGCCCGCAGGAAGGCCGCAAAATCGGACAGACAGGCGTCGGGCGTCCGCGCGGACTCGAACGCGGCCGCCGCCTGCAGGAGATCGGCAAAGCGCGCTTCCGTGAACGGACTCCACGCCTCGGCGGAATCGGACGGCAACCGCGCGCGCAGAGCGCGCAGCGTGCGGACAAGCCCCTGCGCCGCCAACGTCCGCGCCATCTCGCACGCGACGTCCAGCGACGGCGGCACGCCATTCGGATAGAGCGCCGTCGCGAGCGGCGTCATGGCGAAGTGGCGGTAGGCCGCCACATCCCCCGGATGATCCGCCAGCTGCACGAGGTCGAGGAAGCCCGTCCACACGGGCGTATCGGGCACTGCCGCCGCGCCCGCGCGCGCAACGGCCGCCAGCCCCGCGTTCACCGCCGCGTCAATCTCGCCGGGAATCGCGAGCGGCAGGCTGTGCTCCGCCCCCGGCACCCACGTCACCGCCGCGCGCGGGAAAACCTCTCGAAGGAAATCGACGTTCGACGGACGCACGATGCCGTCGCGGTCGGACTGGAAGACGAAGACGGGAAGACGCGACAAGACGGTCGCGCCGCGAAACGAGCGCGCGAACGCCCGCAGGGGGGCGCGCAAGTCGCTCGTCCGAAGATACGCCAGCCCCCGGTCGAGGTTGGCGTCGGCGAACAGCGGCGAGGGATCGTCCGCAACCACAAGTCGCGTGCCGAGGCGGAGCGCCGCGAGACGCCGTTCGCTCAGGCCTCTCCAGCCGACGGACTTGTCCTCCATGAGAAAGGGCGACGTCGAGACGAGGACAAGTCCGCGCACCTTTTCAGGAGACGCCAGCAACAGCCGCAACGCCGAGTTGCCCCCCATCGAGAACCCGACAAGCCAGACGGCATCCGCCGCCGCCAACGCCCGTTCCGGCAAGCCGTCGAGCTGATCGACGTAGCTGAAGACCTGCGCGCGCGGAAACGTGCAGCGCGCCCACGTCGCGTCCGCCGCCGCCCAGCCATTGAGAACAAAGACCTTCGTCGGGCGAACCTCCTGCCGATCCGCCGTCATTCGTAGCGCAGACAGTCGATCGGGTTGAGCTTCGACGCGCGATAG
The DNA here is from genome assembly GCA_964420685.1 of uncultured Lentisphaeraceae bacterium. Lineage (GTDB taxonomy): Bacteria > Verrucomicrobiota > Kiritimatiellia > RFP12 > UBA1067 > UBA1067. The sequence goes on along the minus strand of CAYQUI010000042.1, from coordinate 5,504 downwards.
GCCGGGTAGAAGCCGAAGAACATGCCGACGAACGCCGAAAAGAGAAATGACCAGACGGCCGACGAGACCTCGATGACAATCGGCCAGTGGTTGATTTCGCCTATCGCCTGCGCGACCCCGATGCCCACGCCCACGCCAATCGCGCCGCCGACCGTCGAGAGGACGACCGCCTCCAGGACGAACTGCCAGAGGATGCACGCGGGCGTCGCGCCAATCGCCATCCGCAGGCCAATCTCCTTGATGCGCTCCGTGACCGAGACGAGCATGATGTTCATGATGCCAATGCCGCCGACGAGCAGCGAGATCGCCGCGACCGCCGTGAGAAGCACCGTCATCAGCCCCGTCACCGAGCCGATCGTGTTCATGATCTCGGTCGTGTCGCGCGTCTCGAAGTCGTCGTCCTCGTAGTCCGCGAGCTTGTGCCGCTGACGCAGGAGAGCCGTCACCTCGCGCTTCGCCTCGGCCACGTCATCCATTGAATTGAGGGAGACGTTCATCATGTTGATCGAGCGGAACTTCGAGCGCTGGAGAACGCGGCCGACCGTCGTGTACGGCGCCATCACCGTGTCGTCCTGATCCTGCCCCCAGCCGTTCGCGCCCTTGGACGCGAGCACGCCCACGACCTTGAACGGCATCGCGCCAATGCGAATCGTCTGGCCGACGGCGTTCTCGTCCTCGGCAAAGAGGTTGGCCTTCACGGTCGTGCCGACGACGCAGACGCGGCGCGAGGCGCGCTCTTCCGACTCCTCGAAGAAGCGGCCTTCCGCGACCTGCCAGTTCCGAATCTCCGGCATGTCGAAGCTCACGCCCGAAACGCGCGTGTTCCAGTTGCGGTTCTCTCGGATGAGCTGGCAATTGACGTTCACCGTCGGCGAGACGGCCGAAACAAGATGGCCGAGTTCGCGACGAATCGCCTCGGCGTCGCCCGCCGTCATCGTCTGGCCCGCGCCCATGCCGCTCTTGACCTGGCCCTTGCGGTGGCGGTCCGGGAAGACCATCATCAGGTTGTTGCCCATCGACGAGATTTCCCTGACCATCATCGTCGAGGCCCCCTTGCCGATCGCCAGCACGGCAATCACGGCGGCGATGCCGACGATGATGCCGATGCACGTGAGGAGCGCGCGCGTCTTGTTGCGCAGAATCGCGAGCACCGCGACCTTGAAGACCATGCCGAAGTTCATAGCACGTCCATCAGCCTTTCTGGCGGGGGAATCGGACGGAACGTCTCGGTCGAGACGAAGCAGTGCCGCGTGAAGCCGCGCGCCAGAACCGCCGACTCGCCCTTGCGGCGCACCTCGCAGGCGATTTCAAGCCGAACGCCCTTCAGAGCCTGAACCCACGCGGAAATCTCCAAGAGGTCGTCGTAACGCGCGGGGCTGCGGTAGTCCACCTCCGCATGAATGACGGGCAGCATCCAGCCCTCGGACTCGCATTCCTTGTAGGTGTAGCCCATCTCGCGCATCAACTCGTTGCGCGCCCGCTCGAACAGCGTCAGGTAGTTGCCGTAGTAGACGACCCCCATCTGATCGGTGTCGGCATACGGCACACGGTAGTCGAGAACTGTCTTCTTCATCGCCGAGACAACCAAAAGAGTGGTGGTGGGGCAAGGATTCGAACCTTGGAAGGCGTTAGCCAGCAGATTTACAGTCTGCCCTCGTTGACCGCTTGAGTATCCCACCAACGGGCAATTGGCGCGTAGTATACCATACCTTGCTTAAAACCGTCAAGCGCGCCACAACCCTGAAAAGTCGTGACGCGCCCGATGGGATTCGCACGGCGGCGGCCGGACTACTGCACGACGACCGTCCGCTGCTCGTAGTGGCCAGGCTGCCAGATGCGAATGACGGTTCCATTCGCCTGAACCTGCTCCACATAACGGCCTTCCACCCAGACATTCTGAACCTGCGTGACCGGCGTGACGACGGTCTGCTGGACGACAACCGGCTGGGTGACGACAGCGGGTGTCGTGACAACCGTCGGCGTCGTGACGACGACCGGCGCCGGCTCGACGATCGTCCGAGCCACTGCACCGCCGATGACGCCCCCCACGAAACCCGGCCAGAAGTTCCGTCCGCCACGCCCCCACGCGCTGCCGTGCGGACGATGATGCGGCGCGGGTGGCGGCGGTGCGGGACGATGAATGCCCGGACCGCCATGTGGGCCGCCGCCACGCGGGCCAGGCCCCGGCCCGCCGGGACGCGCCAGGCACACGCTCGCCCCAAGAGCCGCAACAACGGTCAAAACGACTGTTCGCTTCGTATTCATGTTTGTTTCCTTTCTTTTTATCCGACTGCTTTCTTTTCCGTTAATCTTTTCTTTCCGTTAACAAGAGAGATAGGCGCGCGTCCAACCGATTTCTGACAAAAGATTTTTCATGTCCGCCCGCCGCCTACAGAAACCGACCCGTGACGGACGCCGGACAGGCGCGAATCGTGGGGACAGGCCCCTCGCAGACGAGGTTGCCGCCCTTGTCACCGCCGCCCGGACCCAAATCGACGATCCAGTCTGCGCACTTCATGACGTCCGTGTTGTGCTCAATGACGATGACCGTATTCCCCTGGTCGCGCAACGCGAGGAGAATCTTCATCAGTTTCGCGACATCGTCGAAGTGCAGGCCCGTCGTCGGCTCGTCGAGGAGGTAAAGCGTCCTGCCCGTCGCACGACGCGACAGTTCCGTCGCGAGCTTAATGCGCTGGGCCTCGCCGCCCGACAGGGTCGTCGCGGGCTGCCCCAGCTGGACGTAGCCGAGGCCGACATCGACAAGGGTCTTCATCTTGCGCGCAAGCGACGGCACCTTCGCGAAGAACTCGTAGGCTTCGGCGACTGTCATCGCCAGCACGTCCGCAATGGTCTTGCCGCCATACGTGACCTCCAGCGTCTCGGCATTGAAGCGCGAACCGCCGCATTGCTCGCACGGCACGTAGACGTCCGGCAAAAAGCTCATCTCCAGCTTCTGCACGCCGTCGCCGCCGCAGACCTCGCAGCGCCCGCCCTTCACGTTAAAGGAGAAACGCCCCGCCGTATAGCCGCGCGCCTTGGCCGCCTCGGTGTGCGCGAAGAGTTCGCGGATCTCCGAGAAGAAGCCGACATACGTTGCCGGATTCGAGCGCGGCGTCCGTCCGATCGGCGACTGGTCAATCTCGATCACCTTGTCGAAATGCTCAACGCCCGTCAGCTTGCGGTACTTCCCCGGTACGGCCTTTGCGCCGTAGAAACGCTTCATCAGCGCACGCTTGAGCGTCTCGTCAACGAGCGTCGACTTGCCCGAACCCGACACGCCCGTGACAACCGTGAACGCGCCGACCGGGAAGTGGACGGTAATGTTCTTGAGGTTGTGTTCCGACGCACCCGCGAGAGTCAAGAAGGCCGAGGGGCGAGAGGCCCCCTCGCCACTTGAATCACTCACGCCCCCCTTCTCGTCCAGCATCATTCGAGCAGTCGAGCAGTCGAACAGTCGATTCTTTCTCAAATACTCCCCCGTCAGGCTCTTGGCCTTGAGGAGACCTTCGAAGTCGCCCTGATACATGACTTCGCCGCCCTCGCGGCCCGCGCCCGGCCCTAGGTCAATGATGTAGTCGGCCGCGCGCATCATCTCCGCGTCATGCTCGACGATCACGACCGTATTGCCACGATCGCGAAGCCCCTTCAGGGTCGCGATCAGTCGCTCGTTGTCGCGCGGATGCAAGCCAATCGTCGGTTCGTCGAGAACATAGAGAACGCCCGTGAGGCCCGAACCGACCTGCGTCGCCAGGCGAATGCGCTGCATCTCGCCGCCGGACAACGTCGCCGCCGCACGATCCAGCGTCAAGTAGTCAAGGCCCACGTCGAGAAGGAACTGGAGCCGCCGCGTAATCTCATCCAGAATGTCGCGCAGAGCGGCAAGCTTGGAGACCGAAGTCCCTTCGCGCACCCTTTTCAATCCGTCGAAGAATGCCTTGGCCTCTCCGACCGGCAACGCCATCACCTCGATGATGCTCTTGCCCGCGATCGTCGCCGCGCGCGCAAAGGCGTTGAGACGCGCGCCCTGGCACGTCGGACAGACGCGATAGTTCTGGTAGGCCTCGTACTTCGCGCGCGTCTCGTCGTCTTCCGCCTCGTCGAGCCGCTTCTGCAACACGGCCAAAACCCCCTCGAACGGACGATCAACCGAACGCCATGGCAACACCAGATTGCTCTTGAAGCCCTGCATGAGGTCATGGCGGAACTTTGCCGGCAGCTTTTCGTAGGGCGTTTCGAGCGAGACCTTGTTCTGCTTGGCGATCTCTTCCAAGAGCGCGTTGTAGTACATGATCGCGTTGTGTCCCGCGCGCCGCCACGGATGAATGCACTCGCGGAGCGGCAATGACCTGTCCGGCACGACCAGGTCTTCGTCGAAATAGTAGAGCTGGCCGAGGCCGCCGCACGTCGGGCACGCCCCGAACGGCGAATTGAAGGAAAACGAACGCGGCTTGAGCTCGTCGAAAGAAAGCCCGCAGTCCGTGCAGGCGTTGAGCTCGGAGAAAGAAAGGATCGAATCGTCAAACCGTCGAATGGCCGCATTCGCCGCCTTCCGCGCCCCCCCGATGTCCTCGTGGCCGCCGTCCCTCATTCGATCCGTCGACGATTCAACCATTCGATTGTCCCCCAGCACCTCCACGTTGAGAATTCCCTGCCCTGTCTTCAGGGCCAGTTCGACGGAATCGGTGAGGCGCGTGCGAAACGCGGCGTCTACGGTCTGCGGCGCAACTGGCAGAACGAGACGATCGACGACGACATCGATTGTGTGCGCCTTCTTCTTGTCGAGCGTGGGGGCTTCTTCGAGCAGATACGTCTCGCCATCGACCTTGACGCGCGCAAAGCCGTTGCGCTTCAGCGTCGCGAAGACTTCTTCGTGACGGCCTTTCTTCCCCTTCACGACGGGCGCCAGGAGAAGGATCTTCAACGGCGCGCCCGATTCGACCGAACGAACGCGCGGCAAGTCAAGGATTGAATCGACAATTTGCTCGGCAGACTGGCGCGTGACGGGCTTGCCGCAATTCGGGCAATGCGGTGTCGCAAGCGAGCCATAGAGAATGCGCAGATAGTCGTGGATTTCCGTGACGGTCGCGACGATGGAGCGCGGATTGCCGCTCGTCGTGTGCTGTTCGATGGAGATGGCCGGGGACAGACCCTCGATCTTCTCGACATCGGGCTTCTCCATGCGGTCGAGGAACTGACGCGCGTAAGCCGAAAGCGACTCGACGTAACGACGCTGGCCCTCGGCGTAGAGCGTGTCGAACGCGAGGGATGACTTGCCGCTTCCGGAAAGGCCCGTGATGACTGTCAGGGAATTGCGGGGAATCGTGACGTCAATTCCCTTCAAATTGTGCACACGCGCCTTGGTAATGACGATATCGGACATTTTCAATGGCTACCTTATTGGGACGGACATGAGAAGAGACGTAAGGCGGGAAAGAGGAGGGAGAAAAGTTGGTTTATCTGGAGAGCTGTTTAAGCAGAAGAGTTTGTTGAGCCAAAGAGTGATT
>CAYQUI010000041.1:0-18067 GCA_964420685.1 uncultured Lentisphaeraceae bacterium | reverse complement strand
GCTCATTTCGCTGGAACAGGCGCGGGCGAACCTTGCGGCGGAAATCGGCGAGAAGAGCTTCGAGGCCGTCGTCGCCGAGACGAAGGCCGCGTGGGAACGCTACTTTGCCCGCGTTCGGATCGATGCGTCGAACGACGTGAAGACGATCTTCTACACGGGGCTTTACCATACGCTCCTCTATCCGCGCCAGATCGACGAGGGCGGCCGCTACTATTCGGCGTTCGACGACCGCGTGCACACGGGCGTCGCCTACACCTGCTATTCTCTCTGGGACACCTATCGGGCCGAGCATCCGTGGCTGACGCTTGTCGCGCCGGATCGCGTGGACGGGATGATGCAGTCGCTCGGAAACGCCTACCGCGAGGGCGGGTGGCTGCCGAAGTGGCCCAACCCCGGCTACACGGGCATCATGATCGGCGCGCCGGCGGAAATCGTGCTGGAGGAGGCGATGGTCAAGGGCTTTGTCGGCTTCGACCACGCGCTGGCCCGCGCGGCGATCACGAAGAACCGCACGGTGCCGCAGACGTTCGACACGGAGAGGCGTTGGCGTGACCGCGAGGCCTATGGCGACTATCCCGAGACGCGCGCCGGGCTGACAAGCTACCTTCGGCGCGGCTACGTCGCCTGCGACGAGACGTCGGAGTCCGTTTCGCGGACGCAGGACTTTTCGCTGGCTGATCGGAACCGCGCCTACACGAACCTCTGGTGCGCGGCCGAGGGGCTGTTCCTGCCGCGTCGGGCGGACGGCTCGTTTGTCTCGCGCGCGGACTTGAAGCGGCCGTATCGCGACTACTGCGAGCAGCGTCCTGAAACAGGTCTTTGGGCCGTGCCGCACGACCCGGAGGGGCTGGCGGAGCTTTTGGGCGGAAAGGACGCGGCGGTGCGGCGGCTGGACGCCTTCTTCGACACGATCTTCTTCCGGCCGGATGGAATCGGCAGTTCGATCCACGGCAACGAGACGAGCCACCACTGCGCCTATCTCTACAATCGCTTCGGTCGTCCGGAGAAGACGCAACAGCGCGTCCGCGAAATCCTGACGCGTTGCTATTCGACGAATCGCAAGGGCTTTGACGGCAACGAGGACTGCGGCCAGATGAGCGCGTGGTACATCCTGTCGTCGCTGGGCTTCTATCCGCTCGACCCGGCGAGCGGCGAATATGAACTTGGCTCGCCGCTCGTGAAAGGCGCGACGCTGACGTTCGGCGCGCCCTATCCGGCGGCGACGCTGCGGATCGTCGTCCGCGACTACGCGCCGAATCGCTGGCGCGTGAAGCGCGTCACGCTCAACGGGCGCGAACTTTCCGGTTGGCGCGTGCGCCACGCCGACCTCGTTCGCGGCGGCGCGCTCGTCTTCGAGATGCAGACGGACGACGGGGACGACGGTCGTACGGACTGAAAAAAGTTGACATGTCATTTGTGGCAGATGGCCGAGTTTGTGCGATACTGCTGCGCATGACTCAGCATCCGGAAGAACGAAAGGGCTGGGCGAGGATTCCGCTCGCGGCGTTTCGCGCGTGGGCGGAACCCTCGCCGATTGAGTTCCTGCCGTACAACCCGGCGGCTGGCGCGAAGTATCCGCCTCTCGGCCGCGCCTACCCGTTTCGCGCGGCGCGGTAAACGCGCGGTGCGGGCATGTCGATTGACGGGGCTTTAGCGTTTTTGGTATAGTTTCCGCCAAAGAAAAGAAAGGAGAACCGAGATGAACCTCAAGGGATCCAAGACCGAACAGAACCTGATGGCGGCGTTCGCCGGCGAGTCGCAGGCGCGCAACAAGTACGACTACTTCGCGTCGAAGGCCAAGAAGGACGGCTTTGAGCAGGTGGCGGCCATTTTCCAGGAGACGGCCCTTAACGAGAAAGAGCACGCCAAGATGTGGTTCAAGCTCTTCGCGGGCATCGGCTCGACGCCGGAGAACCTTTTGACGGCGGCGGCGGGCGAACACGAGGAGTGGACGGAGATGTACAAGCGCTTTGCCGAAGAGGCCGAGGCCGAGGGGTTCGTGGACATCGCCGACAAGTTCCGCAAGGTCGCCGAGGTCGAGGCGCATCACGAGGCGCGCTACCGTGCGCTCGCGCGAAACATCGAGACGGGTGAGGTCTGGGTGCGCGTCGGCGTGCGCAAATGGCAGTGCCGGAACTGCGGCGCGATCGTCGAGAGTGCCGAAGCTCCGGCGGCGTGTCCCGTCTGCGACCATCCGAAAGCCTATTTCCAGCTGGAACAGAACAACTACTGATTCGTTGACCACCGACCGTGAAAATCTCAGAAATCGTCGCTGACGGACGCCCCAGCCTCTCCTTCGAAGTCTTTCCCCCCAAGCGCCGCTCGGCGTCCCCCGCTGACCGGGACGCGGAGCAGGCGGCGATGGCGCGCACGAAAGAGGTCGTTCGCGCCATTGCGGAACTGCGCCCCGCGTTCATGTCCGTCACCTACGGTGCCGCCGGCGGAACGACGGGCGCGAACACGTGCGCGCTGGCGCGGTTCGTCCAGGCGGACTGCGGCGTGCCGGCGCTCGCCCACATGACGTGCGTGGCGGCCGACCGCGCGAAGGTCGCGGACGAGGTGCGCGGATTTCGCGCGGCAGGGATTGAAAACGTCCTCTGTCTGCGCGGGGATTCGCCGCCGGGCATGGAACTTCCCGGCGACCCCGCGTTTCGCCATGCGGTCGATCTCGTGCGGGCCTTGCGGGGCGAGGGCTTCTGCCTGGGCGGCGCGTGCTATCCGGAAGGGCATCCCGAATGCGCGCACCTGGACGACGACATTGCGCACGTGCGCGAGAAGGCCGAGGCGGGGCTTGACTTCCTCACGACGCAGATGTTCTTCGACAACAACGTCCTCTTCCACTATCTCGCGCGCCTTCGGTCGGCGGGCGTGACGGTGCCGGTCATCGCGGGCGTGATGCCGGTCACGAACGGCAAGCAGATCGCGCGCATCTGCGCGCTGTCGGGGACGTATCTGCCGCCGCGTTTCCGCGCGATCGTCGACCGGTTCGGCGACGATCCCGTCGCGATGCTCGACGCGGGCGTCGCCTATGCGACCGAGCAGATCGTCGATCTCTTCGCGAACGGCGTCGCGAACGTCCACGTCTACACGATGAACAAGCCGGAAATCGCCGTCCGAATCATGCGCAACCTCCATGGCCTCCTCGGCGCCCGTTGAACGTCGTGGCCTCTGGCGTCGCGAAGGCGACCGGGTCTACCTCTGCGGGACGCTGGGCGCGGCGTTTGACCGCTGGCAACGGGCGCGCGCGGCCGTCAGCGCGGCGGAGGCCTACGAATCCCAGCGGCTGGGACTCGTCGAGATCGAACGCCTGATGGACGAACTGGAGGCGGAGGCCCGTGCGGCGGTCGAGGCGTCTGGTGAGGAGCGGCTTCGGCCGCGCCGCTCGCCCGGCTACGGCAAGATGCCGCTGTCCTTCAGCCGCGAAATCCTCGAAAAACTGGATGCGACGCGCCGCATCGGCGTTGCGCTCACGGAGTCGCTGGCCCTTGTGCCGACGAAAAGCGTGACGGCCGTCTGCGAAATCGAACGACCTTGCTGATTTTCCGTGAACCTGCGGAGCGCATCGTGCATTTACCCTAATGAACAGCACGACAGTTGCGCGTCCGCATGGAAATCTGGTTGGAAATCAGAAAAGATACGGAAAGCGGTGCAAAGCGGCTTGTTTCCGAGTATGGAGACCGCCTTTTTGCAACCGCGCTTTTGTTGTGCCGTAATGACCATGACGCGGAAGAGCTCGTCTTCCGGACATTTGACCAGGCGATTCGGAAGATTTCGAAATATCAGGACACGGGCGAGTTCTTCAACTGGCTCTACACGATTCTGCTGAACTTCCGCCGGATGGACGTGCGCAAGCGGCGCGTCGAGCTTGTCATGGTCGGCGATACGCTTGACCTGCCGGAACAGCCCGATCCCTTTTTTGCCGCGCTGGCGGCGGAGGCGGGGCTGGACGCGCTTCGCACGGCGGTCTGCAGCGTTTCCGAGCCGCTTCGGTTCGTCGTGCAGAGACGGTATTTTGACGAAAAGCCCGTTGAGGAAATCGCCCGCGAGCTGGGCGTTCCGGAGGGGACTGTCAAGTCAAGGCTTCACAAGGCAAGGGAGGTGCTCCATGGACTGCTGTCCGGAAAACGTTGAGAAACGACTGCCGGCCGATTTTGCCGACCGGCTCATTGCGCGCATTCGCGCGCGCCGACGGCGCGAACGTCGCGCCAAGGTTCTGGCGGCGATCGCCGTCCTGATCGTCGGGTCGCTGGCATGCGTCGGCTTCTGGGAGACGGCGCCGGCGAAGGTCGCGACGGAGGCGCAGCTCATCGCCGCGCATCCGACGAACCGACAGGAGCAGGTGTCCGGCTGGATGCTCCTTGGCGTCTTCCGTGAATGTTTCAAGCGAACGAAAACAAGCAAAAAGAAAGAAGAGGAATAAAAATGGCCGTACTCGGTCAAGGTGTTGTACTCATGGTCGCGGGAATGGGCATCGTCTACCTGTTCCTGTGGGTTCTGATCGTCATTTCGGAGAAGGCGAGCCAATTCGTCTCGCGCTTCGACTACATAGTCCCGGACGAGGCGCCGAAACGGGCGAAGCGCGTCGCGGCGGCGGCTCCGTCGGCGGCCGCAGCCCCGGCGGCTTCGGTCGCGCCGACGGCGGGCGAGGGCGAGAAGGTGATTGCCCCTGTGCCGGGCACGGTTCTGCGCATCTCGGCGACGGACGGCACGCGGGTCGCGAAGGGCGACGAGCTGCTTGTCATGGACGTCATGAAGATGGAGACGCCGTTCTCCGCGCCGTGCGACGGCACGGTCACGATTCTCGTGGCCGCGACGGACAAGGTCGCGACGGGCGACGTGCTGGCGGTCGTGAAGTGAAATATTCGATTGTTCGATCATTTGTTTCAGAGGAGTGCAATGAAGAAACTGTTGATGGCATTTCTGGTGGCGGCGTGTGCGCTCGGCGCACAGGCCAAGGACGGCGAGAACTGGCTGACGACCGTCCGCAAGGTCTGGGACCTGGGCGCGGAGACGGGCATCGCCGGCTTCCTGGAGCGCACGGCGCCCGCGTACATCACGGGCGACTTTGACGAGGCGGCGCGCCCGAAGCCCCAGCCGCTCGCGGCGAACCGCAACGGCTACTGGGACAAGGATCTCAACTGGCACGGCGGCTACTTCGACGACGGCGGGAACTTCGTCGCGGGGCATCCGGTGCGGACGCTCTTCGGGATGCCCTACGGGCTGGGGCAGCTGATCATGATTCCCGTCTGCCTCGTCCTCATGTACCTTGCGATCGTCAAGGGCTTCGAGCCGCTTCTGCTGCTGCCGATCGGCTTTGGCGGCTTGCTCGCGAACTGTCCGCTGTCGGGCATCACGGCGCCCGCGATGATGCATGACGGCGTCATCTCGTTCCTCGCGAGCGGCGTTCCCGTCATGTCGGGCGGCATCGTCGAGCCGGGCGGATTCCTCCACTACTTCTTCAAGTTCGGCATCGACACGGGCGTCTTTCCGATCGTCATCTTCATGGGCGTCGGCGCGATGACGGACTTCGGCCCGCTGATCGCGAGCCCGAAGTCGGCCCTGCTCGGCGGCGCGGCGCAGTTCGGCATCTTCTGCGCGCTCTTCGGCGCGCTCGGCCTCACGGCGATGTTCCCGGATCTCGGGTTCGGACTCAAGGAGGCCAGCTCGATCGGCATCATCGGCGGTGCGGACGGCCCGACGGCGATCTGGCTCACGTCGCGTCTCGCCCCGGATCTCCTCGGCGCGATCGCGGTCGCGGCCTATTCGTACATGGCGCTCGTGCCGATCATCCAGCCGCCGATCATGAACGCGCTGACGACGAAGGCGGAGCGGCTCATCAAGATGCCGCAGCTCCGTCCCGTCAAGAAGATTGAGAAGATCTGCTTCCCGCTGATCGTTCTCCTGCTCTGCGCGCTCCTTCTGCCGTCGGCTGTGCCGCTCATCGGCGCGCTCATGCTCGGCAACCTCGCGAAGGAAGTCGGCCCCTCGGTCTCGCGCATCGCGGACACGATGTCGAATGCGCTCTGCAACATCGTCACGATCATGCTCGGCCTCTCGGTCGGCTCGAAGCTCGCGTGCGAGAAGTTCCTGTCCGGGACGACCCTCGCGATCCTTGCGCTGGGCCTTGTCGCGTTCTGCGTCGGCACGGCGGGCGGCGTCCTCATGGCGAAGCTGATGAACCTCTTCTCGAAGACGAAGGTGAATCCGCTCATCGGCTCGGCGGGCGTCTCGGCCGTCCCGATGGCCGCGCGCGTCTCGAACAAGGTCGCGCTGGCGGACGATCCGGCGAACTACGTGCTCATGCAGGCGATGGGCCCGAACGTCTCGGGCGTCATCGGCTCCGCCGTCGTCGCGGGCGTCCTCTACACGCTCTGCAAGTAAGAAACGCAAATCCCAAGGAAGAGGAAGAAATCATGACTGGCCGTCTTATCGTCATCGTCGTCGTCGCCATTGCCGCCGTCATCGGCATGGTCGTTGTCGGAAAGCTTGCGGACGGAAAGCCTGAACAGGCCTCGGAGGACCGCTGAGGCCGTCTGGCGCGCGCGGCGGCTCTCGTCCGCGCGCGGTTCATCCGCGTTTTCGCGTCTCGCCGCCGCGCTTGCCGGCGGCGTTTTGGTATAATGTGCCGCGTTTTTCACAACGAGACGAGACGAGCGATGAACGAAGGCGGCTTGACATTTCTGGATGGCGGATTCGGCACGATGGTTCAGGCGGCGGGGCTTCCCGTCGGAAAAGACCCGTGCGACTGGAACCTTGAGAACCCGGCGGCGATTGCGGCGGTTCACCGCGCCTACGTCGCGGCCGGATCCGAAGTCGTTCTCTCGAACACGTTTGGCGCGAACCGCCTCAAGTACCACGGCGCGTATGCGCTCGCCGACCTCATTCCCGCCGCCCTTGAGAACGCCCGCGCGTCCGGCGCGGCGAAGGTCGCGCTTGACGTCGGGCCGACGGGGCGTCTCCTGAAGCCGGCGGGCGACCTCGACTTTGACGCGGCCTACGATGCGTTCGCCGAGACGATGCGGCTGGGGAAGGACGCCGACCTCGTCTTCATCGAGACGATGGGCGACGTCTACGAGGTGAAGGCGGCCGTTCTCGCGGCGAAGGAGACGCTGGCGTGTCCGATTTACGTGACGGTGGCGCTCGGCGAGAACGGCCAGCTTCTCACGGGCGGATCGGTCGAATGCGTCGCCGCGCTGCTCGAATCGCTGGATGTCGCGGCCTACGGCTTCAACTGCGGACTGGGTCCGGATCGGATGCTCCCGTTTGTCGAACGCCTCGCCGCAGTCTCGACGAAGCCGATCATCGTCAAGCCGAACGCCGGCATGCCGCGTCTCGTGGACGGGCGGACGGTCTTTCCCGAAACGCCCGCCGAGTTCGCCGCGCATGTCGCCGCGCTCGTGCGCGCGGGCGCGTCCGTCCTCGGCGGCTGCTGCGGCACGACGCCCGACCACATTCGCGCCGTGACGGCCGCCGGTCTTTCGGCCGCGTCGCCGCGTCCCGCCGCCGCACGCGGCACGGTCGTCTCCAGCGGAACGGGCGTCGTCACGCTTCGGCCGCACGCGGGGCTCGTCATCGGCGAGCGCATCAACCCGACGGGCAAGAAGCTCCTCAAGGAGGCGTATGCGCGCGGCGACGTCGCCTATGTCCTGCGCGAGGCCGTCAAGCAGGTCGATGCGGGCGCGGAGGTGCTGGACGTCAACTGCGGCGTGCCGGGGCTGGACGAAGCCGCGCTCATTGACGCGACGGTGCAGGCCGTCCAGAGCGTCGCGGCCTGTCCGATCCAGATCGACACGGCCGACCCTGTTGCCCTCGAACGCGCGCTCCGCCACGTGAACGGCAAGCCGCTCGTCAACTCGGTGAACGGCAAGAAGGAGTCGATGGACGCGGTCTTTCCGCGCGTGAAGAAATATGGCGGCGCGCTCGTCGGGCTGTGCCTGGACGCGGACGGCATTCCCGCGACGAGCGACGGACGGCTCGCGATTGCGCGGCGGATTCTCGCCGAGGGCGCGAAATACGGCTTCACGAAGGACGATTTCGTCTTCGATGCGCTGACGCTGGCCGTCTCGGCAGATCCGCAGGCGGCGGTCGTCACGCTGGAGACGGTGCGGCGCCTGACGGAGGAACTGGGCGTCAACACGGTGCTGGGCGTCTCGAACGTGAGCTTCGGGCTGCCGAACCGGCCTGTCCTCAACAGCACGATGTACGCGCTCGCCAAGCGCGCGGGCCTGTCGGCGGCCATCGCGAACCCGTCCGTCATCCGCGACGTGGTCGATCCGCTGGCCGAGGACGTGCTGCTTGCGCGCGACCGGAACTGCGAGCGGTGGATCGCGCACCAGACGGCGGCGTCCGCCGTTGCGGCGGCCTCTGCGGCGACGGGCGGCGATCCGCTGGCGACGCTGGCGGCGTCCGTGCGGCGGGGCCTTCGCGACGACGCGGCGACGGCGGCGAAAGCTGCCCTCGCGGGCGGCGCGGAGACGATGGACGTCATCAACAAGGCCATTGTCCCCGCCCTGGAGGAGGTCGGCAAGGGCTTTGAGGCGGGGCGCGTCTTCCTGCCGCAGCTCCTGATGGCGGCCGACGCGGCGGGCGAGGCGTTCACCGTCGTGAAGGCGGCGATGGCCGCGCGCGGCGACCGCGCGACGGGCGGCGCGGGGCGGCCGATCGTCATCGCGACGGTCAAGGGCGACATCCACGACATCGGCAAGAACATCGTGCGCGCGCTCCTGGAGAACTACGGATTCGACGTCGTCGACCTCGGACGCGACGTGCCGCCGGAGAAGATCGTCGAGGCGGCGGCGCGCACGCAGGCGCGGCTGGTCGGACTCTCCGCGCTCATGACGACGACCGTCGGCGCGATGACGGAGACGATCCGCCAGATCAAGGCGGCGGGACTGGACTGCCGGACGGTCGTCGGCGGCGCGGTCGTCACGCAGGAGTTCGCCGACGCGATCGGCGCCGACTTCTACGGCGGGGACGCGATGAAGACCGTCCGCATCGCCGAAAGCCTCAGATAACGGTTGCAGGGCGCAGATGCCGGCGGCGTTCGGCTGTGACTTGACTACCCTACGGGGGTATGGTATACTGCGCGCCGTTTTTTCCCGAAGACGGGAGAGGAGGCGTGACATGAAGAAGTGCATTGAAGACGTGAAGTCGCTTCAGCTGCGGCTGAAGAAGATCGCCGGGCAGATCAACGGCGTGAGCAACATGATTGGCGAGGATGTGCCGTGCGAGGACATTCTCGTGCAGCTGAACGCCGTCAACGGCGCGTTGCACAAGATTTCGCTCATGGTTCTGGAAGGCCACCTGCGCCACTGCGTGCGCGAGGGCATCGAGAAGGGGAACGCCGACGAGACGATCGAGAATTTCGCCGAGGCGTTGGAGAACTTCAGCAAAATCGCGTAAACGGGAGGGATCGGAAATGGGAAGCTGCTGTGGTGCAGGCGAAGAGGCGAAGGCCTCCGTTCAGGCGAATGGCCTCTGGCGGCGTGTCGAGTCGGCGTGCGGGGCGTTCACGAGCGCGCCCGCGCTTGTGTTGAGCGCGGCGGGGCTGGCGGCGAGTTTCCTGCTCGTCGGCCACGGCTGTGGCGTGGACGGGGCATCGGGCGCGGCGCATCCGTGCGGGACGCTCGATCCGGCGTGGGTTCCCCTTGTCCTGTGCGGAATCCCCATCCTGAAGGAGGCTCTTGTCGCGCTCGTCCTGGAGCGGCGCATCCGCGCGTCGCTCCTGATTGCCTCGGCCATGGTCGCGTGCGTCGCGATCGGCCAGCTGTTCGCGGCGGGCGAGGTCGCGTTCATCATGGCATTGGGCGAGAAGCTTGAGTCTTGGACGGTGCGGCGCGCCCGGCGCGGACTTCGCGCGCTGGTCGCGCTCGTGCCGCAGACGGCGCGCAAGGTCATCACGTGTCCGAAGTGCAACGCGAAGGGCCTCTTCTTCAAGGACGTGCCCGTCGCCGAGCTGCAGGTCGGCGACCCTCTGGAGGTGCTGCCGGGCATGGCCGTTCCGGCGGATGGCGTCGTCACGTCGGGCGAGACGACGGTGGACCAGGCGTCGCTCACGGGCGAATCGCTGCCCGTCGCGAAAAAGGCGGGCGACGCGGTCTACTCCGGCACGATCAACCAGCGCGGCACGATTCGCGTGCGCGTGACGAAGCCGGCGTCCGACTCGAGCGTCCAGCGGCTCGTCCGCCTCGTGCAGGAAGCGGCGGCGAAGAAGGCCCCGATGCAGCGTCTGGCGGACAAGTGGGCCGCGATCCTCGTCCCCTGCTCGCTGGGGATCGCCGTCCTCGCGTTTCTCGGCGTCTGGCTCGCGCTGGGCGACGTCCAGGCGGCGCTTCTGCGCGGCGTGACGATTCTCGTCGTCTTCTGCCCCTGTGCGCTCGCGCTCGCGACGCCGACGTGCATTGCGGCGGCGATCGGGCAGGCGACGAAGAACGGCGTGATCGTCAAGTCGGGCGAGGCGCTGGAGAAGATGGGGCATGTTACCTTCGCGTGCTTCGACAAGACGGGGACGCTGCAGTGCGGCGACGCGCTCCGTCCGGGGGCGAAGGAGACGGTCGCCGCGCTCAAGGCCCTCGGCGTGAAGTCGCTCATGCTGTCGGGTGACCGTGCGGACATCGCGCGCCGCTTCGCGGACGCGGCGGGCATTGACGAGGTGCGCGCCGAGTGCCGTCCGGAGGACAAGTCGGCCGCCGTCGAGAGTCTGCAGGCGCGCGGCGAGCGCGTCATGATGGTCGGCGACGGCGTCAACGACGCGATTGCGCTCAAGGTCGCCGACGTCGGCGTCGCGATGGGCGGCAAGGGGACGGACATCGCGCAGGAGGCGGCCGACGTCTCGCTCGTCACGGACGATCTCGCGAAGCTTGCCTATCTGAAGCGGCTCTCGGTCGCGTGCATCCGGCTCATCAAGACGAACATCGCGATCTCGATGACGATCAACGCCGTCGCGATCACGTGCTCGGTTCTCGGCGTGCTGGGGCCTGTGAGCGGCGCGCTCGTCCACAACCTGGGATCGGTGCTCGTCATCCTCAACGGCGCGCTCCTCTACGACCGGAAATACGACAAGCCGGCTGCGTCGCAGGTGGCGAGGCCGTGAGGCGCAGGATTTTGGTATAATATCGCATCGTTATGAATACTGTACTCGTTGGCGCCCAGTGGGGCGATGAAGGCAAGGGCAAGGTCATCGACTTCCTGACGGAGGAGGCGGATGTCGTCGTCCGTTTCCAGGGCGGCTCCAACGCGGGGCACACGGTCGTCGTCGGCGACAAGAAATACGTTCTCCACCTCGTGCCGAGCGGCATTCTCCACAACGGCAAGCACTGCGTGATCGGCAACGGCGTCGTGATGGATCCGTTTGACCTCATGCGCGAGCTTGAGCAGGTCGAGAGCTGGGGCTTCGAGCTCAAGGGCCGCTTCCACATCTCCGAGCGCGCGCACATGGTCATGCAGTGGCATCGCGCGCTCGACAAGGCCGAGGAGGCCGCGCGCCCCGAAGGCGAGAAGATCGGCACGACGGGGCGCGGCATCGGCCCGGCCTATGCGGCGAAGGTCGGTCGCTTCGGCATGCGCGTCGGCGACATCCTGCGCCCCGACTTCGCCGACCTCGTGCGCAAGCAGGTCGCGGAGGCGAACCGCAAGCTCGTTGGCCTTGGCGCGCAGCCGCTTGACGCGGAGGAGATGGTGCGCCTCTACGCGCCGATGGTTGCGGCGCTCATGCCGTATGTGACGGACACGATTCAGTTCCTGCACGAGAACCTGGAGGCGAAGCGCGCGCTTCTCTTCGAAGGGGCGCAGGCGACGATGCTCGACATTGACTTCGGCACGTATCCCTTCGTGACGTCCTCGAACCCGACGGCGGGCGGCGCCTGCACGGGCACGGGCGTCTCGCCGCGCGCGATCGACCGCGTGATCGGCGTCCTCAAGCTCTACACGACACGCGTGGGCGAAGGCCCGTTCCCGACGGAGCTCAATGACGCGGACGGCGAGATGCTGCGTCAGCGCGGCGGCGAGTTCGGCGCGACGACGGGGCGGCCGCGCCGCTGCGGCTGGTTCGACGCGGTCGTCGCGCGCTATGCGCAGCGCGTGAACGGCATTGACTTCTGGGCGATGACGAAGCTCGACGTGCTCGACGCCTTCCCGGTCGTCAAGATCTGCACGGGCTATCGGCGCGAGGACGGGTTCGTCTACACGACGTTCCCGGCCGACCTCGAAGTTCTGGCGCACTGCACGCCCGTCTACGAGGAACTGCCGGGCTGGCAGTGCGAGACGTCGAAGATCACGGACTATGCGGCGCTCCCCGAGAACGCGAAGGCCTACGTGAACCGCATCCTCGACCTCGTCGGCGGCAAGCTCGGCGTCCTTTCGGTCGGCCCGGCGCGCGAGACGACGCTGCGGATCGGGATCTGAAGGGCGGGGTTCTCGCCCCAGTTCGGCATGCAGACAGCCCACGGAATGGTCTGGCGGATTCGCCACCGGGCCGAGACGGCTTCGACGAACGCCGATGCGCGCGCGGGCGCGCCCGGCGACGTTTTTACGGCGGACTTCCAGACGGCGGGGCGGGGGCGGCTCGACCACCGGTGGCTGTCGCCGCCGGGGGCGAACCTCATGATGAGTGCCGTCCTCTCGGTCGGGGGCCTGTCCCCGGAGGTCGTGGCGACCTTGCCGCTGGTCGCGGGACTCGCGGTCGTCCGCGCCGTTCGCTCGCTCCTCGCGGCGACGCCTGTCGCGGGGGAGGTGCGCCTCAAGTGGCCGAATGACGTGCTCGTCGGCGGACGGAAAATTTCGGGGATTCTGTGCGAACGGCAGATGGATCAGGTCATCGTCGGAATCGGAATCAATGTGAATCAGCGTGTTTTTTCACCGGAAATCGAAGATAAGGCGATTTCGCTGGGGTCTGTCCCCGGCTTTTCGGGGTCTGTCCCCACGGTTCGGGACGCGGTGCTGGACGAATTGGGGGGGCTTTACGAGGTCTGGCGGACGCAGGGGTTTGCGGCTGTCTATCCCGATGTGCGCGCGGTGGATTTTCTGCGGGGACAGACCCTCGCGGTGCGGCAGACGGACGCGGATTGCACGCCTCTTTGCGGTCTTTGCGCGGGCATCCAGTCCGACGGCTCGCTGTCTGTCGGCGGGACGCGGGTCTACGCGGGCGAGGCGCATGTTGAGCGGTTTGGGGAGGGCATGAGGTGAACAGTCTCGATCCCTTTGGCGAACTGACCCCGAAGAAGGGGCTTCCGCCTGGCTTGAAGCAGCGGTTTCCCGACCGGGTGCTCGTGATGACGACCGACCGGTGCTTTGAGGCCTGTCCCCATTGTACGCGGCAGTTCATCTTGGGGAAGGCCCCCGTCGTCTCGTCGGATGCCGCCTTGCGGCGGTGTGTCGCGTATGTGAAGCGTCATTCGAAGGTGCGGGATGTTCTCCTGTCGGGCGGCGATGTGCTGACGCTTGACGATGACGCGGTGATGCGGCTCGTCGAGGCGTTCGCGGCGTTGCCGCAGGTCGAGGTCATCCGCATCTGCACGCGCGCGCTCGTCGCGAATCCGGCGCGCGTGACGGACGGCTTGGCGCGGCGTTTGGCGCAGTCGGGCAAGGTCTGGGCCAACGTGCACATCAACACGGCGGCGGAGGCCCGGCGCGCGGCGGCGGCGGCGGCGCGCCTCGTTTCGCGCGGCATTCCCGTCTCGTCCCAGACCGTCCTTCTGCGTGGCGTCAACGACACGCCGCGCAAGATGCTGGCGCTCCTGCGCGCGCTTTCGGCCGCGCGGATTCGCCCGTATTATGTCTTTCAGTGCGATCCGGTCGAGGGGCTGGTCGAACGCTTCGGCGTGCCGCTGGCGAGGGCGAAGGCAATCGAGTCCTATTGCGCCGAGCGAATCGGTGGGCTGGCGTTGCCGCGCTTTGTCGCCGATTTGCCGGGTTCGCGCCGCAAAACGCCCCTCGACCTCCTCGAACCCCTGGGGACAGGCCCCAAGGACCCCCTGGGGACAGGCCCCGGGGGGAGGGCTAAGATTTGAAACCGTAACATCAAGAAACGAAAGGAAACGAAATGACGCAGAATCAGTTTTTCGTCAGCCGTCGCGGCTTTTTGCTTGGCTTCGGCGCATTGTCGCTTACGGGCTACGGCATTGATCTCGCGCCGAGATCCGATTTCAAGGGCAAGATCGAGGGACGGCGGCTGAAGCTCGCCTCCGTCGGCTGTGGCGGCATGGGCGGCGCGGCGACGGAAAGCCTGATTGCGGCTGGCTGCGACCTCGTGGCGGTCTGTGACGTCAATCCGGGCGCGTTCGACAAGTGGGAGAAGAAGTACCCCGGCATTCCGAAGTTCACGGACTACCGTGACATGCTCAAGTTGATGGGCGACAAATTCGAGGTCGTGCAGGTGGGTACGCCGGATCACACCCACGCCTACATTTCCATCGACTGCATGAACGCGGGCAAGCACGTCTACGTGCAGAAGCCCCTTGCGCGGACGGTCGAGGAATGCGAACTCATGCTCCAGACCTCCCTCAAGACGGGGCGCGTTGTGCAGATGGGCAACCAGGGGCATCCGGGCGTGTGGCGGTACAAGACGATGCGCGATGCCGCCGTGTGGGGTGACGTGAAGGAACTCTACAGCTGGTCCGATCGTCCTGTGTGGCCGCAGGGCATGAAGGCCTATCCGAAACCTTCTCCGCTGCCGGCCGGCTACGCGCCGAACGCCTGGGATTGCTGGTGCGGGCCGAGCGCGGATCATGGTTTCTCGACGGCCTACCATAGCTTCTGCTGGCGCGGTTGGTGGGACTACGGTTGCGGCGCGATTGGCGACATGGCCGTGCACAACGCCGATCCGGCGTTCTGGGTGTTTGAACTCGGGCTGCCGGTCTCGGTCAAGGCCGACACCTACGGCGAGGGACCTGTCACGATCGCGTATCCGAAGAAGTCGCGCATCGAAATGACGTTCGCGCCGAACAAGTGGATTCCGAACGGCATCAAGCTTACGTGGTTCGACGGCCATCTCCTGCCCGACGTGGACAAGGTGCCGGGGCTCAAGGACTACGCGCTTGCGAACGCCGCCCGGCGCGAGGCGAAGAAGGCCGAGGATGCGAAGAAGGCGGGCAAGCCCTACACGGCGCCGACTGCGCCGCTCGCTCCGGTCGTGCCGGACAACGGTGTGATCATCATCGGTTCGAAGGCGACGACGATTGGCAACTCCCATGCCAGCCGTCCGTGCTGCATCGCGGGCGACAAGGCGACGACCGAGAAGGCCATTGCCGCCGGCGACAAGCTTTCGAACTACAACCACTATCGCGAATTCGTCGAGGCCTGCTTGGAAGGCAATCCGGCGAAGTGCGGTTCGCGTCTGGGCTACGCGGCGCCGTTGACGGAGGCGCTGCTCATCGGCTGCATCGCCCTCCGCTTCCCCGGCGAGGAACTGAAGTTCGATCCGAAGACGATGAAGTTCACCAACAAGCCGGAGGCGAACGAATTTCTCAAGGCGCCCAAGCGCGGCGATTGGGACTTCGCGAAGCTCACGGCGCGTTGATTCGCCGTCATCTGGACAACACCACCAAGAACCCCTGGGGACAGACCCCAGGGGTATTTTTTGGTCGTGGATTTCCCGACTTGACGCGGACGCAGAAAATCTATAATTGCGCAAAAATACCACTTGACGGGGGAGGGGGGTGATTTTGTACAATACGCGCTAAATCACACGGCTAAAGACACAAAAGGAGAACGTGCAAATGGCAGACAAAAGGGTTCAGGACGGTTCGACGCAGCCGAGTTTGGTGCAGTTCATGCATCCGGGGCCAGAGTTTGAGGTGCAGGGGTGCACGACAATCGGGAAGTCCGTTCCCGTCGCGTGGCGCAAGACGGATGGGGCTTCTCTGCATTCGGATCATTGTCGCCGGTTGGTTCGCCATCACGGTCAATTTGTTGCGGATCTGAACGGAGAACCGAAAGAGGGCGATCTCGCGTTTTGGACGGAATGGGAAGGGCCGACGCAGGCGATGAAAATCCCTTGCAATGAGGACTTTTTCTCGGCCTGTTTCCAGCATGAGGTGCAATTCCCATGTCGGGTGTCCGAGCCGGGGGAGGCGGTGAAGGGTGCGAGTCAGACGGGATGCGGCGGGGACGCATTCATGGATACGGATCCCTGTGTGTTCGGTCGGACGTTCAAGTATGCGATCTGTCAGCAGAGTCCGAATTCGGACTTGCGCCGTCTGGCCCCGAACTCGCTGATCGTCTTCGGGTCGTACAAGAAGAGCCAACGCGGTCAGGAGGTGTTCTGCCTGGACACGGTGTTCGTCGTTGAGGGGGATGGGATTGATTACACGTACAGCACCATCAATGGAATTGACTGTTCGGAGGCGTATAAAAACCTGTCTCTTCGGCGCGTTGACAAGGCCGCAAAGAACACGTTCTATCGTGGTGTCCGGTACGGGACGGGGCGGGAGATCTTTTCGTTCACGCCCGCGAAGCGCGTTGGTGACAAGGAGTTCTCTCGTCGTTGTGTGATTGAGGATGTCAAGACGCTGAATCAGCCGGGGGTCAAGGTCTTCGCGCAGGGACGAACGCAGGGTTTCTGCAGCCAGATCGTGGAGGACGAGACGATTCGTCAGACCTGGCGGAAAATTGTGGATCAGGTACGAGCCCAGGGGTTTGTCCTTGGTGTGGGCTTCGACTGGCCGGTGCAGGGGGTGACGCGATGAAGCGATTCTTGGTTGTCATGGGGTGTCTGCTGTCGTCTTGCCTGATGGCAACCCCGTCCTCGCAAGATGTGCGACATTCACAATTCAAGACGGGTGTGGCGGCAACCCTGCCGGTAATCATCCGTTCGCAAATTCGCGCGAACGATCCGACGATTTTGGATGTCGATTATATTGTTTGTAGTGGACAGCCGACGGTGGACGTGCGGGCGCTTGCGTTCGAGGACGGCGAGCGGAGTTTCTGGAAGGTCGTGCGGCCGGAGACGTTCGTGAAGGACACGGACGGGAACGAGACGGCACCGAACATCGGCGATGGCATCGCCGCGAACGTGGAGCACACGCTGTCGTGGAAGGTGTCGAGCGACTGGAAGACCGACCTCGCCAAGGTCAAGTTCGAGATCCTCACGCGCGAAGATGGCGTTCTGCCGCTCGACCTCATCACGATTCCGGCCGTGAATGGCCGTAGCCCCGAAGTCACGTGTTCGTACAACGCGCCGTCGTCGACGTGTCGGGTGGCACGAGCGACGCGACGTTCACGAAGGGCGGCGAGCAGTACGCGAACCTGAACCTCGACGGCTGGTGCGCGGGCGCGGGCGTCGTCGTCGCGTTCTGACGGCGCCGCGCAAAACGGGTGACGACCTCTGCGCGTCCGGGGCGGCTCGGTTGATTTCCGCGCGGACGCTGTGGTATAATACGCCCAATTTTTAACGGAATGCCCCTTGAAAGGGGTAAAACGAAGGAGAAAAACATGGCCAAGACGCCGAAATTCGCGAACGCCAAGGTGTTCGCCTGGGTTGACAAGTGGAACAAGGTCTGCACGCCGGACAAGATCGTGGTCGTGACGGGCACGAAGGACGAGCACACGAAGATCTGCGAGATGATGGTCAAGAACGGCCAGTTCATCAAGCTCAACGAGAAGAAGCGTCCTGGCTGCTACCTCGCCCGTTCGCACGAGAGCGATGTTGCGCGCGTTGAAGGCCGCACGTTCATCTGTTCGAAGAAGGAGATCGACGCAGGTCCGACGAACCATTGGATGGAGCCTGAGGCCATGAAGAAGCTCATGCTCAAGAGCTACGCGGGCTGCATGAAGGGTCGCACGATGTACGTGATTCCGTTCGCGATGGGTCCGATCGGCAACCCGATCACCCAGTACGGCATCGAGATCACCGACTCGCCCTATGTCGTCGTCAACATGAACATCATGACGCGCACGGGCGACGCGGTGATGAAGCACCTCGGCACGGACGGCGACTTCATCCCCTGCATCCACTCCGTCGGCGCGCCGCTCAAGAAGGGCGAGAAGGACGTCGCGTGGCCCTGCGCGAAGAAGATCGAGGACAAGTTCATCACGCAGTTCCCGGAAGAGCGCCAGATCTGGTCGTTCGGTT
>CAYQUI010000040.1:0-18586 GCA_964420685.1 uncultured Lentisphaeraceae bacterium | reverse complement strand
TCTCGGCTTCGGCCTCCTCTTCTTCGGCATGACGATCATGTCGAGCGAGCTCAAGGTCCTTGCGCAAGAGCCGCAGTTCGTCGCGTTCTTCTCGCGCTTCGACTGCACGCCGAGCGCGAACGGCTACCTGCCGCCGCTCGCCGTCCTCGGCGCGGTCGCCGTCGGCACGATCTGCACGATGGTCGTCCAGAGTTCCTCCGCCACAATCGGCATCACCATCGCCCTCGCCGAGACGGGCGTCATCTCGCTCTGGACGGCCGTCCCGATCGTCCTCGGCGACAACATCGGCACGACCATCACGGCCGCGCTCGCCGCGATCGGCGGGAACGCGAACGCGCGGCGCACCGCCCTCGCGCACGCGCTCTTCAACGTGTTCGGCACGATTCTCGTCCTCTTCAGCTTCGGCTTCGTCTTCGCGAACGCCGCGGGCGTCGCCGCGCCCGCGTTCTACCACCTCGTCAACCTCTGCACCGAAGGCAACGGTCTCGCGGGGGAGACGCCCGGCCGTCACGTCGCGATGGCGCACACGATCTTCAACGTCGCGAACGTCATCGTCCAGACGCCCTTCATCCCGCTTCTCGCCAAGCTCTGCACCCGCCTCATCGGCGACGACCGGACGACGCGCGTCCAGGCCCTGGAACCGCATCTCCTCGAGGCTCCCGCGCTCGCGCTCCATGCGGCGCGCCTCGCCCTCGGCGACATGACGCGGCGCGCGTGGACGATCGCGTCCGTCGCGCTCAACAACTGCCTCGGCCGCGCGACGGTCGACGAGGAATCCATCCAGAACGCCGAGCGCGAAATCGACGAAATGCAGTCCCGCATCCGCGACTACCTCGTCGCGATCTCGCAGCGCAAGCTCACGGAACGCCAGGCCCAGGCCCTGCCCGAACTCGTCCACTGCGTGAACGACGCCGAACGCATCTCCGACATTGCCGTCAAGATCTACCGCAAGACGGCGCGCATCCAGCGACAGGGGCTGTCCGAAGACCTCCTCGCGTCCACGTCGGACATCATCGCCCGCCTGCGCGCGTTTGCGCACGAGACGACCCATGTCCTGCACAAGGGCGGAACGCTCAACCACGCGCCGTCCGTCACCGAGGACGCCATCACGCGCGCGGCGAAGGCCCTGTCGCGGCAATATTCGGGAACGCTGTCCGACGCGGACGGCGACCACGCCTACGACACGGCCTTCCTGACCGTCCTCGCCGGCATCCGCGACGTCAACCGCCACATCGGCAACATCGCCGAGCGCATTCCCGCACTTGGCTAAGATAGGGTATAATACCCGCCATGTCGAAGATTCTCATCGTCGAAGACGACCCGGCGATTCGCCGCGTCATCGCCCTTGCCGTCAAGAGCGCAGGCTACCAGACTGTCCTTGAATGCGACGCGGGCGACGACGGACTTGCGACGATCCGCCGCGCGCGGCCCGCGCTCGTCCTCCTCGACGTCATGCTGCCGGGCATGGACGGCATCGAGGTCTGCCGCCGTGTCAAGTCCGACCCCGCCCTCGCGGCGACCGCCATCATCCTGCTGACGGCCAAGGGCGAGGAACACGACATCGTGACGGGACTCGACGCCGGGGCGAACGACTACGTGACGAAGCCCTTCGCGAAGGAAGTCCTGCTGGCGCGCATGCGCGCGGCGCTCCGCAAAGACCCGACGGCCCCGACCGGGACGCTCGCGCTCGACGGCCTTGAACTCGACGACCGCACGCACCGCGTCATCTGCAACGGGACTGAACTGAAGCTGACGCTTTCCGAATACCGCATCCTCGAACTGCTCCTCCGCAACCGGGGGCGCGTCTTCGGGCGCGGACACATCATCGACCGCATCTCCGACGGCGAAAAGTTCGTGACCGACCGCACGGTCGACGTGCAGCTCGTCGGCCTGCGCCGCAAGCTCGGCGACTGGGCGCGCCATGTCGAAACCGTGCGCGGCATCGGCTACCGCCTGACCTAGACGAGATGAAGCCCATCGACAGAAGCTGGCTTGCGGCGGCGGTCGCCGCCTTTGGCGTCGTCCTCTTCGCCGCGCTTTCGCTTTGGGAGGCCCACAGTTTCCGGCGCGCCATCGCGGACATGGTCGAGTCGGAGACGCGCGTCACGGTCGTGAACGCCGACGGCTCCGTCTTCTACGACACGGAGGCCGCGACGGACAGCCACGCCGCACGCGGCGAAGTCCAGCAGGCCTTTGCCGTCGGGCAAAGCGTCTCGCTCCGCCACTCGGAAACGGTCGGGCAAGATCTCCTCTACTGCGCCCGCCGCGTCGGCAACCGCGTCGTGCGCCTCGCCGTGCCCTACACGGGCATTCTCCGCTCCGAACGGCTCGCGGCCGCCGGACTTCTCGCCGCGCTTCTCCTGGGCGCATCCGTCGTTCTTCTCGTCTTCCTTTCCACGCGACGCCTCACGCGGCGACTGGACGCCCAGTCCCGCCAGCTGGAGATCGCCGTCGCCAACGAAAAATTCCGGCGCGAGTTCACCTCCAACGTCACGCACGAGCTCAAGAGTCCCCTCACCGCCATCCTCGGCGCCGTCGAAATGCTCGGCGACGGCACGACGCTCTCCGAGGACGAGCGGCGCGAGCTCTTCGGCATCGTCCGCGCGGAAAGCCGTCGGCTCGGCCGTCTCGTGCAGGACGTCCTCGCGCTAGCGCAAATCGAGCGCGAACAATTGCAGGAGGCGCATGCGT
Organism: uncultured Lentisphaeraceae bacterium; assembly: GCA_964420685.1. GTDB lineage: Bacteria > Verrucomicrobiota > Kiritimatiellia > RFP12 > UBA1067 > UBA1067. Next base: position 15,895 of record CAYQUI010000040.1, on the reverse strand, counting down.
TCGCCCCGTTGCCGTTGAACGCCCTCATCCGCACCGTCGTCACGCAGGAAGAGGCCAAGGCCCGCGCGCGCGGCGTACGCCTTGAACTCGTCCGCAACGACGCCGCGACCGTCCTCGGCGACGCGACGCGGCTGGAAGAAGTTCTCGTCAACCTCATCGAGAACGCCCTTCGCTATTCGGGTTCGGACACGATTCGCCTCGCCGCGACGGCCGCCGACGGACACGTCACGGTCACCGTCACGGACTTCGGCATCGGCATTCCGGCCAAGCACCTGCCGCACCTCTTCGAGCGCTTCTACCGCATCAACAAGTCGCGCAGCCGCGCGCTCGGCGGCACGGGACTCGGGCTTGCCATCGTCAAGCACATCGTCCAGCTCCACGGCGGCGAGGTGTCCGTCACGTCCGACCCCGGCCGCACGACCGTCTTCGCCTTCACGCTGCCGCTTCAGTCCCGCGCCTAGGATCCCGAGGCGGGGGCCGGCGCCTCCGACGGCACGACGCGGCCCGATGCCGCGCGTTCGTCCGCCACGTCGAGCGCAAACGCGAACGTCCCTTCGCCTAGGCGCGTCACCGTCAGCGTAACCGTTTCCAACGGACGGACGAGCCGCTGGAACTTGAGCTTGCGATACGTCGCCGCATCGGGGAAATCCGGGAACGCCTGCCGCGCGAAGTGGCGCAGGAAATAGAGCTGCGCCACGCCCGGCAGAACCGGGAAGCCCGGAAAATGCCCCTGAAAGCATTCGGCGTCCGGCGGAAAGACAAGCGTCGCCGTCAACGCCGCCGCCGTCGCTGACCACGCGCGGACGACGGGTTCGCGACACCATGCGGCGAGGGCCGCGCGCACGTCCGCCGCCGTCGTCTTGCCGCGCGCATCCACGGGCAGCGCGCGCACGACGCGCAGTCGGCGCGGAAACGCCCGCCCGTCCAGCACATCCCGAAGGTCGCGCCGAAGCGTGGCCGCAAACGCCGCGTACGTCCCCTGCGCCAGCGCGGCACGGCCCGCGTCCGAAAGCACGACGAGCGCGCCGAGGCGCGGCACGCCCTCGCCAAACGCCTCCGCGCGCACGTCCGCCACGAACGGATGGCGCGCGAACGCGGCCTCGACCGCCGACAGAGAGACAAACTCCTCCAAGATCTTCACCTGACGATCGAGCCGCCCGAGCAGACGGAACTGGCGCGGCGCGACGAACGCGACGGCATCCGACAACGTCAGCGGACGCGCCATCGCATACGGCGAATCAACGACGAGCGCGCCCGTCGCCGCGTCGCGCGTCGCCGTCACGCCCGTGTGCAGGGTGAAAAGTTCGCCCGTGTCCACGCGCCGCCACGCGACCGTGCCCGCCTCCGTCGAGCCATAGATCTCAAGGGGACAGACCCCAAGGGCCGCGCGAACGGCCTGCGCCGTCGCGGGACGCAGCGCGCCGCCCGAAACGACCAGCCCCGCGAGATGCCCCTTGAGCGACGGGAAGTCGGGATGTGCAAGGGCCTTTTCGAGGAAGGACGGCGTCGTCACGAAAAGGACAGGCGCGCCCTCGGCGGCGACGGCAGCAAGCTCCTCGACGGACAGGACAACGTTTGGATGGGCGACGCAGCCGGCGAGACGCGGCGCGCGCACGCACCAGAGGTGGCCGAGCATATGGTCGGGACGCGCCGACGAGACAATGCGCGGACGCGCCGCCCAGAGGTCGGGAAACGCCGCGACGAGCACCTGCGCATCCGCCTCCAGCGAGGCATCCGTCCGCACAATCCGCTTCGGCGCACCCGTCGTGCCCGACGACAGAAAGACAACGTCAGCCACGGCGAAACCTCCGTCGCACGAGTCCTTCGCCCACGAACATCGCGCCCAAGAGGACATAGGCGAGCGCGCCATTGTAGAACGCCCAGACGGCGTGCGGCGCAAACGCCGTCGCGACCGTGACGGCAAGATGCGCCGACAGGAAAACGACCCAGGCAACCGTCACCTTCCGACAGTAGGCAACGCCGCGCGCATCCAAAGCTTCGCCGCGCGCCCGCGCAATCCGCTCGACGAGCGGCACTCGCCGCAGGGAAGCGGCGAAGACCACGAGCGCGACCGCGACGACGGCCGCCGGATAAAGCCGCAGCCAGACATTGGCGCGCAGGAGATACAAGACCCAGACGAGGGCTGTCGCCCCCGCCACGCGCAAACCCGTTCGCGCGGCGCGCCCGCCCATCACTTCGCCTGTTCGGCGGCGAGCTTCACGATGACGTCGGCGACATCGCCGAGCGTGCGAATGGCCTTGAAGTCCTCGGCCTTGACCTTGAGCCCCGTCTGCTGCTGAAGACGCACGACGAGATCAACCGCGTCAATGGAATCCAAGTCCAAGTCCTCGAAGAGCCGCGCCTCCGGAACGAGCTTCGCGCGATCCAGCTCGAATTCCGCCACCAGAACGTCCGCAATCGCCGACAGGACTTCCTCTTTCGTCTTCATCTTCCGTTAACCCTCCAACGTTTCGCCCAGATTCGCCGCGATGAACTCCGCCAGCGACGCGATCGAGCGGAAATGAACCTTGTTCTCCGCCGCATTTGCCTTGAACTTCACCTGAAACCGCTTGCGCAGCGCCGCGCCGATCTCCAGCGCGTCAATCGAGTCAAGCCCGACGCCGTCCGCCCCGAAGAGCGACGCATCCGCCGGCAAGTCCGCCGCCGTGAGCCCGTCAACCTCGACGCTCGCGAGAATCACCTGCCGAATCTGCTCTTCCAAGTCCGCTCTTTTCATGGCGCGTATTATATCATATAATGTATGCGCCATGAGAAGCCTCGTCCTTATCCTGCCGGCCTACGAACCAAGCCCCAAACTGCCGGATCTCGTCCGCGAACTCGCCCCCTCATTCGCGGGCGTCATCGTCGTGGACGACGGCTCGCGCCACTCGGATGACGTCTTTGCGTCCGTCGCGGCGCAGCCAGGCGTCCGCCTCCTCCGCCACGCGGCCAACTGCGGCAAGGGCGCGGCGCTCAAGACGGCGTTCGCCGACGTTCTCCGGCACGTCCCGAATGCGCGCGGCGTCGTCACGGCCGATGCGGACGGCCAGCATCTGCCGGCGGACATTCGGCGCGTCGCCGAAGCGACGGCGGCGCATCCCGACCGCGTCACGCTCGGCGTCCGCGCGTTCGAGGGCCCTGTGCCCTTCCGCAGTCGCCTCGGCAACTTCTGGACGTGCGGCGAATTCTTCCTCCTCACGGGCACCTGGATTCGTGACACGCAGACGGGCCTGCGGGGTATTCCACGCGCATTTCTGACGCCATTCGCCGCGCTCGCGGGCGACCGCTACGACTACGAGTCCCGTATGCTCGTCGCGGCCGTGAAGCTCCCGCAGCCGCCCGTGCAGATTCCGATCACCACCGTCTACGAAGACGGCAACCGCACGAGTCATTACCGGCCGCTCGCCGACACCTGGCGCACGCAAACGGCGCTTGTCCGCGCCGCCTTGGGGCGTCTGCCTCAAGGCAGGGGCAGGCGCGCGTCCACCTCCAGTTCCAGCCAAAGCCCCTGTCGGCTGTCTCCCGAAACCCAGACGCGGTTGACGAGCCCCTGATAATACGTGTGGACGGCGAGCGTGTTGCGGCCCTTCACGAGATAGGGCGTCAAGTCAATCACATTGTAGTACGTGCAGTCCGTCGTGCCCGCCGCAGGGCCCGTCGCGACGAACGTGCCGTTCACATGGAGCTTGTAATAGTCGTCGGCGGTGATGCGCATCGTCGCCTTCCCAACGGCCTTTAGGTCAAACGTGCGCCGAAAGAGGTAATGCCGGTTCTGCCAACGCACATCGACCAACGACCGCCGCCGTGCTAGGCGACGCGAACGAACGCGGCAGCAAACGCGCCATCATGCCCGGCCTCGAACGGCACGGACTCCTTCGACTCCCGCAGCGTGAAGTCGGGATGGCGCGCAAGGAACGCCGCGACCTGCTCCGCATTTTCCTCCGGCTCGTTCGAGCACGTCGAGTAGACGAGCACGCCGCCCGGCGCAACCTGCGCCGCCGCCGCATCCAGGATCTCCGCCTGCAGCTTCACGAGTTCGGCGAGCTTCTCCGCCGTCCAGTTCCAGCGCGCGTCCGGCCGTCGGCGAAAAACGCCCGTATTGGAGCACGGCGCATCGACAAGAACCTTAGAGAAACAATCGCATGGCCGAAGGCTTCCCAACGCCTCCACGACCTTGATCGGCAACTTCAGGCGCGCGACGTTCTCCTCCAGGCGCGCCCGACGGCGCGGGTTGACTTCGCACGCCGTCACGTCCGCGCCGCGCCACGCCAACTGGACGGCCTTGCCGCCCGGCGCCGCACAGGCATCGAGAATCCGCTCGCCCGGCTGCGGCCCAAGAAGATCGACCGCCAGGCGCGTGCCCGGATCCTGCACGATGAACTCGCCGTCCGCGAAGCCAGGCACGTCCATGACCTTCTTGCCGCGTTCGAGCGCGACAAACGTGCCGTCCCGACGCGCCAGATAGGTGATGGCCGGCGCATTGTGCCACGCGGCCAACCGTTCGGCATCCGCCGCGCCAAAGCGCGCCGTCCACCGACGAACGAGGGCCGTGGGGAACGTCTCCAGTTCCGTGCCCAGGACAAGCGACGCGCGCCGGCGGATGACGTTCCGCAGAACGCCATTGACGACGCGCGCAACGGACGGGTTTTCGCACGACTTCGCCGCCGCGACCGTCTCGTTGACCGCCGCAAAGTCCGGCACATCGTCCATGTAGAGAATCTGCGCCGCGCCGACGTAGAGAAGCGCCTCCAGCTCGCCTTTCGGCCACTGCTTCACGAACGTGCCGAGGATTCGCCGCAAGGGACGAAGGCGGCGAATCACCGTGTAGACGAGATCCTGCACAAACGCGCGATCCGCCCCTTCGGGGAGGAGCGTCGAAGGGAACTCCTTCGTGACAAGCCAACGGGCGACGATGAACGCGGCGGCGCGACGCGCGCGGCCCGCACCTGACCCCGGGGCTCGCGCACCACTCTTGCGGTCTTCCATGGGAAATCCTCCTTCGAACGAAGCCGATTCTTACGAGTCGTTGTGGACGGGATCGGCGCCCGTGTTGCGCAAGTGTCGTTCCAACTTGCCCAACAGCCACGTGAACGACATCACGAGAATGAGGTAAATCGCCGCGACCGTCAAGTAGGGCGTGTAGACCGAATAGGTCTGCGAGCGAATGATGTCACCGCCCTTGGCGAGATCGCAGAGCGCAATGTAGCCAACGATCGACGTGTCCTTCATAAGGACGATGAACTCGTTGCCAAGCGCGGGAAGGACGTTGCGAATCGCCTGCGGCAGGACAATCCGAAGCATGGTCTTCCAGTAGCCAAGCCCCAGCGCGCGCCCCGCCTCCATCTGGCCGGGATCGATCGACATGATGCCCGCGCGCAAGATCTCGGCCTGATACGCGCCCGAATTGATGCCAAACGCGAGAATCGCCACGACCACCTTGTCGAGCGACTGCAAGATGATGAAGTAGCAGATCAGGAGCTGCACGACCATCGGCGTGCCGCGAATGATCGTGAGGTAGACCTTCGCGAGCGCGTTGAGGATGGGGAAGCGCCCGTACTTGTCGTGCGACGAGCGAATGATGGCGACGACAAAGCCGATCAGAAGCCCCAGCGCAATCGCCGTCAACGCGACCTCAAGCGTGACGCCCAAGCCATTCCACAAATACTGCCAACGCCCGTTCTTGACGAAGCAGAGCTGAAAATCATCAATCAAAGACTGAATCATGCGACCTCAATAAAAGCATCCAACCTGTTAACCATCCAACCATTCAAACGTTCGACTACTCGAACATTCGATTGTTTCCCCGTCATTTCTCCTTCAACTTGTCCGCCTCCGCCGTGTAGGCGGCGACCCACTTCGCGAGCCGTCCGTCGGCCTTCGCCTCGGCAATCGTCTCGTTGATCGCCTTCAGAAGTTCAGGCTGGCCCTTGCGAATCGCCACGGCGTACTCCTCGGACGTGATGAAACCGGAAAGCGCGAGCTCCGGCTCGCCCTTCACGCAATTCTTCGCCGGGTCAATGTCAGCGATGACGACATCGACGCGCCCCGCCTTGAGAGCCGCGACGGCCGCCGCCGGCGAATCAAAGCGTTCAGGCTGCTGCCTGAGTTCGTCCGTCACGAACGTTTCGCTCGTCGTGCCGCTCTGGACGCCGACCTTCTTGCCCTTCGCGTCCGCGCCCGTCGCGTAGGCCGTCCCCTTTTTGTAGACGAACACGACGCCCGTCTTCACATAGGGAATCGAGAAGTCAACGTTCTTCTTGCGATCTTCCGTGACCGTGATGCCCGCCGCCGCGAGATCGGCCTTGCCGGAGATGACCGTCGGAATGACCGAATCGAAATTGACGGACTCGACCTCGAACGGACGCCCCAGCTTCGCGGCGACCGCTCGGCAGATCTCGACGTCAATGCCGACAATCTCCTGTCCGCGCAGGAACTCGTAGGGCGGGAACGTCGCCTCCGTAATCATCTTGAGCGAACCGCCCTTTTCCGAACAGCCCGCGAGCATCGCCGCCGCCACGAGCGCCATCATCAGATTCTTCATTTCGATTCCCTTTCCCTCACTTCTTCAGCGCATCCGCTTCCTTCTTGTACTGCGCGCGAAGGGCGGCCATCTTGCCGCTCGCCCTCAGTTCGGCAATCGTCTCGTTAATCGCCTTCAAAAGTTCGGGACGTCCCTTCTTGATTGCAATGGCGTATTCCTCAAGGTTGATCGGCGTCGGCGCAATCGCGAGCTCCGTCTCGCCGAGGACGCAGTTCTTCGCCGGCTCGACGTCCACAAGCACCCCGTCGCAACGGCCTGCCTTGAGCGCGGCGCACGCCTCGGCGGCGGAACGGAAGCGTTCGGGTTCCTGCTTGAACTGCTCAATCACGATCGTCTCGGCCGTGTTGCCGCTCTGGACGCCGATGCGCTTGCCCTTGCAGTCGGCCGCCGTGAGGAGCGGCGCGGACTTCTTGTAGATGAGGACGATTTCCGTCTTCGCATAGACATCGGAGAAATCGACGTTCTTCTTGCGGTCTTCCGTCACGGTGATGCCGGCGGCCGCAACATCGGCCTTGCCCGACATGACGGACGGAATGACGGAGTCGAAATCGACGTTCTCGACCGCGAACGCCTTGCCCATCTTCGCGGCAACCGCCTTGCAGATCTCGACGTCAATGCCGACAATCTCCTGTCCACGCAGGAACTCGTAGGGCGGAAACGTCGCCTCCGTAATCATCTTAAGGGTGTTCGCCTCATTCTTTGCGCACCCGCAAAGCGTCGCCGCCACCGCCAGCACAATCATCAGATTCTTCATTTCAGTCTTCCTTTGCTTACCTTTTCACTTTTAAGTACCAAGCTCTCCAACCCCCAAACATCCAAACCATTCGACCATTCGACCATTCGCTCATTCGATCATTTCTCAATCTGCCTGCGCTTGTGCACAATCGCGTCGTCGCCGATTTTCGTCTCTGGCCCGGACAACACGAGTTGGAGGAAGAAGAGCGTCGCCAGCATCAGCCCAATCGCAAGCGGCAGGGCGATCCAGGCCGTCCCGACAAACGGCGCGGCAATGTACGCGACGAACGAGACGGCCGCCACCGTAAGCGCATAGGGAAGCTGCGTGTTCACGTGGACGATGTGGTTGCACTGCGCGCCGGCCGACGCCATGATCGTCGTGTCGGAAATCGGCGAGCAATGGTCCCCGCAGACCGCGCCCGCCATACAGGCCGAGACGGCGATAATCGTCATTGAGCCATCCGAGATCGCCGCAAGAACAATCGGAATCAGAATGCCGAACGTTCCCCAGCTTGTGCCCGTCGAGAACGCGAGGATGACAGCAATCACGAAGATGATTGCCGGCAGGAAGTTGTAAAGGCCCGCCGCCGGCCCGTTGATGAGGTCGGAGATGAACACCTTCGCGCCCAGCGCGTCCGTCATGCCCTTGAGCGTCCACGCGCAGCAGAGAATCATGATCGCCGGGACCATCGCCTTGAACCCCTCCGGAAAACCGTCCATGCAATCGCGGAACGAGATGACGCGACGGCAGACGTAGAAGACGACCGCGAAGACGAGCGCGACGATCGAGCCGAGCGTGAGGCCGACCGAGGCATCGGATTCCGAGAACGCCACCATGAAGTCATGGTACGCCTTGCCCTCGGCGAAGAAGCCGCCCGAATAGATCATGCCGACAACACACGCGGCAATCAGCACAAGGACGGGGATGACGAGATCCATGACGCGGCCGCGCTCGTTTTTCGTGAGGACGGCCGTCGCCGCCTCCAGCGCGCCGAGGTCAGGCTGTCCGGCGACGACCGCCTCTTCATGCCGGCGCATCGGGCCGAAATCGAACTTCATGAACGCGAGCGCGAACATCGTGACAATCGTCAGAATCGCGTAGAAGTTGTAGGGAATCGCGGCGATGAAAAGCGAGAAGCCGCTTTCCGCGCCCGCGCCCTTCGCGAAACCGGCAACCGCCGCCGCCCAGCTCGAAATCGGCGCGATGATGCAGATGGGCGCCGCCGTCGCGTCGATGAGATAGGAGAGCTTCGCAGCCGAGATCTTCTTCGCCTTCGTGACGGGATGCATGACCGAACCGACCGTGAGGCAATTGAAGTAGTCGTCAACGAAAATGAGCATGCCGAGGACAATCGTCGCAATCTGCGCGCCAACGCGGCTCTTGATGTGCGTCTGCGCCCAGTGGCCGAACGCCGCCGACGCCCCCGTCTTGTTCATCATCGCAACAAGCGCGCCGAGGAGAACGAGGAAAATCAGGATGCCGACATTGTAGGCATCGGCGACCTTCTCGATGAACCCGGTCTGCACGACGTGCGTGATCGCCGTCTCGAACATTCCGACGAACCCGTTCGCCTTGAAGGCGTACAGGACACCGCCCGAAACGATTCCGAGAAAAAGCGACGAGTAGACCTCCTTCGTGATGAGCGCAAGCACAATCGCGAGAAGCGGCGGAAAGATCGCCCACCACGTCCCGAACAACGGCTCCGAGACGCGCACCGTCGCCAGGGCCTGCGCCTCGTGCGCCTTGAATTCCGGATCGGCCTGCACGTTGTCGGCATACGCCTCGACATAGGCCTTCGCGTCCTCGGCTTTCGTCAGCTCGTACGTTTTCGCGGCCTCGCCCTCGCCGACGACAACCTTTGGCTCTTGGGCGACCGAAAGGCCGCAACACAGGGCGACCAACGCCGCGCAGCAGAGGAGTTTCCGTTTCATAGATTCCCGTATTATAGCAAAAAGAGAGGTTAGCCCGCGCACATCTTCTTGAGGGCCGCCCGATAGGCCTCGCGGTCGGGCTCCGGCGCCAGCGCGCTCTTGCCCAAGGCCGTCAGCGTCGGCACACCGTCGGGCGCGCCCAGCAGCCAAGCATCCAGTCCGCACAGGAGCGCATCCGCCTGCTGCAGCAGATGCTGCGCGTGCGAAAGGCCGTCCAGCGCGCCGCACCCCTGCAGGATGTCCCAGACGCGCTGGGCGTCCGCCGCGGACAAGGCCTCCCGCGCGACCGCCGCCTGCGCCTCCAGCAGAAGCCCCAGCGAGACGCCATAGCCATGCGGCTGCTTGTAGCCGCTCAGGGACTCGAACCGGTTCGCCGCCCACAGCGCAAGGTCGCTGCCGCCCTTCTTCGCCCGCGTCGCCAGGACGGCCTGCACCACCTCTTCCAGAATCCCCGGCCGATGCGCCGCATAGTCCGGAAGCAGCTTCTCCAGTTTCTTCAGGAGCGTCGCGTCCGTCGCGACCGCGAGCCGCGCCGCTTCGCCCATGCCGCTGCGCCAGACGCCGTCCAGCACGGTCGCCGCAAACGTCGGATCGACGACGACGGCCTTCGGAACCGAGGCGACGCGCAGGGCGTCCTTGACCGAGGCGACGTTGACGGACGCCCGATCGGCGAACGCCGCGCCCATCATGGACAGCGGCGTCGTCGGCACGCGCACAATCTGCACGCCGCCGCGCGCCTGGGCCGCCGCATAGCCCGCGACGTCCAACAGCGTCCCGCCGCCCAGCGCGAGGACGACATCATTCCGCCCCAGCTTCGCGTCCAGAATCGCCGTGGCGACCGTCTGCACGCTCTGAAGCCCATCGGACTTGATCTTCTCGCCGCCGCCCATCACAACGGGGCTTCCCGCCAGCGTGATGCCGTGCGCCTGCACATAGCGCCCAATCTTCGTGCCGAGGCCCGCCGTCCGCTGGACGACGTTCAAGTCCGCAACCAACAGAACGCGCGACACGCCGGAAAGGAGGTCGGCAAGGACGGGGGATTCCCCGAAGACGTCCGAGACAAGTTCAACAGGATAATTGGAGGAGTTCTTCCGCATGTTTTCTGACTACGCTTGTGAGTTTCTCGCCGCCGAGCATACGCGCGATCTCCGAAACGCGCGCGTCGCCCGCGACGGGTGAAAGTGAGGTGCGCGTCCGGCCGTCCGAAACGGACTTCGAGACGACGAAGTGCCGCGTGCCGTAGACGGCGGACTGCGGCAGGTGCGTGATGGCAATGACCTGATGCGTCCGCGCAACCGCCCGCATCTTCTCCCCGACGACACGCCCGACTTCGCCGCCGATGTTCGCGTCGATCTCGTCGAAGACGAGGGTCTGGGCAACAGGCGTTTGAGCGTTTTGGGATTTGGGGGTTTGGGCGTTTGGGGGTTTGGGCGTCTTGGGAGCGGGGCGTTTGGCGGTCGTGACGACCTTGAGCGCGAGCATGACGCGGGCGATTTCGCCCGAGCTCGCAATCGCCGCCAGCGGTCGCGCCGCCTCGCCGGGATTCGGCTCGAACATGAAGACGACACGGTCACAGCCGTGCGCGTCCGGTTCCTGCGGCTTCAACGCGACGGCAAACTTCGCCTGTCGGAAACCGAGGTCTTTCAATTCCTTCGTGACCGCCTTGGCAAGCGTCTCGCCCGCCGCCGCGCGCGCCCGCGTCAGCGTCTCGCCGGCCGCGTGCAAATCCCGCGCGGCCGCCGCGCGCGCCACCTCCAATTCGGCCAGCCGCGCGTCGCGGTTCTCGATCGCCTCAAGGCGCGCCGTTTTCTCCTCCAGCAACGCCTGAAGCCGCGCCACGCTCTCGACGCGATACTTGCGCTTCAGGCGATTGACGAGCGTCAGCCGCGCGTCCAGAGCCGCGAAATCCTCCTCGCCGACATCGAGCGCGGACACGGCATCGGCAATCGACCGCGACAGTTCCTGCACCCGCACGGCAATCTCGTCCGCCTCCAGCGCCCAGGCCTCGGCGGCCGGCAAATGCCGCGCCATCGCGCGGAACTTCGGCTGGAGCGCCGCGAGGATCTCCGAAACGCCCCGGTCGCCGCCCAGCGACTCCGTCAGCGCATTGGCGTCTTCGACGACTTCTTCGGCGTGCGCGGCCCGCGCATGCCGCTCGGCGATGGTCTCGTCCTCCTCCGACAGCGCCGCGCCCGCGAGCTCATCGACCTGAAAGCGCAGCATGTCCGCCTCGTCTTCGTCGCCGAGCCCCTGGATCGCCGCAATCTCGGACAGCACCGCCGAATAGCTGCGCCAACTCGCCGCGTAGGCTTCGGCCAGCGGCCCGACCTTGCCCTGCGCATCCAGCAGCTCGCGCTGGAAGGCCTCTTCGACCAGCCGCTGGTTCGCCGTCGGCCCATGGATGTCAACCAGCGTCCGCCCCAGTTCCTTCAGCTCGGCAATGGAGACGCTCTCGTCGTTGACCCAGGCCCGCGAACGCCCCTCGCGCGTCACCGTGCGGCGAATGACCCACGCGCCGAAATCCGCTTCGACCTCGGCCTCCTTCGCGCCGTCGCGCACGACCGACGCCTCCGCCCGACCGCCAAGCGCCAGTTCAAGCGCGCCCATCAAGACGGACTTGCCCGCGCCCGTCTCGCCCGTAATGACGTTCAGGGCGGGGTCAAACTCGACCTCGACCTTCTCGACAACCGCGAGATTCCGGACTGTCAGCCTGTTCAGCACCTCGTCAACGTTCCGATGCCTGCGCCGCCGCAATCTTCTGGACAAGCGCGGACTGGAGCGTCGCGAACTCCGGCGCGTCCATCGCCTTGTCGTTCCAGTCGATGAACGTCTGCTGGAGATCCATGAAGAACGCGCGCACCTGGGTCTTCTCCGCGAAGGAATAGGTCGCGAGCAGCGCCTTCTCGACGACGTCGAACATGACCTTCTGCCGCGCGACGGGCGTCGTCGCGTCCGCTTCGCTGAAGGCGTTCTGCTGCAGATAGACCGCGTCCAGGAACTCGGCCTTCAGGTACGTCGTGAAGTCTTCGAGCGACGTGCCCTCCTCGCCGACGACCTTCATCATCTGGCCGACCTCGCTGCCCTTGCGCAGAATCGCGCGGGCGCGTTCGACGCGCGCCTGGTCGATGACCGAATTGTAGTGGCTCCACGAGTCAAGCGGATCGATCGCGGGATAGCGGCGCGCGTCCGACCGCGCGCGGGAAAGGCCATGGAAGCCGCCGACGACCTTCAGCGTCGCCTGCGTGACCGGCTCGTCGAAGTTGCCGCCCGCCGGCGAGACCGTGCCGCCGATCGTGACCGAACCCGTCGCCCCGTTGCGGAGGCGCACACGGCCCGCGCGCTCGTAGAACGCCGCGATGCGCGACTCCAGGTAGGCCGGAAACGCCTCTTCGCCCGGGATTTCCTCCAGACGGCCCGACAGTTCGCGCATCGCCTGCGCCCAGCGCGACGTCGAGTCGGCCAGCACGAGGACGTTCAGCCCCATCTGGCGGAAGTACTCCGCGAGCGTGACGGCCGTGTAGACGGACGCCTCGCGCGACGCGACCGGCATCGACGACGTGTTGCAGATGATGATCGTGCGCTTCATGAGCGACTGGCCCGTCTTCGGGTCGACGATCTCCGGGAACTCCTTCAGCGTCTCGACGACTTCGCCCGCACGCTCGCCGCACGCGGCGGAAATGACGACGTCAACCTTCGCGTAGCGCGCCGTCGTCTGCTGGAGAACCGTCTTGCCCGCGCCGAACGGGCCGGGGATGCAGTACGTGCCGCCGACCGCGACGGGGAAGAACGTGTCGATCGTGCGCACCGTCGTCTCCAGCGTCTCCTCGGGGGCCAGACGCTCCGCGAAGCACGTGATCGGCACCTTCACCGGCCAACGCTGGAGCATGGTGACGGGACGCGCGGGAGCGCCTGGAAGCTTGGAGGCTTCGGGGAGAAGCTCGGCGATCGCCTCCGTCACGGTGTAGTCGCCGGCCGGGGCGATCGTCTTCACGGTGTAGACCCCGCGAAAGGCGAACGGCACCATGATCTTGTGCCCCGGCATCGTCTTGTTGTCGAAGATGCCTTCCGTCACCCAGCCGAGGAAGTCGCCCGCGCGGACGCGGTCGCCGACTTTCGCAAGCGGATGGAAATCCCATTTGCGGTCACGCGGCAGACCCGGCAGGTAAAGCCCGCGCTGAAGGAAGAACGCCGCGTCCTTCGAGATCTTGCCGGCCTCGTTCGCCAGGCCGGCCAGCGGGTTCTGAAGCCCGTCGTAGACCTGCGCGAGCATGCCCGGCCCGAGTTCCGCCGCGAGGAGTTCGCCCGTGAACTCGACCTCCGTGCCCACCGTGAGGTCGGTCGTCGACTCGAAGACCTGGAGGTCGCACGTCTCGCCGCGCACACGCACGATTTCGGCCATGAGCCGCTTGTCGCCCAGCTTCGCGTAGCCGACCTCGTTCTGCGCCACCGCACCGTCAAAGCGGACGGTGATCATGTTGCCGTTGACACCCGTGATCTTGCCTGTTGTCATAGTGGGGAAATAATCGAATTGCGAATGGTCGAATTGCAAAAGGAATCAGAACGTTCGTTTCGTCTCGGCGGTGAGGCGATCAAACGCGGCGTTGCCGGCCTCGGATGAGATGCGCGCGCGCTTGAGCGCAATCTTGAGACGCACGGCATACGTCGCGAGCGCACCCGCGCCCAGCGGATCGGCCGGCGGCGTCAGCTCGCCCGCCGCGTCCCACCAGACGCGATCCAGCAGTTCGTCGCGCTTCAGGACGTCCTTCTCCTGAAAGCACGCGAGCACGCGGTTCTTCCAGTAGAGCGAGCAGCCCTCCGCCGCATGGCGGTACTTCTCGCCGCCGCCGCGCGCCTCGGCCATCGCATTGCGGAGCTGCGTCTCCAGATCTGTCCATGCGAACGGCAACGTGACGTCGGCTCGCGCCGCGAACGCCTCCCACGTGAGCGCGGGCGGTTCGCCGAAACGCAAAGCCGGAAGGCTCGCGACGATATAGTCAACGCTCATTTGAGCAACGCGGCAAGATCGGGCCGCAGACGCTTGGCCAGTTCCGCCGCAATCACCTCGCCCGTGTAGGCGTGTTCGACGCGCCCGCCGTCGAGGCGGACGGAAAAGCCCGTGCCCGCCGCCGCGTCCGTCACGAGCGTGAAATCCCTGAGCGCGGCGGCCTGGGCCTTGAGCGCGGCGGCCAGCTTCGCGCCCGCGACCACCTCGCCCGTGCCCGTCAAGTCGCGAATCGCGTCCGCGACAAGGCCCACGGCGACGGCATCCTCCGCGAGCGCGGCCTCGACGTCCTTCGCGAGAAGCCCCTCCAAGAGCCGCGTCACCGACTCGCGAACGCCAAGGACGACGTCACGCGCGGCCTGCTTGACCGTCTCGGCCGCGCGTGCCTGATAGTCGGCAGCCGTCTTCTCGGCGGCGGCCTTCGTCTGCGCGGCGGCGGACTCGGCTGCCTTCACGAGCGCAGCCGCCTTTGCCTTCGCATCGCCGACAATGCGCGCGGCCTCGGCTTCGGCCTTCTCGACGCCGTCACGGTTGATTTTCTCCAACAGGCCCTGCAAATCTTCCATAAGGCAAAACTCCCGTTTAAAATGGATGCGATTATATCTTTTTGCCACCACGCGGTCAAGGGCGGCGCGTACAACGCGGCTAGGGCTAGACGGCGACCATCGAGAGGTTCTGAAGCGCGGCGATGCGGTCTTCGAGCGCCGGATGCGTCGACCAGATCGACGTCTTCTTCCCTTCGGCAATGCCCATCGCCTTGAGCGAATCCGGCAGGACGCCCGGCTGGAGATTGCCAAGGCGACGCAACGCCGCAATCATCGACGACGGCGAACCCAACAGACGCGCCGAACCGGCGTCCGCCGCATATTCGCGCTTGCGCGAGAACCAGAAGACGACGAGCGACGCGAGAACGCCCAACGCGAGCTGCAGCACCATCACAAGGAGAAAATACAGCCCGCCGCCGTCACGCCGACGTTCGCCCTCCCCCTTCCCCACATTCGCGAGAATGGACGCGAGAACGCGCGAAATGACAATCACAAAGGCGTTGAGGACGCCCTGCACGAGCGTCAGCGTCACCATGTCGCCGTTCGCCACGTGGCTCATCTCATGCCCGAGAACAGCGCGCAGTTCCTCCTTTGACATCTGTCCCATGATGTCCGTCGAGACGGCCACAAGGGCGTGATTGCGGAACGCCCCCGTCGCAAAGGCGTTCGCCGCGCCCGGATAGATCGCGACTTCCGGCGTGGCCACGCCCGCGCGGCGCGCCAGATCCTCGACCGTCGCGACGAGCCAACGTTCCTGCTCGCCCTCGGTTCCGTCAATCGTCCGCGCTCCGCACGAGATCTTCGCAATCGGCTTCGAGAGCAGAAGCGAGATGAACGCGCCCACCATGCCGTAGACGAACGCGAAGATGAGGAGATCCGCCCATTCCGGCCCGACGAGTTGGGCGACGGACGTGCCAAGGACGGCGCAGAGGACATTCGCGATGATGCCCAGCGCGAGCATCACGGCCAAGTTCGTGGCCAAAAAGAGAACAATGCGTTTCATAGCGAACAATTATATCAAAAATTGCCGCGCGCGCGGCTCGCGTTTCGCATGACCGTCGCACGCACGCGAAAAGGGGAAAAGACAGCAAGGGCGCGGCGGGAAGGCCCGTCGCGCCCCTGCCGGGCGTCCGCCAGGAG
>CAYQUI010000039.1:0-18594 GCA_964420685.1 uncultured Lentisphaeraceae bacterium | reverse complement strand
AAGATTTCTTAAGGTTCACCCCGGGGCCGGCCTGCCCCCACGGGGCCTGTCCCCAGGGACGGGGCAAGGGCGGGGAGAGCACTTAACCACAGACTGCACAGATTTTCACGGATCTCGCAATTTCGTGAAGATTAGTGAGATTCGTGGACAGACAATCGTGGGGACAGACCCCAGGGGTCGGGGAACGATAGCCACGAATTTCACGGATTTCGACGAATTTCACAGACAGCGGCCAAGAGGAGGGTTGTGTCCACGAATTTCACGAATGGGAGGATAGAAGGGTCAACATCCATTCTCCGCCTCGGACGCAAGGCTTCGCCTATCTTCCAAATTCCGTGCCAATCCGTGAAATAGGTGTCAGGAAACCAGCCCTTCGTCTTCGGCACAGTCCAAGACGAGGTTCATGTTCTGGATGGCCGCGCCCGACGCACCCTTGCCCAAATTGTCGAAGCGCGCGACGAGCAGAAGACGTTCCGCGTTTCCCTGAACGGAGACCTCCATGTCATCCCGCCCCGACAACGCGGCGGACGAAAGGAAGCCTCCTTCGTCCGCCGCCGGATCTTCGACAAAACGGACAAGCCCTTCCGCATACGCCGTGCGGTAGATCTCGCGAAGCGCGGCCAAGGCGTCGCCCGCCGCGACGCCGCGCAACTGGGACGCAAAGAGCGGAACCGTCACTTCCATGCCGCTGTAATGAGGCACGACAATGGGCGAAAAACAAGGCGCACAATCAAGCCCGCAGACCTTCACCATTTCAGGCAGATGCTTATGCGCTTGGCCCAGCGCATACTGGCGTCCGCCCGCCAACAGTTCCGCGTCCGCAGCCGCCTCGTAGGCGGCAATCATCTTCTTCCCGCCCCCCGAGTAGCCCGTGAGCGAAAAGGCCGCAAGCTGCGCATCCGCCGGCAGGACGCCTGCGCGCACAAGCGGCGCGACGAGCGCGATGAAGCCGCTGGCGTGGCAACCAGGGTTCGCGATGCGCGTCGCCCGCCGGATGCGCGCGCGCTGACCGTCCAGTTCGGGAAATCCGTATGTCCAGCCATCCGCCGTGCGGTGGGCAGTTGACGTGTCAATGATGACCGTCTGCGGATTCTCGACCATCTGCACAGCCTCAACAGCCGCCGCGTCGGGGAGACAGAGAAACGCGACATCGGACGCATTCAAGGCGGCCCGACGGGCGGCCGGATCTTTTCGGACGTCCTCCGTCAGAACAAGAACCTCCAAATCCGTACGCGCCGCCAGCCGCTCCCGAATGCGAAGCCCCGTCGTGCCCGCGCTGCCGTCAATAAAAACCTTCTTCATGATGCGAATCTCCTTCTCCTTTGGGGTCTGTCCCCAGGTTCCTTTGGGGCCTGTCCCCATGTTGTTTCCACATTCGGCGGGGCCTGTCCCCAGGTTTTGACGATGCCTCGAAAGGCTAGAACTCAGCGGCATCGCAGACCAGCGTGTCCATGATGTAGTCCTTGCGTTCGGGGGTGTTCGCCCCCATGTAGAACTTGATCGTCTTCTCGACGTCCTGGTCGTCCGCACACGTCACGGGCGTCAGGCGAATCTCATCGCCAATGAAGCCCTTGAAGTCGTCCTTGTCGATCTCGCCAAGGCCCTTGAAGCGCGTAATCTCACACCCCTTGCCGCACTTCTTGATCGCCGCCTCGCGCTCCGCGTCCGTGTAGCAGAAGTAGTGCTCTTTCTTGTTGCGCACACGGAAAAGCGGCGTCTCCAGAATGAACACGCGCCCATCCGTGATGAGCTGCCGATAGAAGCGCATGAAAAACGTCGTCAGGAGCATACGGATGTGAAGACCGTCCACATCGGCATCCGTCGCGAAGACGATTCGTCCGTAGCGCAGGTGATCGAGCGTGTCCTCAATGTCAAGCGTCTTGATGAGGTTGAAGAACTCCTCATTCCGGTAGAGGACGTCCTTGTTCAGCCCGCACGTGTTGAGCGGCTTTCCCTTGAGGAAGAAGACGGCCTGGTTCATCGTGTCGCGCGCCAAGCCAAGCGTGCCGCCGGCGGACTGGCCCTCGGTCAGGAAGATCATCGTATCCGCCCCTTCGGGCTGGCCCGTCTTCTTGTCGATCTTGTCGAGCTTCAAGTGACGTTTGCAGTCCTTGAGCTGCGGCACGCGCACCGAGACGGCCTGCGTGCGCTCGCGCGCCTGCTTCTTGATCGTGTTGAGCTGGCTGCGAATCTTGCCCGTCTCCTCGATCTTCGCGACCAGTTTCTCGGTCTCGGACGGCGCACGGTGCAGGGCGGCCAGGATCTCCTTCTTCATCTCCGCGACGAGGTCGGCGCGAATGTCGTTCATGACGAACTTGATCTTCGTCTGCCCTTCGAAGACCGGGTTCATGATACGGATCGAAACCGCGCCAAGGAGACCGTCGCGGATGTCGTCGCCGTCGAACTTCTTCTTGGAGTCGTAGTCGTTGAGGGCTTTCGTCAAAGCCTCCTTGAACGCCGTCAAATGCGTGCCGCCGTCCGTCGTGTACTGTCCGTTCACGAACGAATGGTACTCCTCGCCGAAGCGATTCGTGTGCGTGAAGATGATCTCGAGGCTCTTCGTCTTCACGTGAAACGGCGCGTAGAGCTTTTCGAACTGCGCCTCGTCCGCAACGAGATCCGCAAGGCCATGCTCCGAGCAGATCGACTGCCCGTTCAGGACAATCGTCAACCCCGCATTCACGTAGCAGTACATCTTCATGCGCCGCAAAACGTGTTCCTCGCGCATCTTGAAGTTCTTGAGCACCTTCACGTCCGGACGGTAGCGGATGAACGTGCCGTCGCGCTCGACGGTCTTCTGCTTTCCGCGCCGCTGCGACTTGAGCCGCCCCTCCTCGAAACGTGCCTCGGCGAACTCGCCGTCGCGGAACGACCGCACCTCGAAGAACGTGGAGAGCGCGTTCACGGCCTTCGTGCCGACGCCATTCATGCCGGCGGAGAACTGGAAGCTGTCCGAATCGAACTTCCCGCCCGTGTTCATCTGCGAGACGCAGTCGACGACCTTGCCGAGCGGAATACCGCGCCCGTAGTCGCGCACCGAGACCTCGCCCGTATCGTAGTTGACCGTCACGTCGATCTTCTTGCCGCATCCCATGACGAACTCGTCGATCGAATTGTCGATCACCTCCTTCATCAGGATGTAGATGCAGTCGTGGTACATCGCACCCGTCCCGGGCTCGCCGACGTACATGCCCGGGCGCATCCGGATGTGCGTCACCGGGTCGAGCGTCTTGATCTTGTCGTCACCGTAGTCTTTTGCCATAAGACGGCCTATTATACCAAAATGTGCGCAAGCCCCTTTTCGCCGCTACGCCAAACGGCGCGTCGCGGCCATCGACAGCGAGACGGCGAAGAGGACGAGCGCCGCGCCCAGCAGGAGGAACGGCACGAAATGCTCGCGCCAGCGGTTGTAGACGTCCGCGTCGAGGCGCGTCGTCTCAAGCTGGTCGATCTCGTCCAGCGCCTTCTCAAGCGAATCGCGGTCGTTGACGGCGAAGTAAGTCCCGCCCGTCTTCTGCGCGATGGCCTTGAGCTGCCCCTCGTCGAACGTCATGTCGGCGTACTGCACGACCTCGCGGCCGAAGAAGTCGCGCCCGATGATCGGCGTCCGGCGCGCGCGCGTGCCGACGCCGATCGCGTAGACCTTCACGCCCATCTTCGCGGCGGCGGCGGCCGCCTCGTCCGGCTCGACCGCGCCCGTGTTCGAGACGCCGTCGGAAAGGAGAATCGCGATCTTCGTCTTCGGCTTCGCGTCCTTCAGCCGCGCGAGCGCCGTCGCGAGGCCATCGCCAATCGCCGTCATCTGTTCGTCGGTCGAAATGGCGCGCCCCTGCGCATCCAACGCCACGGAGGGAATCTCGACGCCCTTCAGGACGTTGAGGAGCGCGGCATGGTCAGCCGTCAGCGGCGCGCGCGTCGCCGCGTAGCCGCCGAACGTGACGAGGCCGATGAGGTCATCCGGACGCTTCTCGACAAACTCGGCGAACAACTTCTTCACGACGGCCAGGCGCGTCGTCTGACGCGAGAACCGCGCGCCCTTCGGCGTCAGGTCCAGCGCGTCCATCGAACCCGACACGTCGACCGTCATCAGGATTGCGATCGCGTCGACGGACTTCCTTTCGCGCGCCAACGACGTGCGCGGCCGCGCCGCCGCCGCGACCAAAAGAGCGAGCCCCGCCAGCAGGACAAACGGCGTGAGCGCCGCGATCCGCGCGCGCCAGCCCGCCGCTTTCGCCGGGAGACGCGAGACGGCCGAGAAGCGGATGCCCCGCTTGCGCCCGCGACGCAACAGGCGCCACGCCGCAAAGGCGAGCGGCAGGAGGAGGAGAAACGCCCACGGATTCGCAAAGCTCATTTTCCCGACTCCTCGTCGCCCTTCAGGTAATCACGCGCCGAGTCCGTCGCGTCGTCCGCCATCTCCGGCGTCGCCTGGACGCCCGCGAACTTCACGAGATCGGCCGATTCCAGGAAGCCCCGCAGCGTCTCCATCCGTCCCTTCGAAAGCTCGGCAACGCGCGCGTCCCGCAAGAACTCCTCCGTCGTCAGGTTCGGTGCCTTCACGCCGTATTTGCGCTGGATGTAGCGACGGACGACCATCGTCAGCTCGACATAGAAGTCCTTGTAGCGTCCACGCCCCGGAAGCCCCTTTTTCACGAGGCGATCCAGTTCGGCCCACGCGCGCTCGATCGGGCTCATGCGATGCTCCTTCACCTTCCGAGCGACCAGCCGAACGAGCGCGACGAGACCCGCGACAATGAGCGCGAAACCGAGGACGGCGAGAGCCAGTCCACCCGCGAGTTTCCAGCTAAGCGGCGGCAAGTCCTTCGTGGGATCCGTCTCGATGCCGCCCGTCACGGGTTCGCGCGCCGCCGGCGGCGCAAAGGCGATCGGGCCGCCGACCAGGGAGAACTTGCCCTCGTCGGACTGGTAGGACAGCATCTTCGGCGAAGCCTTGACGACAAAAGGACGAATCTTGCAGGCCTTGGCGCACGGTTCGGGGACGAGCCGCCAGTTCGCGACCTGAACGACCCGTCCGTCCGCCGCGTGCACCGGCTTCTCGACGAAGTCTTCCGCAAGCGAGAAGCCGACGACGCGGTCACGCAGATCCGGCAGGGTCGCCGTGCGGTCGGCCGCCACCGTCAGCTCGACCCGAAGGAAGACGCTACGCGCCGGATCGACCTGCGCCGTCTCGGACTCGACCTTGAGCGCGACGCCGTCCTGCGACGTCTCGAAGAGAACGGCGGCTATCAGCGCAAACGCCCGCATGTTCCGTCAGAGGCTCGCCAGCAGCCCACCGCAGAGGATGAGATGGCGTTCCCGGTCGGAAAGCGCCGTCTTCACCACAAACGTCCCCTTCGGGCCTTTCACCGTCAGCGTGCCGTCGCCCTCGACGGCCGCACGGACGCCCTTGAGCTCCAGGCGGTCGCCCGCCGCGACCTTGTCGTAGTCCTTCGGGTCGGCGAACGTGAACGGCACGATGCCGAAGTTGATGAGGTTCGCGCGATGGATGCGCTCGATTGACTTCGCGACCACCGCCTTAACGCCGAGGTACATCGGGCAGAGGGCCGCGTGCTCGCGGCTCGAGCCCTGGCCGTAGCTCTCGCCCGCGACGATGACGTTCGCGAGGCGCTTCTCCTTGTTCGCGAGACACCGGTCGTGGAACGTCGGGTCGCACGGCTCAAAGACGAACTTCGCGTACTGCGGGACGTTCGAGCGGAACTTGAGGCGCGCGCCCGCCGGCATGATGTGGTCGGTCGTGATCTTGTCGCCGACCTTGATCGCCGCGACGCCCGCGAGATCCTTCGCCAGCGGCTCGCCCTTCGGCACGGGCGCAATGTTCGGCCCGCGCACGATCGCCGCGCCCTTCACGCCCTTCCCGGCCGTCGCGCGATAGAGGAACAGCGCATCGTCAATCGGGAACTTCTTCGGCGCGGCGACGGCCGCGACCGGCTTCGCCGTCGGCACCTCGACCTTGCCCGTCAGGGCCGAGGCGGCCGCCGTCTCAGGCGAAACGAGATAGACCTGCGCGGACTTCGTGCCGCTGCGGCCCTCGAAGTTGCGGTTGTTCGTCCGAAGCGACACCGCGCCCGTCCGGGGCGACATGTGCGCGCCGATGCAGAATCCGCAGGCGTTCTCCAGCATCCGGCAGCCCGCCGCGTGGAGGATCGCAAGCGACCCGTCTTTCGCGAGCATGTTGACGACCTGGCGCGAGCCGCAGGCGATGCCGACCTCGACGTCGTCCGCGACGTGCTTGCCCTTGAGGTAGAGCGCGACCGTGCGAATGTCGCGGTAGGAGCTGTTCGTGCAGCTGCCGATCAGGATCTGGTTGACCTTCTTGCCCTTCATCGACTTCACCGTCACGACATTGCCGGGCGAATGCGGCGCGGCCGCAAGCGGCTCGACCTTCGCGAGGTCGATTTCGAAGGAATCGTCATACTCGCTGCCGGGGTCGGCGACGAGCTTCACGAAATCCCCGCCGCGCCCCTGCGCGACGAGGAACTGCTTCGTGACGGTGTCCGACGGGAAGACCGACGTCGTCACGCCCAGCTCCGCGCCCATGTTCGCGATCGTCGCGCGGCTCGGCACGTCCAGCGTCGCGACGCCCGGCCCGCAGTACTCGAAGATCCAGCCGACGTTCCCCTTCGTGCCGAACTTCTTCAGCACAGTCAGGATGACGTCCTTCGCGCTCACGCCCTTGCGCAGACGGTTCTTGAGGAAGATCGCGCGCACCTTCGGCGTCGGAATGTGGAACGCGCCGCCCGCCATCGCGACGGCGATGTCAATGCCGCCCGCGCCGATCGCGACCTGACCGATGCCACCGCCCGTCGGCGTGTGCGAATCGGAGCCGAGAAGCGTCGTCCCCGGCTTGCCGAAGCGCTCCAGGTGGAGCTGATGGCAGATACCGTTGCCGCACTTCGAGTAGACGACGCCGTACTTCTTCGCGACGGACTGGAGAAAGTCGTGGTCGTCGGCGTTCTCGTAGCCGATCTGAACCGTGTTGTGATCCACGTAGGAGACCGACAGATCCGTCTTCACGCGGCTGACGCCCATCGACTCGAACTGGAGATACGCCATCGTCCCCGTCGCGTCCTGCGTCAGGGTCTGGTCGATGCGGATGCCAATCTCGGCGTCCGTCGCGGGATTGCCCTCGACGAGGTGGGCGGACAGAATCTTCTCAACGACATTCAGGGGCTTCTTCATGGGATCTCCTTTCGTGGAATCAGGCTTTCTCGACCGTGATCGCGGTCTTGTGTCCGTTGAGGTCTATTTCGCCCGCGCCGTCGGCGACGGCGAGATCAACCGCAAGAATCTCGCCCATGGCGTACGCGCGATGCGCGGCCAGCGCGGCCGTCATCTCGGCGTCGCACGCGACCGCGACGCGAATGCGCTGCGTGACCTCGAAGTCGGCCTCCTTGCGCATCGCCTGGACGTGGCTGACGAATTCGCGCGCCAGGCCTTCGGCGACAAGTTCCGGCGTAAGCGCCGTCTCAAGGCCGACCACGACAGCGCCTTCGGACGCGACGACCAGCCCCGCCTTCGGCGTGCGCGTGACCAGGACGTCGTCAAGGGCAACCTCGACGCCCTCGACCATCCGAGGCCATGAGGCCGAGGCCGCGCCGTCCGCGCCCAGGCTGGCGATCGCCGCCGCGACGGCCTTCATCTTCGGCCCGCACTTCTTGCCGAGCGTCTTGAAGTTCGCCTTGAACGAGACGTCGCACAAGGCCGTCTCGTCGGCGATGAACTCGACCTTCTTGACGTTCAGCTCGTCCAGGATCAGCGACGACGCCTCCTCGTCCACGCCCGCCGCGCCCGCGACGCGGATTGCCGCCAGCGGCTGGCGCACCTTCAGGTTGTTGTCCGCGCGCAGACGGCGGCCCAGCTCGACGACGGCCATCACGTCCGCCATCGCCCGTTCGAGCGCGAGGTCGCGCGCGGCGGCGTTCGCCGTCGGGAAGTCGCAGAGGTGCACGCTCTCCGAGTCGCTCTCGCCCTTCAGGTTCGTGTAGATCTCCTCGGCGATGAACGGCGTGAACGGCGCGGCGACCTTGGAAAGCTGCACGAGCACGTAGCGAAGCGTCCGGTAGGCGCACAGCTTGTCGCCGTCATCCGTCGACTTCCAGAAGCGCCGGCGGCTGCGGCGGATGTACCAGTTCGTGAGGTCTTCGACGAACTTCACGAACGGGCGCACCGACTTCTGGAGGTCGTAGGCGTCCATTGCCGCCGTGACGTCGTGGATGAGCGTTTCCATCGACGAGACAATCCAGCGGTCGAGGACGTTCGCGCTCTCCGGGTAGACGACCTCCCGGTCGTGGAAGCCGTCGACGTTCGCATAGGTGACGAAGAACGAGTAGGCGTTCCACCACGGGATCAGGAGGTCGCGCAGGATCTGCTTGACGCCGTTCTCGGAGAACTTCAGCGACTCGGCCTTCACGACCGGCGAGTCAATCATGTAGAGTCGAATCGCGTCCGCCCCGTACGTGTCGAGCATGAGGTTCGGGTCGGGATAGTTCTTCAGACGCTTCGACATCTTCTTGCCGTCCTCGGCCAAGACCAGCCCGTTCACGATCACGTTCCGGTACGGGCTCTTGTCAAAGAGGCACGTGCCGAGCACCATGAGCGTGTAGAACCAGCCGCGCGTCTGGTCCAGCCCCTCGGCGATGAAGTCGGCGGGGAAGAAATTGGAGACGTCGCCGGCGTCGCCCGCGCCGCCCATGTAGTGCTGCTGCGCGTACGGCATCGAGCCGGACTCGAACCAGCAGTCGAGGACTTCGGGCGTGCGGTGGTAGGTCTGGCCGTCCTTCCGGATGACGATCTTGTCGACGAAGTGCTTGTGGAGGTCGGTCACCTTCTCGCCCGACAGCGCCTCAAGCTCCGCGATCGAGCCGACGCAGATCATGTCGTTCGGGTCGGCGTCATTGATCCACACCGGAATGCAGCTGCCCCAGAAGCGGTTGCGCGAGATGTTCCAGTCGCGCGCCTCGCCCAGCCAGTTCCCGAAACGCTTCTCGCCGACGTAGGCGGGCGTCCAGTGGACGGTCGCGTTGTTCTTCGCCAGACGCTCGTGCAGGTCCTCGACGCGCACGTACCAGGCGTCGATCGCGCGGTAGATGAGCGGCGTGTCCGTGCGGTCGCAGAACGGATAGGAGTGGACGATCGTCGCCTGGTGGACGAGTTTGCCCTCGGCCTTCAGGCGTTTGATGATGTCCTTGTCGCAGTCCTTGCAGAAGCGGCCCTTGTATTCGGGAATCTCGTCCGTGAACGCGCAGGCCGCGTCCAGCGGATCGACGATCGCCTTCATCCCGACCTCCTGACAGACGCGGAAGTCGTCCTCGCCGTAGGCGGGGGCGATGTGGACGAGGCCCGTGCCGTCGTCCGTCGTCACGTAGCCGTCGTTGAGAACGCGGAACGCGCCCTCGGCCGCCTTGTCGGCATAGTACGGGAAAATCGGCTCGTAGCGCGTCCCCTTCAGCGCGTCGCCCGTGAACGCGGCGACGACCTCGTACTGCTCCGGCTTCTTGAAGTAGACGGGCAGCCGCGCCTTCGCCATGACATAGACCGGCCGCGCGTCGTCCGTCAGGTCGCGCACGGCGACGTAGTCGACGTCCGCGCCCGCGCAGATCATCAGGTTCTCCGGCAGCGTCCACGGTGTCGTCGTCCAGATGAGGAGGTAGACGGCCGCGTTCGAGGCGAGGGGCGCGAGGCGCGCGTCTTCGGCGAGCGACGCGACCTTCACTCGCACCGTCACGGTCGGATCCTGGACGTCCTTGTAGTTCGAGCCGGCTTCGAAGTTCGACAGCGGCGTCGAGAGCTTCCACGAATACGGCATGATGCGGTGCGACTTGTAGACGCGGCCCTGCTCCCAAAGCTGCTTGAAGACCCACCAGATCGTCTCCATGAACTCCGGCTGCATCGTCTTGTAGTCGTGGTCGAAATCGACCCAGCGGCCCATGCGCGTGACGGTCTTGCGCCATTCGGAGACGTACTTCAGCACCATCGAGCGGCATGTCTCGTTGAACGTGTCGACGCCGAGGGCCTTGATTTCGGGCGCGCCCGCGACGCCGAGCGCGTCCTGCGCCAGGGCCTCGATCGGCAGGCCGTGCGTGTCCCACCCGAAGCGGCGCTCGACGTACTTGCCGCGCATCGTCTGGTAGCGCGGCACGATGTCCTTGATCGTGCCGGCGAGGAGGTGGCCGTAGTGCGGCAGGCCCGTCGCGAAGGGCGGCCCGTCGTAGAACTTGTAGCGCGCCTTCCCCTCGTTCTTCTTGAGGGACTTCTCAAACGTCGCGTTCCGCTCCCAGACCTTGAGGATCTCCTCCTCCATCTTCGGGAACGCGACCTTGTTCGACACCGGCTTGAACATCTTTTCTTAGAACCTTTCGGGAAATTTTCGCATAGTATACCAAAATTCACCGTCGCCTTACCGACCGCTCGCGACGTGCGGCGCGAACGGATAGCGGCCGAACGCGCGGCCGTAGACGGCCAGGCCGCCGTCGGACGCGAGCCGCACCGTGACCTGGCCGTCCTTCACGTCCTCCGCCCGCACGGGCACCTCGACGAGGTAGCCGTAGCTGCCGGCCTCGCGCAGACGCCCGTCGTGCGGCTGGGCAAGCCACGAGAGGATGCCGCGGCTGTCCGCCGGATCGTCCGGCAGGACCTGCACGTGCGCCAAGCGTCCGTTCACGGAAACCTCCAGGTTCGCCGGGAACTTCGCCTCGCTCGTCTGCGGATAGCTGTTCGGGTTCTTCGAGCGGTCCTGCGTGCCGCCGCCGAGCATGTCGTCCAGCCCCGCGCGGACATAGGCCGCGCCCACGTCCTTGCCGTTCAGCCGCTTGGACGAGAGCTCCGCGCGGAAGACGCCGCCCGCCGCCGACGCGGGGAGCGTGAACTCGAAATGCCCCTTGCCGAAGCCGTTCAGCTTGAGGCCGCCGAGGACGTTCGTCGCGCCCGTGTCCCACGACGACGCCGACGGGACGGGCAACGCGCCGTCCGCGACGGCGACGGTCGAGAACGACCAGAAGTTCGTCGCGACCGGACGCCCGTCCGCCGCGAGCGTGAAGACGGCGCACCCGCAGGCCGGCGCGTCCGGCGCCGTCCACGCGACGTCCCAGACCTTCTCGCACTGCCAGCTCTTCCCCGTCACCGACTGCCCGACGGGGCGCGCAGGCGTCTCGACGCGGCGGCCTTCGCCGTCATGGTACCAGGTTGCGACGGACAGCGACAGCGCCTGCCCAGCATAGCGGTCGGTGACGAGCGACACGCCGACGGGCAGCGTCACGCGCGCGCCGGGCGCGACCGTCTCGCCCGTCTCGCGGCCGGGCGTGCCCGCGAAGAAGAGCGCGGCGTCCGCATGAAGCCCGGCGAGCGTCATCCCCGCGAGGTCCTCAAAGCCCGTCTCCTTCGGCGTGCGGTCGAAGCGGACGTAGCCGTTCCACTCGTTCGTGACGTCGTGGTGCTCGGTGTAGAGCCAGCCCGCGCACTTGAGGTGGCGGCGGAAGGCGTTGATCATGAGGTGGTAGTCCCACGTGAAGTCGCAGTCGCCCGTCGAGCCCTTGTACCCCCAGACGTTGCCGCACTCGGAGTTCATCATCGGCTCGTCGCGCTGGACGTGTCCGCCGATGTAGTTCGCCGTCGAGCCGGGATAGGTCTTGGAACAGTGATAGGCGACCTCCCCCTCCCAGCGGTAGCCGGGGCAGTAGGCATGCCACGTGTTGACGTCCGTGACGACGTGATCGCGGTTGCACGGCGAGTTGTCCTCGACGAGCCGCGTCGGGTCGGCGCGCTTCGCCGCCTGGTAGGCGGCGGCGACCCGGCGCTGCGTCGCCGCGCGGTACGTGCGCTTCCGGCCCGACCCGCCCTCGGCGAGGCCCACCGCGAGCGACCGGTTCGAGAAGAGCCCCCACGTCTCGTTAAAGAGCGTCCACTGGTAGATCGACGGATGGTTGAAGTCGCGCGCGAGCATGCCCTCGAAGCACTTCCTGTGCTCGTCGAAGAACGCCTCGCCCGCCTCGCCCCACGCGCAGGGGACGTCCGCCTGGATGAGGACGCCGAGCCGGTCGGCCCAGTAGAGCTTGCGCGGCACCTCGACCTTGATGTGGATGCGGTTGCCGGTGAGCGCGAGCCGCTTCGAGAGGAGGATCTCGTTCTTCATGAATTCATCCGACGGAAACGTGTACCACCCCTCCGGATGGTAGCTCTGGTCGAGGCAGAGCTGGAGGTAGACGGGCTTGCCGTTCAGCGTCACGTAGCTGTCGCCGTTCGGCGTCTTCCCCGTGCCGACCTCGCGGAAGCCGAAATAGGACGTCACGACGTCGTCGCCCAGCGTCAGCGTGACGTCGTAGAGGTAGGGGTCGTCCAGATCCCAGAGGCGGGGCTTCGCGAGCGGGATCTCTCCCGCGACGACCTGCTGGCCGACCGCGACCGGGAACGTGAAGGACTTTCCGTCCACGTCCGCGCGCAGCGTCGCCGCGCGCGTCGCCGGCGCGCCGAGCGTCGCCTCCAGGCGGACGGCCGAGCGCGCGAGGGACGGGATGAAGCGCACGCGGTCGAGGAACGTCGTGCCGCGCGCCTCCAGGTAGACGGTCTGCCAGATGCCGCGCGCGTTGCCGTAGCCCTGCTTGCCGTAGAGGTAGCCGCCGTCCCGCGCGGCCTTGTCGCTCGGATCCCAGACGGCGAAGGCGAGCGTCTGCGCCTCGCCCCAGCGCACGAATTCCGTCAGTTCGAACTCGAAGGGCGTGTAGCCGCCCACGTGCTTGCCGAGGTCGTTGCCGTCGAACGTGCAGGACGTGTCATGGTCGGACGCGCCCACGACGACGAAGACGCGCTTCCCCTTCCACGCGGCCGGCACCGTCACCGTGCGGCGGTAGTGGCCGTTGTCGGGCTTCACGTCGTGCACGCCCGAGAGCGGCGAGCCCCAGCCGAACGGCACGGTGATCTTCCGGTCCAGCCGGTCGGGCGCGAAGCCGAAGTCCCACGCGCCGTTTAGGTTGACCCACTCCGCGCGCATCCAGTCCGGGCGCGGATGTTCGGGGAGCGGAATCTCGGCCGCCGTCGCGGCCAATGCCAAAAGCGGCGCCAGCGCGCCGACCAGTCTCGTCAGTTTCATCATGTTCCTGCCTTTGTTTTCGTGTCGTTCTCGCGTCTGCGAGAAAGTGGTAGTATACCACAGGCTCATGCTCCTGTGTTATCCCATTGCGCCTTCGCCGCAACTGGCAATATCGAGTGGGTCAGTTCTCGCGCACGAAACGGAGCATATCGTCATAGCAGGCGTCCAGCTCGGCCTTCTGGTCGGCCGTGAGCGTGACGTCGCCGAGCTTCCATTTCGTGTTGTCGCCCACGGCGACCGTCCCCTGCTCTTTCTTCTCCGCGTTCAAGTACTCGCGCGACACGGTCGTCTCGAACACGCCCTGCCGCTGGAGATAGTAGAGCGAATAGCCGCGCAGTCCGCCGGGATAGTTGCGCTGGTCGATCAGCAGACGGAACAGCGCATACGCCGCCGTGAGCGTGCCCTTCGGATCGTCCGCCTCCATCTGCCGCCAGATGTAGCCGAGAAGCGGCGCGTAGGCACACCGTTCCGTAATCAGCCCCTCGCTCCCGCAGCGACGGCTCTGGTGAAGCCACTGCCAGCCGCCCCAGGCGCTGAACACCGTGTGGATGACCGGCTTGGCGGCGTTCTCCTGCTTCATGCGCTCGTTCGCCTCCGCGCCGCCGCTCTCCTCCTTGATGTAGCCGTAGACCTTCGGCCAACGCTTCGCCAGATCGACGAGCAAATCGACCGCCGGCGCCGGGCACGTGCCGTTCACATACGTCTGGATGATGACGGGCCGCTTCGCCACCTCGGCGAGCTTTTCATAGTAGAACTTGATGTCCGCCTGCGTCTTGCCCGTGTCCGGCGGACGCGAAATGATTGCGATACGGGTCTTCGGGTACTTCGCCGCGATCTCCTCGACGGCTTTTGCCTCCTTGACCATCTGCTCCCACGTCGGGCCGTTGCAGCCGAACGTCATCACGCAGTCCACGCCCTGCATCGCCTGGGCGCAGGCCTCATAGCCCTTCTTCTTTTCCTCGAACGTGAGCAGGTCAATCGCGTCGTTGGACTGGCACCAGATCACGCCCGGGCAGCCGCCCTTCGCCGTGAACAACACGCCGCGCTTCAGCGATTCGTAGTCCACGCTTCCGTCCTTGTGAAACGGCGTCGAGAGGATTGGAAACGGCCCGCGCATCATCGGATCGCCGCCGCCCGGCGCACGAGCCACGGCCGTCGACGCCGAACGCTTCGCCGCCGCACAACCGGCGAACGCCACGCTCGCCAACCCCATCGTCAAGAAATCTCTTCTCTGCATTTCCGCCGCTCCTTTTGTTTCCCGGGCCTCGCTTCACCCGTTCTCCGCGCGCCGCCTCGGCCTCACGCCTCTTCGACCACGCCGGGCCGCATTATACCACAAATCACGGCGCGACAGCGGCACGTTCCAACGGCGGCACGAGAGCCGCGCCCGAGAAATAAGTCGGCGAAACCGAGACCGGCACGCACCAGGACCCGTCGCCCAGTTCCCGCACGGCAATCTTCCGCCCGTACATGTCGCGAAACGTCGGCCGCCCGCCGACAAACCGCATCGTCAGGCGCTGCAACGCGCCGGGCGTCCAGACCATGCCCGCCGAAACGCCAGTCGGCCGCGTCCACTGGGGGAAAAAGAGCGTCCGCGCCGCATTGTGCCAAGGCGTCTCCGTCTGCCGCGAGCCAGCCGGACGCTCCCGCGTAAAGTTCGCGTAGGCCGAATAGGCGGGCTTCGGAACGAAATTCGCGTGCATCAGCCCGAAATGGTGCTCGCTGTAGCCAGGGTCCTCCTCAGACGCGCGCAGGTTGTAGGGGAAATACGCCTCCACCCCCTCCGCGAAGGAGAGGCCCAAGGCCCGCGCCGTGAAGCGCGCCTGGTTCTCCTCGGTATTCGTGCCCGCGACGCCGCCGATCGATCGCTCAAGCGAGCAAAGGACGGCTGCGCCCGTCCGCGCGCCCCGATAGCGAATCACGGCCGCCGCCACGAGATCGACGTCGTTCGTCTTCCCCGCGACAAGCGGAATCCACTCCGACTCGGACCCTGCGCGATCCGGCACAAGGAAACGCCGCACGGCAAACCCCGTCGGCTCCTGCCGTACGCCGGCCCGAAGGCCGACCTCCGTCGCGAACACGCGGCTCGCCTCCGGATAAACCCCCTTTCCCCCGTTCCACCAGGCACGGTAGCCGAACGGAAACCGGCTCAACATCGCGCCGCCCGCCTCCATTCCCTCCGGCGCATCCGCCCCAATCCGCCCGTAGTAGCAGGGGATGCCGCCAAAGTCCACGAAGACGCCGCCTTTGGCAATAAAGGCATTGACAGCCTCAACCGTCTCGGCCGGGAACGTCATGTCAATCGGATAGACGACCGCATCGACGTCGCCCGCCGCCAGGCGGCGGCACGTCTCGGGCTGCGAACACGCGCGCGCCTCACTGCCCGGCGGCAGGATGTCAAGCAGGTTTTCGGCCAGCGACAAGTCCACGTCCGAATCCCTCATCGCATTGTCCGCCACAACGACGCGCCACGACTTCTGCTCCGGACGCGCCGTCTTCAGTCCGGCAAGCAGAATGCTCGCGTGCTCGATCGACGCCGAATGCGTCGGCCAGCCGATTTCCGTAATCCAGATCGGACGGTCGCCGCAACCGAACTCGTTCATCAGCGCACGCAGCTTCTCCACGTTGACGTCCAGAGAACCCTCTGGCGCGCCCGGATGGGAATAGGGGTGCACGTTCATGACGTCGAACGAATTGACGGCCCCGGCCTTGAACACCGCGCGAATCCAGTCCAGCGGCACGCCGGCCGTGCCCGTAAACGCGACGCGCACACGCGGGTTGGCGCGCTTGGCCCCGCGATAGGACGCCTTCAGAATCTCGGCATAGCGCACCGGATCGGGATTCGTGAGGAACATTTCAATGTTCGCCTCGTTCCAGATCTCAACCACGGGGACGCGAAGGCCGTAATGGGCGACAAACGAGCGGACATACTCTTCCTGACGCGCAAGGTCTTCCGGTGCGCCGTTCCAGGCTCCGGGCTTGTAGCCATAGATAATCGGCAGAAGCCGGATGCCATGCGTCTCAAGTTCCGAGACGAGGGGATCGTAGACCGCATAGTCGTACGTGCCGTCCGGACGGAGAACCCGATGTGCGTCAATGTCGCTGCGAACGTACCGAAGCCCGGCCAGACGCATCGTGGCAATCGTCCCCTTCAATCTGCTCGGCGTCCCCTCGCTCCGCGTCACGTGGGCGGCGACGCCATAGGGATAGGTGTCGACCGCCCGCGCCGCCTCTTTGCCGAAGCCCATGAGAGGCAAGGCCAGGGAAAGACCGACGACCGCAACCCTGCCCATCCGCATTTCCGTTTCATCGCTCATCGAATTCTCCAGTTTCCATTTGGACGACAAGGCGTCCGTCAGAACCAAAGCGAGAACCAGTTGCCGGGATCGTCCACGTTCGAAACGGAGGCAAAGTCGGCGACGGGAATCGTCTTCGATTCAGGGCCGTGCGACAGCGTAAGCGTCCACGCGCGCGTCACGCCGGCGTTTTCTGCTGTCGTCGGCGCAGGCGTGAGCGAGGCCTTCCAGTCGTTGTTCCGGATGGACGTGGCGAACAGCGTCTCCGCACGCGACGTGCCCGCGAGACGCCCCTTGGCGAGGACGAGCGGCCCGCGCAGGACAAGCGTGCCCGCGACGCTGCGCGTCAGGCCGGCCATGTCCGGCGTGTACCATTCCATGAAGTGAACGGTGTACTTGGGAACCTCGAAGCTGTGGTTCTGCGGTGACGGCGGGATGGCTTCGCCGGCAACGGGAAGTTCCTCCAACCGCGGCGAAAAGTCGAACGCCAGCGTCCAGGCGCTCGAGCCGGCCGGCGCGTCGACGGCGTACCAGCCGTCCGTCGCGGTGACAGGCTTGCCGTTCAGCGTGAACGTCTGCGACCAGCGCGGAATGCGGAATTTCACGCGGCCTGCCGCCGTGCGGTCGATCGTCACCGTCACGGGCGTGTCCGCATACGGATAGCCGCCGGAGACCGACACGCGCGCGTCTGGGAACGCCGCGACGGCGTCCGCGTAGAGCGTCACGCAAAGCGTGCCGTCCGATGCCATGCCGCCCACGCTGCCCGCGACGTCGAAATAGGTCCGCATCATGTTGTCCGGGCAGCACTGATGCTCGCGCATGCCGGTCTGCGGCGGCGCGGCGAGGTGGCGCGTGCCATGGGAACGGACGATGTGGGCGCCCCAACGGCCGTCGCGGAAAACGCCCGCGAGGAAGGCGTTGTAGAACGCCTCTTCGATCATGTCCGCATACTTCGCGTCGCCCGTGACGAGCAGCAGTTCGCGGTTGAGGCGAATCCAGTGCGTGACGTCGCAGAGTTCGGTCATGCCGTTGACGTGGTGGCGCGCATCGAGGAAGTGGTCGAAGAGTCCGGCCGAGCGCATCGGGTTGAGTTCTTCGTCGATCAGGTGCCGATGGAACGCCAGCACGGCGTCGAGCACACGCCGCTCGCCGGTCAGACGGTAGTAGTCCACTAGTCCCTCCAGGCAGCTCTGGATCTCGTAGGCCTTCGCCCAGTACGCCGCCTCCGGGAACCAGTCGCAGATCTTGTCCGTACGGAAGGCATTGCGGATCAGCGTCGTGGGCGTCATCGGCTCGGCGTCCATGGCGCGGACGATGTCCTTGGCGAGGGCCAGGTAGGCAGGCTTGTCCGTGATGCGGTAGAGCTCAAGCACGGGGCGGAGGATGCTCATCGACGAGACGCCGTTCCAGCAACCCGTCTTGTCGATCGTGAGGTTGAGGCGCTTGAGCTGCGCGACGAGGTGATCGGCCATCTTCATCGCACCGTTGAGCGCACGCCTGTCGCCCGTCGTCCGGTAGATGTCAACGAGCGCCCAGAGCGTGTACTTCCGCCCCCAGACATTGAAGCACCAGTGCCGCTTGGAGTCGGGGTCCGACGCATTGCGCCGCAACAGGTCTTCCTGCCGGTAGGTGCTGAGGTAGCCGTTCGGCTTCTGGAACTCCTCAAGGAAGTCGGCCATGTGACGCGTCATCCAGTCCTTAAGCGACGGATCCTGCGTGTAGGCGACGGCGCCCGCGAAGCAAAGCATCGTCTTTCCCCAGTACTCGCCCTGCCAGCCGGTGCGGCCGTCCGTGTCGTCCCAGTGCGTACGGAAGGCGTTGACGCTTTCGTCGTACATCGCGCCGCGCGCCCAGTCGGAGTAGGCCCGTGCGCGAATGCAGGCATCGGCCTGCTGCCCGGCGAGGCCCAAGAGCTTGACGCCCTTGAGATCGGGCGCGGCGAAAGCATCGGTCGTGGCGTTGACAGCGGCGAGCGTCGCCATTGGCAGCAACGTGAAAACCAGAATCAGCTGTTTCATGTTGTCATTTTCCTTTTCTCTTGTTTTTTTTTTCAAAACCATTTAGCTACTTGATTACCATCATGCGTCCCGGCGGGGCATAAACGACTTCCACAACGCCCGTGACGGGATCATAGTCAAACCTGAACTTTTTCGCCTTGGCGTGGGCGCACGCAACCGTCCAGTTCGTGAAATCCAC
>CAYQUI010000038.1:0-18623 GCA_964420685.1 uncultured Lentisphaeraceae bacterium | reverse complement strand
CGGCGCTGCCGGCGCTGGCGGGCGGGACGCCCGTGCACTTCATCTGCTACGAGTTTCGCGGACGCGAGCTCGTGCGCCTGGAGGAGATCCCCGCCGATGAACTGCGCGGCTCGCGAAAGGAGGAGCAGACGTGAAACGAAACGGCGCCCACTGTAAATTGTCCGCATTTCTTGCGCTCGCGGTCCTGGCGGGAGGGCTGGCCTTGGCGCGTTGTGACGCGGAATCCTCTGAACCCGTGCAGACGGAGGATACGGTCAGCCCCTTTCGGGCGGGATTCCCCAACACGCGCTATCGGCAGTATTTCAGCGGACGCAGCTGGCTGGCGGCGCTGACGAAGCGCGACAAGGAGACGGGCGTGCCGATTTTCAACGTCACGTTCGAGCCGGGCTGTCGCAATAACTGGCATGCGCACACGGGCGGACAGGTTCTCGTCTGCGTCGGCGGCGAGGGCTGGTATCAGGCGCGCGGCGAGAAGGCGGTGAAGATGACGTCTGGGGCGGTCGTCGAGATCCCGGCGAACGTCGAGCATTGGCACGGTGCGGGGCCGACGACGTGGTTCAGCCACCTCGCCATCGAATGCCATCCCGAGACGAACAAGACGACATGGCACGAACCCGTCTCCGACGCGGACTACGCCGAGGCGACGAAATCCGGGCGCACGACGCGGTGAAACGAGTGATGCGGGAGGAGCGGTTGCTGGCGGTCTGTCTGCTGAGTGCGGCGGGCGGCTTTACCGACGTCTATTCCTATCTCTTTCGCGGCGGCGTGTTTGCGAATGCGGTGACGGGCAACCTCGTCCTCATGGGACTTCAGATGGCGACGGGCGAGGCGGCGCGCGCGGTGCACGGCCTGTGCGCCGTTCTTGCCTATGGTGCGGGCGTGATGATCGCCAACGTGATTCACGCGCGATACGGGCGCGTTCGGCGGATGGGCTGGCATCAGGTCGTCCTTTGGGTCGAGGCGGCGCTTTTGTCCGTTGTCGTCTGCCTGCCGTGCGGGTCGGGCGATTTCGCCGTCGCGGCCATGATCTCCTTTGTCTGCGCTCTGCAGGTTCAGACGTTCCGTCGCGTCCATGGCTTGCCGTTTGCCTCGACCATGTGCACGGGCAACTTGCGCAGCGGGGCGGATGCCGCCTATGCCGCGCTGACGGGATCGGATCCGAACGGGTTCGCGAAGGCGCGGCACTACGCGCTTGTCATCGCGTGCTTCGTGTCGGGCGTTGTCCTTGGTGCCGTCCTTTTGCGCGTCTGGGGATGCCGTGCGTTTGCCGTCGTTCCCTTGACGCTCGGCTTTGTCTCGCTGCTCGTCCACCGTCGGCCGGCGGCCTGGCTGCGTCGCGTGCGGCGGACGTTCCTGTAGTGCGGCGAGCCGCCCTTGCCTTTTTCTGTCCGTGGGTGTATAATACCAGCCATGAAGACATGGTTAGCCTTTTGGCATGGCATTTTCAGGAACAACCCGACGTTTCGGCTTGTCCTTGGCCTTTGCCCGACGCTGGCGGTCACGACGTCGCTAGAGAACGCGCTCGGCATGGGCCTGGCGGCGACGTTTGTTCTCGTCTGCTCGAACGGTCTCGTCTCGGCCCTTCGCAAGGCGATTCCTGATGCCGTGCATATCCCGTGCTACATCGTCATCATCGCGACGTTCGTGACGGCGATTGACCTGCTCATGCAGGCGTACCTGCCCGCGCTTTCGTCTTCGCTCGGCATTTTCATTCCGCTCATTGTCGTCAACTGCATCATCCTCGGTCGCGCCGAGGCGTTCGCGTGTCGGAACGGCGTTCTCGATTCGCTTGCGGACGGTCTCGGTTCGGGACTCGGCTTCACGCTGTCGCTCGCGCTGGTGGCATCCGTGCGCGAAATCTGCGGGGCGGGGACGCTGACGGTCTGGGGCGACCTCGCGTTCAAGAACCTGAATCCGGGGCCGGTCACGCTCGCGATTCTGCCGGCCGGCGGCTTCATTACGCTGGGGCTTCTGCTGGCGTTCATCAATCGCCTCGGCGAATGGCAGGCGCGTCGGAAGGGCGCGCCGGCGCCGCTGCCGGTCAGTCTCGACTGCCGGCACTGCACGATGTGCCCGAACGGAAAGGTGTGAGGGAGGTTCGGTGGCTTTGATGCTTGGGCGTTTGGGAGTTTGGAGGTTTAGGGAGTGAAGTGTCCGAAGTGCCAGACGGATGACGACAAGGTGCTCGACTCGCGCAGCGCGCGGGACGGCGCGGCGATTCGCCGCCGTCGCGAGTGCCTGAAGTGCGGCTGTCGCTTCACGACCTATGAGGAGATTGACCGCGACGAGGTCCTGGTCGTCAAGCGCGACGGTCGCCGCCAGACGTTCGAGCGGCAGAAGCTTGAAAAGGCGATTCGCCAGGCCTGCGGCAAGCGGCGCGTTTCGAGCGAGCAGATCCGGACGATGATTGACAGCGTCGTCGCGCGGCTGGAGGGCGACGAGGTCCCCTCGACGAAGATTGCCGAACTGGTGATGGAGGAACTTCATCGCGTGGACGAGGTCGCCTACATTCGCTTTGCGAGCGTCTACCGCCAGTTCAAGGATGTCGCGCAGTTTCTTTCGGCCATCACGGAGATCGTGAAGAAATGAGTCACCTCGAATACCAGCGTCCGCCGATTCGCGTGGCCCTCATGGGTCTCGGACGGGCGATGTTCACGGAACACTATCCGGTCTTTCTCCGGCATCCGTCCCTCTTCAAGGTCGTCGCGGCGTGCGACCTCCTGAAGGAACGTCGCGATCGCGTCGCGAAGGACTATCCCGACTGCAAGATGTTCCGGCAGTTCTCCGACATGCTTGACGAGCGCGACATTGACCTCGTGGACATCGCGACCTGCACGACCGATCATGTCGAGCATGCGCTCCTGTCGCTCCAGAAGGGGTTCTGGACGCTGCTGGAGGCGCCGATGGCCTTGACGCTTAACGATGCGCAGCTCCTGCGCGGACAGGCGATGAAGTCGAAGAACCGGTTGCTCGTCCTGCAGCGCGGGCTGTTCGCGCCCGATTTCCTCCTCGCGAAGCACATGATGTCCGACCCGCGGCTGGGCCCGATCTACCAGATCCGCATCCGTCGCGAGGACTTCGTTCGTCGCGACGACTGGCAGTGCGTCAAGCGCCTGGGCGGTGGCGCGGCCTACTACGCGATGACGGATCTCGTCATCCAGGCCCTTCGGCTCTTGCCGACGCCGCCGATTCAGATGTGGAGCGAACTCAAGCGCATCGCCTCGCTCGGCGACTCCGAGGACTATGCGCACGTGAACCTCAAGACGCGCGAGACGATTTCGGCCGACATCGAGTTCTCCGGGGGCGTCTTGCCGGGGCTGCAGGCCCCGTCCTTTGAACTGCGTGGCGAGCGCGGCGTCGTCCGCATCGAGGCGGGCGCGTCGGAGGGCACGCTCACGGCGATCGACCCGGCGTTCTCGTTCCCCCGTCGCCGGTCGTCCGTGCGCACGCCGGCGATCCGCGACCTGCACGAGACGTTCCCCCTCGTCACCGAGACGGTCTCCTTGCCGAAGGGGACGCTGTACGGGCCGGCGGCGTTCTGGAAGCACGTGTACGCCACCGTCCGCACGGCGGCGCCGTTTCCGCTGCACCTGGACGAGTCGATCGAGGCCGTCAAGTTCGCCCAGCTCATGAAGAAGACGAGTCCCTACGGAAAGTGAGGCTGCGATGGACAGGGCGACAAGTGGCGGCCGCAGCGGCGCGGCTTCGTGCGAGATGACGCAGAGCCTGGAGGACTACCTCGAGGCCATCTTCATGCTGATCGAGGAGAACGGGAGCGCGCAGGTCCGGGACGTCGCGCGCCTCCTCTCGGTGAAGATGCCGTCCGTCGTCAAGGCGATCCACGAGCTCAAGCGGCTGGAACTGGCCGAGCAGCGGCCCTATGGCCCGATCGAGTTGACGGACAAGGGCGCGGCGGCCGCCCGGCGCGTCCTGAACCGGCATGAACTTCTTCGGGGATTCCTCCAGAAACTCGGCGTTTCGCGCCGCACGGCGGATCGGGACGCCTGTCGCATGGAGCACATCCTTTCCGCAGAGACTTTGGACAAGATACGCATCTACACAGAAGGAAAACGATGAAAAGCCAAATCAATACGCTTCGCCAGCTCCAGGAACTGGTTCTCACGCGCGACGAGCACCACCAGACGGGTGACGGCAGCCACCTGGACGCGCTGAACGACTCCATCGACGCCCTGCAGCAGAAGCTCGTGCCGCAGGTCGCGGGTCTCTACGCGCGTCTCTACAAGAGAAGCCACATCGTCATCTCCGCGATGGTCAACAACTGCTGCGCCGTCTGCGGCATGCAGGTTCCGATCGCGCAGGGTCAGCAGGTTCGCCTCGGACAGCATCTCGTCGCGTGTTCGAGCTGCGGACGCATCCTGTTCGCGGCGGACGAGGACGCGGTCGTCAACACGTCCGAAGCGCCCGACCGCGACAATCCGAAGACGGGCATCTCGCGCTTCAGCGCCGAGGAGCTCATGGTCTGCGACCTCGGTTCGGCCACGCGCGAGCAGGCGATCGCGAAGCTCGCCCTCGCGATGGAGAAGCACGGGTTCATCTCCAGCGCGGAGAACCTCGTGACGGCGGCGCTTGAGCGCGAGGGCGTCCTCTCGACGGCGATGGAAGGCGGGTTGGCGTTCCCGCACGTGCGCGGGGTCGAGGGCGGCGGCCTGACGCTCGCGATGGGCGTTTCGGCGGACGGCATTGACTGGGACGGCGAGAAGGTCAACATGGTCTTCCTGTCGGCGATTCCCGTCGCGGTCTCGGCGTTCTACCTTCGCCTGATGGCGGGGCTTGCGCAGTCCTTTGCCAAGGAGGCGAACCGCAAGGCCGTCCTGGAGGCGAAGGACGCGGCGACTCTCTGGAAGTCTCTCCAGAAGGCGACGCGCACAACCGTCAAGTGACGAGGCGGCAGATGCGGAGGCTGGGGCTGGCGCTTTTCGTCGGACTGGCCGTGGCGGCTGCCGTCGCGGCGCCGGCGCGCAAGCCCGTTCGGCGGACGGCTTCGGCGGCGACGGCGGAGCCTGTCCAAACGGCCCACCGCCGTTCGCCCTATGTCGGGGCGATTGCGGCGGACGCGAAGACGGGCGAAATCCTCTTTTCCGACAACGCCGACGCCGAGGCGTATCCGGCGAGCGTGACGAAGCTGATGACGGCGTTGCTCGTTCTCGAGGACGTGAAGGCCGGTCGCTATGGCCTTGAGACGCGCGTGACGGCGACGCCGGAGGTCTACGCCTCCGAGGCGAGCTGGGTCGGGCTCAAGGCCGGGCAGTCGATGACGGTCGAAGACCTCCTGACGGCGCTTCTCGTCAACAGCGCGAACGACGCGGCGATTGCCCTCGCCGTTCAGGCGAACGGGACGCACGCCTCGTTCGTCGCGCGCATGAACGCGCGCGCGACGCAGCTCGGCATGACGCGGACGCGCTACTTCAACGCGAACGGCTTGCCGCCGAACGCGCGGCGGCGCTATCCGTGGACGGACTTCAACCGCACGACGGCGGCCGACCAGCTGCGGCTGGCGCGCGAGCTCCTGAAGAACCATCCGGGCGTGCTCAAGTACACGTCGATCAAGGTGAAGAGCGCGGCGGAGACGCCTGTTCGGGACGGCGAAGGACGTCCCTATCCGCTCAAGAACCACAACAACGTCCTCGTGAAGGACGCGCGCAAGGTCATCAACCCCGACGGCACGGAGGCGGTGGACGGCCTGAAGACGGGGTACATCGACGCAGGCGGTTCGTCGGTCGTCCTCACGGGCACGCGGAAGGGGCGGCGCGCGGTCGTCGTCGTCCTCGGCTCGTCGACGTCTGCCGAGCGCGATGCCCACGCCGCGCGGCTGATGGCCGATGCGCTGGGCGCGATCGCCTGGTGAACTCGCGTTTTGCCAGCGGAATCGGCGACAAGGCGGTTGACTTCTGGCGCGGCGTTGACAATCTGACAGATGATGGTGTATACTGCTTTCTTCTGTTGCTTTGGGGGTTGTGTTTTCACAGTCGGGGGATTCCCGAAACCTCCCTTAAGGTAGCCCTGAATCGCATCCTTCAGGTCGCGAATGGGATGCTGGTGCAGAAAGGATAGTCAAGACATGAGGATCATCGGGGAGAAAATCTTCGCCAAGGATGCCGAAGGGCGCCTTTTGAGCCGCATCGGCACGCTTTTCTTCCGGACGCCCGGACTCGTCACGAAGAAGGGCATTCACGCGCTTCAGCGCGTGATGTGGCTGGAGGAACTGGCGAAGGAGAAGCCGTTGACGCCGTCCGAGGAAGAGGCCGAA
Organism: uncultured Lentisphaeraceae bacterium; assembly: GCA_964420685.1. Classification (GTDB taxonomy): domain Bacteria; phylum Verrucomicrobiota; class Kiritimatiellia; order RFP12; family UBA1067; genus UBA1067. The sequence continues at coordinate 12,355 of CAYQUI010000038.1, read as the reverse complement.
ATCGCCGAGTCCGTCGATCTCATCTTTACGGACGACCAGGTTCTGATTCGTCCGAACCCCGACCGCATGGATCTCGCCCTGCGGGCAGATGAAGTTCTTCAGACGATGGTGCCGAAACGGTCGATTCGCTTCCTCAACACCTCCTCCGCGAAAGTCCGTGGCGCGTTGCGCGCGCGCGGCGAGAACTGGCGCATGGCGCGCCAGCCGATTTCGCAGGACGACATGGCCGCCCTCATCGCGCGCGCAAAGGTCGCGATCGACGTGCTGCCGATCTACTACTACAACCACGCGACCGGCACGCGATTCCTGACGGTCGGCGCCTATGCCGCCGTGAAGGGCCTGTCCCCGGAGGACTTCCGCCGCCAGGTCGCGGAAATCGTGTCCGGCCTCAACAAGCGGAACCGCACGGGACATCCGGAGGTCGACCTCTTCCCCGCCGCGACGCCCATTGAGGTCAAGCGCGCCTTTCGCGCGCTCAAGGTCGCGGAGTTGGACGATGCCGCGCTCCGGGCCGCCTGCGACCGGATTGCCCTCGACTGGCGCATCGCGCTCCCGGCGGAGTTGCGTGACGAGTCCGTCGCCAACTTCGACTGGCGCAATGCGATGTGCCATGCGCTGACGGCAGGCCCGAACGAGACGGCCGTGGAGGAGCAGGAACTTGTCGCCGGCCTTTCGCCGGAGTTCTACCGACAGGTCGAATGGCTGCCGGGCGCGCGCATCGTGGACGGCGAGGTCATCTTCGATCCGATCTACGACGAGGCGGCGCGCACGCAGGATCCGGAACTGCTCGCGCTCTGCGACCCGCGCGTGAAGAGCCTTCTCTTCAACACGACGCGCCTCTTCGGCAGCATCACGTACGTCAATGTCGGGCGCATTGCCGCTTCGCTTGCCCGCCGCCCCATCGCCGGCGACCGCCGTGGGCACCTCTACATCATGCAGTGCGCGGAAGAGGGCGACGCCGAGCCGAAGGTGATGATGATCCGCCTCCAGAAGTGGGGCGTCGCCGAGCATCTCGACGAGGGCAAGAGCCTTCTGCAGTCGATTCTCGAAGCCGACGAGTATTCGGACTTCATCCTCGACCGCCGGCTCATGTGCCGCCAGCTCGGCATGAACCTGCCGCGCCACATCGGCTACGGGCACTTCGCCGAGAAGTACCGGGGCAACAACCAGTACAACGGCGTCTCGCTCCGCACGGCCTACTTCGCGCGCAGCTATGTTCGCGGCACGGCGTCGGACAAGGTGCCGCTCGCGAAGTACCGCAATCCCGCCTGGGCGCAGAAGTTCGCGTTCCTGATGGGGCAGGCCGCCGCGATTGACCTCGTTGTCGGTCGTCGCAATTCCGTGACGCGGGACTTGCTCTTCGACCAGAACTACGAAGTCGTCACGACGGGGGCTGACGGCATGCCGGACGAGATCCGCATCACCGACCATGCGGGAAGCTTCATCGACTACGAGCGGCCGCTTGGGGACTTTGTCGCCGAATACGCCGCGTTCGCGACGCGGCGGCGGACGTACGTGACGGAGTTCACGGCTTTTGCCGCCGCCTACGTCGAGGGCTTCCGCCGTCGCCTCGCCGAGACGCAGGCCGCTTACCGCGCGCGCCGTCGCGCGTTCGACAATCTCTTCTCGGATCGTCCCTATGACACGAACGGGTCGGGCGCCTACCGCTGGGCCTGTGCGCTCCGCCGTCTGGACGCCTGCGACCCAGATGCGCTGGCGGCGCGGCTGACGGCCGCAATCGGATGCTGAGATACGTTCTCCGCCGCGTTCTTGAGATGATTCCGACCACGGTCGGCGTCCTTCTCCTGACGTTTGCGTTGTTCAATGTCGTCGGCGGCTCGCCGGCGGAGACCGTTCTCGGCAAGAACGCCTCGGCCGAGTCGATTGCCGCGTTCAACCGCCAGTACGGTTTCGACCGTCCGCTTGTCTTTGCGCGGGACAGCCAGTTCGTCCGCTTCCTGTCCGACCTCGCGCGGGGCGACTTCGGCTACTCGATCGAGAATGGCGAGCCGGTTCTCGACGTGCTGGCGCGCGGCGTCGGGCCGTCGCTGTCGCTGACCGTCCCGATTCTCGCGGGGAGCGTCGTTGTCGGGCTGGCCCTCGCGCTTGGCGCAGCGGCGTTTCGCGGGCGTGCCGTCGATCATGCCGTTCTCCTGGCTTCGGCCGTCCTCATGAGCGTCAACTACGTCGTCTGGGTGTTGGCGGGACAGTTCTTTCTCGCCTATCGGCTTGGCCTCTTTCCGGTCTGGGGCTACCGCAACGCCCTTTACCTGGCGTTGCCGATTCTGATCGGCATTGTCTCCTCGCTGGGCGCGGACGTGCGCTTCTTCCGCACGGCCCTGCTGGACGAGGTCTACAGTCCCTATGTGCTCACGGCGCGGGCGAAGGGGCTGGCGCGTCCCGTCATTCTCCTGCGGCATGTCCTGCGCAACGCGCTCATTCCGATCGTCACGTACGTGTCGCTGTCGATCCCGGGTCTCTTCACGGGGTCGCTTCTTCTGGAGGGCTTCTTCGGCATCCCCGGGCTCGGCGCCGTCGCGATCAACGCGATTCACTCGGCGGACATGGCGGTCGTGCGCGCGGTTGTCGTCCTGGGGGCGCTCCTTTACCAGTTCGTCAATCTGGCGGCCGACCTGCTGGTGGCGGCCCTTGATCCGCGCGTCCGTCTGACGTGAACCTCTGTCTCCGCGTCTGGTGGACCCTGCGGGACTTGAACCCACGACCAAGAGATTATGAGTCTCCCGCTCTGACCGACTGAGCTAAGGGTCCGTGAAAACGGCGGACATTCTATCAAAATCTGCCGCGTGAGCGCAAGGGGAAAAAGCCGGGAGTTTCCCTTGCCTAACTTGCGAATGGTGTGGTATACTGCGGTTATCTACCAATACTCAATGGAGAACGTGACGTGAGCAACGAGACCGAAAAGATGACGCCGGATCTGCGAGCGTTCATCGAGGAGTGGAAGGACAAGCCGGGCAACCTGATCATGGTGCTCCACAAGGTCCAGCAGACCTACGGCTACATCCCGCGCGAAATCGCGATCGAGACGAGCGAGCTCCTGAAGGTGCCGCTGGCGAAGATCTACGGTGTCGTGACCTTCTACAACTTCTTCAAACTCCAGAAAGCGGGCAAGTACATCATCCAGGTCTGCCTCGGCACGGCCTGCTACCTGCGCGGCGGCGACGACCTCATCAAGGAGTTCGAACGCCAGCTCGGCGTGGGCGTGAACGCGACGACGCCCGACGGGCTGTTCTCGATCGAGGCCGTCCGCTGTCTCGGCTGCTGCGGCCTGGCGCCGGTTGCGGTCGTGAATGGCGACGTGCACGGCAAGCTCGAGACGAAGGACGTCGCGAGCATCATCGAAAAGTACAGGAAGCTTGGGTAAGGGGGATTTCATCATGGCAAAGTTGACGCTTGACGATCTGCGCAAGATGCGCAGCGAACGGCGGAAGGAGATGGAGCTGCGCGACAACTCGAACAAGGACGCGCAGGTCATCGTCGGCATGGGCACGTGCGGCATCGCCGCCGGCGCGAAGGAGGTCTTCGCGACGCTTGTCGACCTGCTGGCGGAGAAGGGCATGACGAACGTCCTCGTCCGCCAGACGGGGTGCATGGGCTTCTGCCGCGAGGAGCCGACCGTCGAGGTCGTCGTCGCGGGCCTGCCGACGGTCATCTACGGGTCTGTCGACGTCGCGACGGCGAAGGAGATCGTCGAGAAGCACGTCGTCGGCAAGGCGGTCGTTGAGGCGAAAGTCCTCAAGAAGCCCTCGGTTGAAATCGTGAAGGAGAAGTAAGGCCATGGCTTATCAATCGTATGTTCTGATTTGCGGCGGTACGGCGTGCTGTTCGGGCGGCGCCGACGGCCTCGTCACGGAGTTCGCCTCGTGCCTGGAGGCGGCGGGCCTCAAGGACAAGGTCCAGGTCGTCAAGACGGGCTGCCTCGGTTTCTGCGAGCAGGGCCCGATCGTGAAGATCCTGCCGCAGGGCACGTTCTACGTGCAGGTCAAGAAGGACGACGTCAAGGAAATCGTCGCCGAGCATCTCGTCAAGGGCCGCGTCGTGCAGCGTCTCTGCTACGATCCGGAGCAGGCGACGGACGTCGTTGCCGAGGCGAACATCCCGTTCTACAAGAAGCAGTACCGCATCGTCCTGCGGAACTGCGGCGTGATCGATCCCGAGAAGATCGAGGACTACATCGCGCGCGACGGCTACAAGGCGATCGAGAAGGCGCTCTTCGAGATGACCCCGGAGCAGGTCGTCGACGAGATGCTGAAGTCGGGCCTTCGCGGGCGCGGCGGCGCGGGCTTCCCGACCGGCATGAAGTGGAAGTTCGCCCAGCAGCAGCCGAAGGGCCAGAAGTACATGGTCTGCAACGCCGACGAGGGCGACCCGGGCGCGTACATGGATCGCTCGACGCTGGAGGGCGACCCCCATTCGGTCCTTGAGGCGATGACCATCGCCGGCTACGCGATTGGCGCGACGAAGGGCTTCATCTACATTCGCGCGGAGTATCCGCTTGCGATCCACCGTCTCCAGGTGGCGATCAAGCAGGCGCATGAACTTGGTCTTCTCGGCGACGACATCCTCGGCTCCGGCTTTTCGTTCGACGTCGAGCTTCGCTTCGGCGCGGGCGCGTTCGTCTGCGGCGAGGAGACGGCGCTGCTCCAGTCCATTGAGGGCAACCGCGGCATGCCGCGCCCGCGTCCGCCGTTCCCGGCGGTGAAGGGCCTTTGGGGCCGTCCGACCGTGATCAACAACGTCGAGACGCTTGCGAACATCCCGGTCATCATCAACAAGGGCGCGGACTGGTTCAGCAAGATCGGCACGGCGACGACGAAGGGCACGAAGGTCTTCGCGCTCACCGGCAAGGTCAACAATTCGGGCCTCATCGAAGTTCCGATGGGCACGACCCTGCGCGAGATCATCTTTGACATCGGCGGCGGCATTCGCGGCGGTCACCAGTTCAAGGCGGCACAGACGGGCGGCCCTTCGGGCGGCATCATCCCGCCGCAGTTCCTCGACACGCCGATCGACTACGAGTCGCTTGCGAAGATCGGCTCGATCATGGGCTCGGGCGGACTCATCGTCATGGACGAGACGGACTGCGTGGTCGACATCGCGAAGTTCTACCTCGACTTCACGGTTGACGAGTCGTGCGGCAAGTGCGCGCCGTGTCGGATCGGCGGGCGCAAGCTCCTGAACTACCTCAACAAGATCAGCGAGGGGCGTGGCACGGAGCAGGACATCGCCGACATGCGGTCGATCTGCGACGCGATGAACAAGGCGTCGCTCTGCGGCCTCGGCCAGACGGCGTCGAACCCCGTGCGCTCGACGCTCCAGTACTTCATGGACGAGTACATGGAGCACATCCACGACAAGAAGTGTCGTTCGGGCAAGTGCTCGAAGCTCATCCGCTACACGATCGACGCGGCGAAGTGCAAGGGCTGCACGATGTGCGCCCGCAAGTGCCCGGCCGGCGCGATCGCGGGTGCGGTCAAGGCTCCGCACGTCATCGATCCGGCGAAGTGCATCAAGTGCGGCGCCTGCGAGGCGACGTGCAAGTTCGGCGCGATTTCGCACGGGTGAGGGACAGCGGACGGGGGTTCTGTCGCCCCCGAACCCCTACCAAGGAAAGGAAGTTTTAAGTTATGGCTACTGAAATGATTTCGCTCGAGGTCAACGGCGTCGCCGTGAGCGTCCCGAAGGGCGCGAACCTCCTCGTCGCCGCGAAGGCCGCGAACGTCAAGATCCCGACCCTGTGCTACCACCCCGACCTCAAGCCGGGCGCGAGCTGCGGCATCTGCGTCGTCCGTCAGCTCGTTCCGAGCCGGACGGAGCCGGGGAAGTTCGTCCCGAGCCCGAAGCTCCTGCGCGCGTGCTGCACGGAGGCGATGCCGGGCATGAAGATCGTCACGCACGACCCCGACATCGTGCAGGTTCGCCGCACGGTTCTCGAGCTCATCCTCGCGAACCACCCGTCGGACTGTCTGCAGTGCCCGCGTTCGGGTTCGTGCGAACTTCAGGCGATTGCGGCCGACTTCGGCATCCGCGACATCCCGTTCCCGAAGGAGGTCGTCCACCACGAGAACGACACGTCGACGCCGTCGATCGTCCTCAACCCCGACAAGTGCATCAAGTGCGGCCGCTGTGCGGAAGTCTGCCAGGAGATGCAGAACGTCTGGGCGCTTGAGTTCATCGGGCGCGGCGAGAAGACGGTCATGGCCCCGGCGGCGGGCGTGAAGCTCGCGGATTCGCCGTGCATCAAGTGCGGCCAGTGCTCCGCGCACTGCCCGGTCGGCGCAATCTACGAGAACGACGAGACGAAGAAGGTCTGGTCGGCCCTGCAGGATCCGGAGAAGACGTGTCTCGTGCAGATCGCCCCGGCCGTCCGCGTCGCGCTCGGCGAGGCGTTCGGGCTGGAGCCGGGCGCGCTCACGACGGGCAAGATCTACGCGGCCCTCCGCCGCCTCGGCTTCGACCGCGTGTTCGACACGAACTTCTCGGCCGACGTCACGATCATGGAGGAGGGGACGGAGTTCGTCAAGCGCTTCACGACGGGCGGCAAGCTTCCGCTCATCACGAGCTGCTGCCCCGCGTGGACGGACTGGATGGAGAAGTACGCGCCGGACTTCACGGAGAACTTCTCGACCGCCAAGTCGCCGCAGCAGATGCTCTCCGCGCTCGCGAAGAGCTACTGGGCGGAGAAGAACGGCGTCGAGGCGAAGAAGATCCACGTCACCTCGATCATGCCCTGCACGGCGAAGAAGTACGAGATCTCGCGTGACGAGCACATGTGCGCGACGGGTCAGCAGGACACGGACGTCGTCTTGACGACGCGCGAGCTCGCCCGCATGATCAGGGCCGCCGGCATCGACTTCGACTCCCTTCCGGATGAGAAGGCCGACGACCTGCTTGGCGCCTACACGGGCGCGGGCACGATCTTCGGCGTGACGGGCGGCGTCATGGAGGCGGCCCTTCGCACGGCCTACTGCCTCATCACGAAGAAGGCGAAGCCGCCGGCGATCGACTTCAAGGAAGTCCGTGGCATGGACGGCATCAAGACCGCGACGATCGACGTCAAGGGCACGAAGGTGAACATCGCCGTCGCGCACCAGATGGGCAACGTCGAGAAGGTGCTGGATCAGGTTCGCGACGACCTCAAGGCCGGAAAGAAGCCGCGCTACGACTTCATCGAGGTCATGGCGTGCCGTGGCGGCTGCATCGGCGGCGGCGGCCAGCCCTGCCTTGCGACGGACGCAGTCCGCGCGAAGCGCACGGCCGGGCTTTATTCCGACGACGAGAAGTCGACGCTTCGCCTGTCGCACCTCAACCCCGAAGTCCAGTCCCTCTACAAGGACTATCTTGGCGAACCGGGGAGCGAGAAGGCGGAGAAGCTTCTCCACACGCACTACAAGAAGCTCGACGTCTACACGTTCGCGTAAGATGCGCGCCGAGCGTCAGAGGGCGGAAGGAGGTGCGGCGGAACGGCCGTACCTCCTTCTGCCGTCCGAATGCAACGCGTCGACGACATGAAGGAGTTTGCATGAGAATCGAGAGGGCTGTTCTTTTCTTGGGGGCGGCGCTGCTGGGCGGCGCGGCGGCGGCCGAGACGGCGGACGTGCGAATCGCCTGGGGCTCGCCGAAGAAAACGACCCGAACCAAGGAATTGATGACGCGCCATGATGCGCTGGCGGCCGACGTCTTCCTCACGACGTTTGGCGATGGCTCGACGATTGTCTCGAACTACGGCGCGACGCCGTACGACTGGGAGGGCGATTCCGTCCCCCCGCTCGGCTATCTCCTGCGGAATCCGGACGGGTCGATTCGCCGATGAAGAAGCGTCTGGACGTCTTGTTGGTCGAACGAGGCTTCGCCGATTCGCGTACGCGGGCGCAGGCGCTCGTCCTGGAGGGGAAGGTGCGCGTCGGCGGACAGGTCGAGACGAAGGCGTCGCGTACGCTGGACGTGTCGGCCGACATCGCGGTCGAGGCTCCGCCGCGTTTCGTCTCGCGCGGCGGCGAGAAACTGGAGGGGGCGTTCGAGCGGTTCGGGGCGCTGCCGGACGGGGATGCCCTGGACGTCCAGGGGAAGGTCTGCCTGGACGTCGGGTCGTCCACAGGCGGGTTCACGGACTGCCTGCTGCAGCATGGCGCGGCGCGCGTGATGGCCGTTGACGTCGGAACGAACCAGCTCGCCTACAAGTTGCGCGCGGATTCGCGCGTCTGGGTGCGGGAGAACTACAACGCGCGCTACCTGTCGGCCGCCGACCTGCCCGAAGTCCCCGAAGTCGCCGTGACGGACGTCTCGTTCATCTCCCTGCGGCTCATCCTGCCGCCGATTCGCGACGTGCTCGCGCCGGGCGGGCGGATCGTCGCGCTCATCAAGCCGCAGTTCGAGGTCGGAAAGGGCAAGGCGCCGGGCGGACTCGTTCGGGACGAGGCCCTGCGGCTGGAGGCGCGCGACGGGATTGTCCGCTTCGCGACGGAGGAACTGGGGCTGTCCCTTCTCGGACTCGCCGAGTCGCCGATTCGCGGCAAGGAGATGGGCAACATCGAGTATTTGAGCTATTGGAAAAAGCAAACAGGAGAGAAAAGATGAACCAGACAGTATTCACGCACAACGGATTCCCCAAGGTGGGCATTCGCCCGATCATCGACGGTCGCCGGCGCGGCGTCCGGGAGTCGCTTGAAGACCAGACCATGGAGATGGCCAAGGCGGCGGCGAAGCTCATTTCGGACAACCTCCGCTATCCGGACGGTACGCCCGTCCAGTGCGTCCTCGCCGACACGACGATTGGCGGACGCTTCGAGGCGGCGATGTGCGCCAACAAGTTCCGCGACTCGAACGTCGGCGTCTCGCTTTCCGTCACGCCGTGCTGGTGCTACGGCACCGAGACGATGGATCTCGATCCGCAGATCCCGAAGGCCGTCTGGGGCTTCAACGGCACGGAGCGTCCCGGCGCGGTCTACCTCGCCTGCATGCTCGCGGGCTACGCGCAGCGCGGCATGCCCGCCTACGGCATCTATGGCCATGAGGTTCAGAACCGGGACGAGAGCGCGAAGATCCCCGCCGACGTCGCCGAGAAGATTCTCCGCTTTGCGAAGGCGGGCCTGGCCGTCGCGATGATGAAGGGCAAGAGCTATCTCTCGATCGGCTCGTCGGCGATGGGCATCGCCGGCTCGTTCGTTGACGTCGACTTCATGCAGGACTACCTGGGCCTTGCGCCGGAGAACATGGACGAGTGCGAAATCCTTCGCCGCATGGAGGAGGGCATCTACGACAAGGACGAGTACGAGCGGTGCATCGCGTGGATGCGCGCGAACCTCCAGGAGGGCAAGGACTACAACCCGCCGAAGATCCAGAAGTCGCGCGAGGAGAAGGATCGCGACTGGGAGTTCCTCGCCAAGATGGCCATGATCGTCCGTGACATGATGGTCGGCAACCCCAAGCTCAAGGAGATGGGCTTCGGCGAGGAGGCCGTGGGCCGTAACGCGATCGCGGGCGGATTTCAGGGCCAGCGTCAGTGGACGGATCACTGGCCGAACGGCGACGTCGCCGAGACGCTCTGCAACAGCTCGTTCGACTGGAACGGCAAGAAGATGCCGCAGATTCTCGCGACGGAGAACGACTCGCTGAATGGCGTCTGCATGCTCCTCATGTGGCTGCTCACCAACAAGGCCTCGATGTTTGCCGACGTGCGCACGTACTGGTCGGATTCGGCCGTGAAGCGCGCGACGGGCAAGGGCTTGCCGAAGGACGCGAAGGCGGGCGTCATCCACCTCCTCAACTCGGGCTCGTGCTGTCTCGACGCGGCGGGCGAGATGAAGGAGAAGGGCGCGCGCGCCTTCAAGAACTGGTGGGACGTCACGGAGAAGGACATCAACGCGACGCTGACGGCGACGAAGTGGGTGCCGGCGGGCGTCGAGTACTTCCGGGGCGGCGGCTTCTCAAGTTCCTTCCTGACGCCGAAGGGGCTGCCGCTGACGATGATCCGCATCTCGATCGTGAAGGGCCAGGGACCCGTCCTCCAGATTGCCGAAGGCTGGTCGGTCGAACTCGACGCGAAGCAGCAGAAGGTGCTCATGGAGCGCACGAATCCCGAATGGCCGTGCACGTGGTTTACGCCGCGCCTCACCGGCAAGGGCTTCTTCAAGGATGTCTATTCGGTGATGAACGCCTGGGCGGCGAACCACGGCGCGATTGCCTACGGGCACATCGGCGCGGATCTCATCACGCTCGCGTCGATGCTCCGCATCCCGGTGGCGATGCACAACGTGCCGGAGGAGCAGGTCTTCCAGCCGCATTGCTGGGGACTCTTCGGCGCGTCGGACGATCCGACGGGCGCGGACTACCGGGCCTGCAAGAACTTCGGCCCGCTTTATGCGACGAACCGGTAGCGGCGACGCCTTGACGTGATCGCTTCGCTTCTTCTCGCGGCGGCGACGTGGTATCCCGCGACGAATTGGGTCGAACGGCCCGATCCCGTCGCGAGTCCACGGGCGCGCGCCGGCGGCACGGTGCGCTTTTCGGGTGGACAGGCCCCGAAGAGCTACAACGCCTACGTCGACAACAACGCCTACACGAAGATGACGTTCGACCTGATGTACGAGAACCTCATCTCGGTCGATCCGGCGACGCTGGACTTCGTGCCGGCGTTGGCGCGGCGGTGGGCGGTCTCGGAGGACGGACGGACGTTCACGTTTGTCCTCGACGAACGCGCGCGCTGGTCGGACGGGCGTCCCGTCACGGCGGCGGACGTGAAGGCGACGTTTGACGCCGTCCTGGACGCACGGAGCGAGACCGGCCCGTGGAAGACGATTTTGGGCGCGTTCGAAAGCCCCGAGACGCCGGATGCGCGGACGGTGCGTTTCCGCAAGAAGGGCGACAGCCCGCGCGATTGGCGCGATCTCCTGCACTGCGGCATGTTTTGGATTCTGCCGCAGCATGGATTCGCGGGGCGAGATTTCAACACGGTCTCGCTCGTCGGGATGCCCGTGAGCGGGCCGTATGCCCTTGCGCGCATTGACGAATCGGTCGAGAGCGAGTTTCGGCGCACGGGGACGTGGTGGCGGCGCGACTGTCCGTCCGCGCGCGGACTCTACAACTTTGACCGCATTGTCCTGCGCTATTATGCGGACAACGAGAACGCCTTCGAGGCCCTGAAGAAGCGGCTGATCGACGTCTATCCCGTCTATTCCGCGCGCATCATGAACGAGGGGACGCAGGGGACGCCGTTTGCCCGCAACTGGATCCTGAAGCGGCGCGTGAAGAACCGCGCACCGATCGGCTTCCAGGGGTTCGCGATGAACATGCGCCGTCCGCCGTTCGACAGTTTGAAGGTGCGGCAGGCGATGGCGAAACTCGTTGATCGCGAGACGATGAACCGCACGTTGATGAACGGCGAGTATTTTCTTCAGAAGAGCTACTGCGAAGATCTTTATGACGCGGTGTATCCCTGCACAAATGCCGTGTGGACGTATGATGTCGCGGGTGCGCGGCGACTTCTCGCGGAGGCGGGGCTTTCGAAGGGCTTCTCGTTCACGTTTCTCTCGCGCTCGGCGGGCGAGGACAAGTTCCTGTCGCTCGTCTCGCAGGCGCTGGCCGCCTGCAACGTGAAGATGGAGATTGTCCGAAAGGACTTCGCCGGGTGGATGCGCGACATGGATTCATTCAGCTTCGACATGACCTGGGCGGCGTGGGGCGCGGGCATTTTCCGCAATCCGGAGACGTCGTGGCATTCGGCCGAGGGGAAGCATGCGGGCGGCAACAACGTGACGGGGCTTGACGTGCCGGAGGTGGACGCGCTCATCGCGCAGGAGAAGTCGCTGATGTCGGCCGAGGCGCGCGCGGCGGTCTATCGTCAGATTGATGCCCATGTCGCGGCGCAGGTCCCCTACGTGCTTCTCTGGAACACGGACGAGCGGCGGCTGCTCTACTGGAACAAGTTCGGCATGCCGATGTCCGTCCTCGGTCGCTATGGCGACGAAGACGGTGTTTTGGCCTACTGGTGGTATGACGAGGATCGCGCGGCGGAACTCGACGCGGCCATCGCCGAGGAGGCCTGTCTGCCGAACGTGCCCGTGCGCGTATCGGCCGAATCGACGACACCTTAATGCGGAGCAAAGAAATCTGACATGGCAAAGCGGAAAGACAAGGGGATATGGATCTGGAGCCGCAGAAATCGTCTGCGGCGCAGTTCCTGACGTACATTGCCTCGACGGGCGCTTCGGATGAGAAGTTCGAAATCCGTTATGAGGACGAGAATATCTGGATGAGCCAGAAGATGCTCGCGGCGGTGTATGGGGTTGAGGTGCCGAATATCGCCTATCATCTGCGCAGACTTTTCTCTGACGCGGAA
>CAYQUI010000037.1:4163-18955 GCA_964420685.1 uncultured Lentisphaeraceae bacterium | reverse complement strand
GGCAAGCCCGTGTGGCTTGTCGGCCTTTCGTTCGACTCTCAGACGCGCCGCCTCGCGGACGCCGCCGCCGAGCGCCTGTAGCGGAGGCCGTGCATCCAGATCGAACGGCGAGGCGGGGCAAGTGGACAGAAGTCAGCGGGTTGTGCTATAATACGCGGACTTTTCACCAAGGAAGAGGTTTCATGGCAATCGTACTAGGTCTGCCGAAGGGCAGTTTGCAGGAATCGACCTTCGCGCTGTTCAAGCGCGCGGGCTTTAATGTTTCGTGTTCAAGCCGCAGCTACTACCCGTCGATCGACGACGAGGAGATCAAGTGCCGTCTTCTGCGTCCGCAGGAAATGAGCCGCTATGTCGAGCTTGGCAAGATCGACGCGGGCATCTGCGGCTACGACTGGATTTACGAGAACGGCAGTGACGTTCAGGAAATCTGCGAGCTCAACTACTCGAAGGCGACGTCGAACCCGGTTCGCTGGGTGATCGCCGTGCCGAACGACTCGAAGATCAAGACGGTCAAGGACTTGCAGGGCAAGCGCATTTCGACCGAGGCGATGGGCCTCGTCAAGCGCTACCTTAAGAAGCATGGTGTCAAGGCCGACGTCGAGTTCAGCTGGGGCGCGACGGAAGTGAAGGCCCCCGAGCTCGTCGACGCGATCGTCGACTTGACGGAGACGGGCTCGTCGCTTCGCGCGAACAACCTGCGCATCGTCGACACGATTCTCACCTCGACGACGCGGTTCATCGCGAACAAGGCGTCGTGGAAGAACAAGGCGAAGCGCGCGAAGCTTGAGCAGCTCAAAATGCTCCTCATTGGCGCGCTGGAGGCCCAGCGTCGCGTCCTCTTGAAGTGCAACGCGCCGGAGAAGACGCTCGCGAAGGTCGTGAAGGTCATGCCGGCCCTGCACGCGCCGACGGTGAACAAGCTCAACGATTCGGGCTGGTACGCCGTCGAGAGCGTCGTCGAGGAGCGCCAGGTGCGCGACCTCATCCCCGCGCTCAAGGCGAACGGGGCGACGGGCATCATCGAACTGCCGCTCAACAAGATCATTTTCTGATCAGGAATCTTTTACCAATTCCGCAACAAAGGAGAAACAAAAATGGGAAGCATCAAGAAGAAACGCCGCAAAAAAATGTCGAAGCACAAATACGACAAGCGCATGAAGGCGCAGCGCCATAAAACGAAATAATTTCCGGTAAGGCCGGATTCGTCACATCGGAGGACAAGATGGGTGAAGTAATCGGAGCGGGCGAGCTGCACAAGGGCGTGAAGCTCTTGATTGACGGCGAGCCGTGGGAGATCACGGAGTTCGACTTCTCGAAGCCGGGCAAGGGGCAGGCGATCTACAACTGCAAGCTGCGCAACATGATGACTGGCGGCGGCATGACCAAGAGCTACCGTTCGGGCGACAAGTTCGAGAAGCCGGAGCTTCTTCAGATGTCCGTCACGTATTCGTACGACGACGGCACGGCTTTCGTCTTTACGGACGAGAACTTCGAGGAAATCCGCGTCTCCTACGACGTCATGGGCGACAAGAAGTACTTCCTGATGGACGAGATGGAGGTCAAGGCTCTGTTCTTCAACGACAAGGTGATTGGCGTCGATCTCCCGCAGCTCGTCGAGCGCAAGGTGATCAAGGTCGAGCCGGGCGTGAAGGGCAACACGGCCTCGGGCAAGGTGACGAAGCCGGCGACCGTCGAGGGCGGCTATGAACTCGCGGTGCCGCTTTTCATCAACGAGGGCGACGTCATCCGCATCAACACCGAGTCTGGCGAGTACAACGACCGCACGGCGACGAAGTAAACGACGCGTTGTCGCATTGGCACGGCCGTGAAGAGGGCCGCCCCTCCTGGACAGGTGGGACGGCTCTCTTTGTTCAAGGGACTTTATGGTATAATACTTCACCGCGATGAAACGACTTCTGACGATTCAGGACATTTCGTGCGTCGGCCAGTGCTCGACGACGGTGGCCTTGCCGCTTGTGAGCGCGTGCGGCGTCGAGTGCGCCGTCCTGCCGCCGGCCATCCTCTCGAACCACACGGCGGCCGGTTTCACGGGTTGGAGTTTCTGCGATCTCACGGCTGAACTGTCGAAGGTCGAGGCGAAGTGGGTCGAGCAGAAGATCGCCTTTGACGCCTTCTACACGGGGTACGTCTGCGAAGGTCACATTGCCCCGATCCTCTCCATCCTGAAGACGTGCGCGCGGCCGGGGGCCGTGCGCATTGTCGATCCGGCGATGGCCGACAACGGCGTCCTTTACGCGGGGTTTGCGGCGGACTTCCCGTCGAAGATGGCGCGTCTCGTCGCGGGGGCGGACTACGTTCTGCCGAACCTCACGGAGGCCGCGCTCCTCACGGGCCGTGCGCCGAAGCTTCACGGCTACACGAAAGACGAACTTGAAGACCTGATCGCCGCGCTTCATGCGCTGGGCGCGAAGAACGTCGTCTTGACGGGCGTGAGCTTCGAGCCGGGGTTGCTTGGCTCGGCCGTGTCTGACGGCGCGTCCGTCGCGTATGACTTCAATCCGCGCCTGGACCGTGCGATGCATGGCACGGGCGACGTCTTCGCGTCCGTCTTTGCCGGCGCCGTCCTGCGCGGCAAGTCCGCGCCCGATGCGGCCGCCCTGGCGGCGGACGTCGTCTGCGCCGCCATCGCGGCGACGGATCCCGACCACTGGTATGGCGTGAGTTTCGAGAAGGTCATCCCCTTCCTTGTCTCGCAGTTGTGAGGAGGCAACAGACATGAGGTCTCGTTTGTTCATTTCGCTTCTCTCGGTTCTTGTCGCGGTCTCGGCTCTGGCCGTTGACTGGCGGAATCTTGACGAGGAGCATCATCTCGCTGGGCGCAAGACGAGCGAGGGCTATCTGCGCGGCAAGGTCGTGCTCGTCGATCGCTGGGGCGTGAACTGTCCGCCCTGCCGTCGGATGCTGCCGCGCATGGAGGAGATTTGGCAGAGTTTCAAGACGAAGCCGTTCGTTGTCTTGGGCGGGCACTGCGCGGGCTGGGGCGACGCGGCGGGCGTGAAGGCCCTTGCGGCGGAACATGGCCTCACCTAT
Organism: uncultured Lentisphaeraceae bacterium; assembly: GCA_964420685.1. GTDB lineage: Bacteria > Verrucomicrobiota > Kiritimatiellia > RFP12 > UBA1067 > UBA1067. Next base: position 15,904 of record CAYQUI010000037.1, on the reverse strand, counting down.
CCGATCTACGAGGACGCGGGGCTGGCCGCGTTGGAGCCGCGCTTCGACGCGATCCCGTTCCTTTACGTCGTGGACGAGACCGGAAAGATCGTCTACAAGGGGCATGACGAGCGGGCGGCGACGCAGGCGATCGTGATGGCGCTGACGGACATGGAATCGCCGCGCGACGTGGCGCAGTGGAAGCGGTTTCTCGACTTCGAGGTCGAGTGCCTGCCGGGCAAGGCGTACCTGCGCCTCGCCGAGTTCAAGAAGAAGTTCCCCGCCGAAGCGAAGGCCTATGCCGCGAAGGAGCGGGAAATTCGCGCGATTCCTGACGTGCGCAAACTGGCCGAGCTTGTGGACTTCGCGCGCAAGGCGAAGGACATGCGGAAGTTCGGCGAGAAGCAGCAGGGGCAGCGCCGCCGTTATGAGCAGCTGGTGCGGGACGCGCTTTCGAGCGCGAAGTACAAGCCGCTTCTGGAGTCGGCGAACCCGTTTGTCGTCCAGGAGGCGAAAAATGCGTTCGCCGACCTCAAGTGGACGGCGGCGACCTTCTGAGGGGGAACATGACCGAATTTAGCTGCATAGCCGAGATCCTCGCGCGCAACGCCCGCGAATGGCCGAACGACGTCGCGCTTGTCGAGATCAATCCGCAGGAACTTGAGAACCACCACACGACGTGGCGCGAGTATTCGCTCATCGAGTCGTCGCCCATCGCGGCGTTCCGCAGCGAAATCACATGGGCGGAGTTCGACGAGCAGGCAAACCGCTTTGCGAACTTCCTCCTTTCGCGTGGGTTCAAGAAGGGCGGGAAGGTCGCGATCCTGCTGATGAACTGCCTGGACTGGCTGCCGATCTACTTCGGCATCCTCCGCGCCGGATGCATGGCCGTTCCGCTCAACTTCCGCTATACGGCCGAGGAGATTCGCTACTGCCTCGACCTCGCCGATGCGGACGCGCTCGTCTTCGGCCCGGCGTTTGTCGGCCGCGTCGAGGAAATCATCGACCGGATGCCGCGCGTGAAGACGCGCCTCTACGTCGGCGACGACTGTCCGAGCTTTGCCGAGCCGTATCGTGGGCTGGTCGGCTACTGCAGCGCGCGGTGTCCCGAAATCCCGCTGACGCCCGATGACGAGGCGGCAATCTACTTTTCGAGCGGCACGACGGGCTTCCCGAAGGCCATCGTCCTCCAGCACCGGTGTCTCCTGCATTCCTGCACGGTCGAGCGGGCGCACCACGGGCAGACGCGCGACGACTGCTTCCTCTGCATCCCGCCGCTCTACCACACGGGCGCGAAGATGCACTGGTTCGGCTCGCTGCTCGCGGGCTGCCGGTCGGTGCTGCTCATGGGCGTGAAGCCGGAGTGGATTCTCCGCGCCGTGAGCGAGGAGCGTTGCACGATCGTCTGGCTGCTCGTGCCGTGGGCGCAGGACATCCTGGACGCGATCGAGCGCGGCGACGTGAAGCTTTCGGACTACCGGCTGGATCAGTGGCGGCTCATGCACATCGGCGCGCAGCCCGTGCCGCCCGCGCTCGTCCGTCGCTGGCGGACGGTTTTCCCGCACCACGCCTACGACACGAACTACGGGCTGTCGGAATCGACGGGGCCTGGTGCCGTGCATCTCGGCGTCGAGAACGTCGATCACGTCGGCGCCATTGGCGTTGCCGGCTATGGTTGGGAGACGAAGATCGTCGGGCCGGACGGCGTCACGCCCGTGAAGCCGGGTGCGGTCGGCGAACTGGCTCTCAAAGGCCCGGGCCTCATGAAGGCGTACTACAAGAACCCGCAGGCGACGGCCGAGATCATGAAGGAGCCGGGCTGGCTGCTGACGGGCGACATGGCCGAGGAAAAGGAAGGCTTCATCTATCTCGTCGATCGGGCGAAGGACGTCATCATCACGGGCGGCGAGAACCTCTACCCCGTGCAGATCGAGGACTTCATTCGCGCGAATCCGAAGGTGAAGGACGTCGCCGTAATCGGGCTTCCCGACGTGCGGCTCGGCGAGATTGCGGCGGCCATCGTCTCCGTCAAGGCGGGAATGACGCTGGACGAGCGGGAGTTCAACGACTTCTGCCTGGGGCTTCCCCGCTACAAGCGGCCGCGCAAGGTCATCTTCGCGGATGTGCCGCGCAATCCGACCGGGAAGATCGAGAAGCCCAAGTTGCGCGCGCTCTACGGTGGCGCGGGCCTCGTCGCCCAGCAGAATGGGCTGGAGAAATAATCGAATAATCGGATGTTTGAATGTTTGAATGATCGAATGATTGGTTGATCGAATTCGAAATCTCATCTTATGCATATTGTCCTGAACCACCCGCTTGTCACCCACCGCGTCACGCTCATGCGCGACCAGGCGACGCCCCCGAAACTCTTCCGCGAACTCGTTGACGAAGTGACGGAGTTCTTGGCCTTCGAGTCCTTGAAGGACGTGAACCTGAAGGGCGTTGACGTCGTCACGCCCGTGGCGCAGGCGCGCGGCGCGCTCGTGGACGAGCGCATCGTCCTCGTGCCGATCCTGCGCGCGGGCATGGGCATGCTCAACGCGATGCTGCATGTCCTGCCCTACGCGAAGGTCGGCGTCCTTGGCATGCAGCGCGACGAAGAGACGGCCGAGCCGGTTCCCTACTATGCGAAGGTGCCGCCGGCGAAGGGCGAGGAACTGGCCATCGTGATCGACCCGATGCTGGCGACGGGCGGTTCGGCGTGCGATGCCGTCACGCAGCTCAAGAAGCTCGGCTACACGCGCATCAAGTGCCTCCACCTCGTCGCGGCGCCGGAGGGCATCGCGAAGTTCGAGCGCGCGCATCCCGAAGTCCCGGTCTACGTCGCGGCGAAGGACGAGCGGCTGAACGAGCACTTCTACATCGTGCCGGGCCTCGGCGACGCGGGCGACCGCATTTTCGGAACGCTTTAATTACCTCCAACGAAAAGGGAAGACCATGCTCAAGAGACTGTTCAAACTCGACGAGAACAAGACGTCCGTGAAGACCGAACTCGTCGCGGGCCTGACCACGTTCATGACGATGGCGTACATCCTCGCCGTGAACCCCAACATTCTCTCGCTCGCGGGCATCCCGCGCGGCGGCGTCTTCGTCGCGACGTGCCTGGCGGCGTTCGTCGGCACGACGCTGATGGCGGCCCTCTCGAACTATCCGTTCGCGCTTGCGCCGGGCATGGGGCTGAACGCCTTCCTTACCTTCGGCGTCTGCCTCGGCATGGGCTACAGCTGGCAGTTCGCGTTGCTGGCGGTGTTCGTGGAGGGCCTTGTCTTCCTCGCGCTCTCCCTCACGCCTGTCCGCGAGGCGATCTTCGACTGCATTCCGTTCACGCTCAAGAAGGCGGTGGCGGCCGGCATTGGCCTCTTCATCTGCTTCATCGCGCTGCAGACGGCGAAGATCATCGTCAACAACGACGCCGTGCTCGTCGGCCTCGTGAGTTTCAAGAGCGTTGCGTTCCACACGCAGGGCATCTGTGCGCTCCTCGCGATTCTCGGCACGGTTCTCACGGGCGTCCTGATGGTGCGCAACGTGAAGGGCGCGATTCTCTACGGCATCTTCCTGACATGGGGTCTCGGCATGGCCGCGCAGGCGGGCGGCCTCTATGTGCCGGACGTGAAAGCGGGCTACTTCTCGCTCTATCCGGCTCTCTCGTTTGACGGCATCGCGAATTCCTTCTCCGAATTTGGACAGACCTGTGGCGCGCTCTTCGATCCGTCGGGCTGGACGCACAAGGGCGGCGCGAAGACGGGCTGGGCGCTCGTCAAGGGCCTCGACTTCTTCGTCGTCATGTTCGCGTTCTTCTTCGTCGATCTCTTCGATACGCTCGGCACCCTGATCGGCGTCTCGATGAAGGGCGGCTTCCTCACGAAGGAAGGGAAGCTGCCGCGCATTTCGGGCGCGCTCTGCGCGGACGCGATTGCGACGTCGGTCGGCGCGGCCTTCGGCACCTCGACGACGACGACCTATGTCGAGTCCGCGTCGGGCGTGATGGTCGGCGGCAAGACGGGCCTCACGGCCGTGACGACGGCGCTCCTCTTCCTCGGCGCGCTCGTCCTGGCGCCGGTGTTCCTGGCGGTGCCGGGCTTCGCGACGGCCCCCGCGCTCATCATCGTCGGCTACCTCATGCTCTCCTCCGTCGCCGAGATCGATTTCCGCGATCCGAGCGAGGCGATTCCCGCGTTCCTGACGGTTGCGATCATGCCGTTTGCGTACTCGATTTCGGACGGCATCATGGCCGGCGTCATCTCGTATACGCTCATCAATCTCGTCGCGGGCAAGGCGAAGAAGGTTCACTGGATCATGTACGTGCTGACCGTCATCTTCGTCGCGAAGTACGCGCTGATGTAAGGGGGCCGTGACGACCCCTTCCGCGCAGCCGGGCGCCAACGGCGCCATTGCCATCGTCGGCATGTCCTGCCGCTTTGCCGGCTGCGCGTCGCCGTCCGCCCTTTGGGAGGCGGTCATGGCGCGGCGCGTTCTGCTGACGCCGCCGGGGCCTGAGGCGGAACTCCCGATCGGGCAGAAGAACGTCTTTGCGCGTCCCTACCCGACGCGCCTGGGGCAACTCGGCGATCTCTACGCCTGCGTACCCGCGATGCAGAACTTCCCGCGCCAGGTGAACGCGGGCGAAAACCAGGATCTCTACTTCGCGACGCAGCTGGCGTTTGATGCGCTGGCTGACGCGGGGATGAAGCCGCACGCCAGTCCGTCCGTGCGGGGAACGGTTCGCTTCGGCTATGCGCCGCCGTTCAACGCCTCGACGGTCAACTGGCTGCAGCACACGACCTTTCTCGACCAGACGCTGGACGTCGTGCGCCGCTTCTTCCCCCATGCGCCCGAAGAGGCGCTGGATGCGGTGCGCGCCAAGCTCGTCGAGTCGTTGCCGCCGCCGAACGCGGCCTCCTTCCTGATGGGCGCCGGCTACCGGCTCGTCTCGTGGATCGCGCGCGAATGCGGGTTCGACGGGTCGGCGACGATGATGGACGCCGGACTCGTCACGGGGGCGGCGACGCTGGCGAGCGCGGCGGACGACCTCCTTTCGGGCCGTGCGGACGTCGCGTTGGCGGGCGCGCTCACGCCGCCGCTGTCGCGGGCCTATCTGGAAGGGCTTTCGGGCGAGACGACGTTCTCGACGCGCACGGAACTCCATCCCTTCGCCCAGGAGCAGGACGGGACAATTCCCGGCGAGGGCGGTGCGTTCTTCGTCCTGAAGCGTCGCGCGGACGCCTTGCGCGACCATGATCGGATTTATGCGCTCGTGCGCGGCGTCGCAGTCGGGCACAATCCGGCGCATGACCCTTCGGCCGTCTTCGCCGAGGCCGCCGCGCGCGCCAATGTCCCCGTCCGGTCGGTCGGACTCGTCGAGGCGGACGGTTCGGGAATCGTGGCTGCCGAAGCCCGCGAACTGGAGGCCCTGCATCGCCTTTGGGGGACACACCGGCCGGGGATGCCGCTCGTCGGCGTCGGGTCGGTGAAGGGCAACATTGGTCACACCTTGCGCGCGGCCATGGCGGCGGGTCTTGTGAAGACGGCGCTGGCGCTGCACAAGAAGGTCTTGCCGCCGCAAGTCCCCGCCGAGCATCCGGCCGACTCGATTTCGGATCTCGCGTCAAGCGCCTATCTCCTGGAAGAGGCGCGCCCGTGGATTTCGGGCGACCCGTCCGCGCCGCGCCGCGCCGCCGTCCTCGGCGCGAACTTCGATCCCGTCGATCCGGTCGGGACGGCCGCCGCGACGGGGCGTGCGGCCGCCATTCTGCTTGAAGAGGAGCCGGAGGATCGCGCATGACGGAACTCATGCTGGTGCGTGCGGCGGACGAGCCGTCCCTGGTCGCCGAGCTGGCGCGGCTTGTCGCCTTTCTCGACCGTGTGCCCGAAGTCGCGCTGGCGGACGTCGCCTATACCTGCTCGCGGGGGACAGGCCCCGCCGTGCTGGCGGTCATTGCGGATGACGTGCCGTCGCTTCGCGCCCGTCTCGCCTCCGCGCGCGACCGCCTGGAGGGCGGCACGGTGAAGCGCATCCGCGACAAGAGCGGCACGTACTACACGCGGGAGCGTCTGCTTTCTTCGGGCGGCGGCAAGCTGGCGTTCGTCTATCCCGGCGTGACGGGTTTCTACCCCGACATGATGCGCGACCTCGCGATCGCCTACCCTGTCTGCCGTGCCGCGTTCGACGAACTGGAGGAGGCCTTGAAGGACGATCCGTCGTTCACGCCCTCGTCGTTCGTCTTCCCGCCCGCGCCCTACTATCGGCATGACGCCGACATCTTCTCGTCCGGCGCCTATGCCGAGGCTCTGGTCGCGACCTATGCCGGCAGCATGGCGCTGACGCGCCTCCTGAAGACGGTGGGGCTGAGGGCCGACGGCGTCGTCGGCCTCGCCGGCGGCGACCTCGCGGCGATGGTGGAGTCCGGCGCGGCGGGCGCGGATCTTGCGCGCCCGAAGCGCATCCGCATCATCTCCGACATCTACCGGATCGTCCACAAGGCCGTCAATTCGGGAGGGTTGCCGAAGGTCGCGGTTCTCTCGGCGCTCGTGCGCCATCCCGACGAGGCGGCGGCGTTCGCGCAGGCGCTTCCGGAAGGGAAGGCGTTCCTCGCCGTCGATTTCTCGCCGCGCCAGAAGACGTTTGCCGTGGCGGAAGAGTGGGCGGAACCCGTTGCCGCCGCGCTCGCCGCGTCGGGCGTGCGCGTGAAGCGGCTTGCGCTGGATCGCCCGTTCAACACGCCGCTGTGCGAACCGCTGGTTCCCGTCGTCCGCAAGTTCGCGGACGCCTGGATGAAGCACGAGAGCGTCTGCGACGTCTATTCCTGCGCGACGGCGACGCGCGTTCCGTCCGGCAAGCGCGTCGCCCGTAAGGACACGTCGACGCGCTGGGCATGCCCCGTGCGCTTTCGCGAGACGATTCGTCAGATGCACGACGACGGCTATCGCGTCTTCCTGGAAGTCGGGCCGCGCGGACTCCTGACGGCGGCCGTTTCCGACACGTTGCGCGGCGAGGCCCATGCGGCTGTCGCGCTCAACTCCATCCACCGCAGTGGACGTCTCCAGTTGCTGCACGCCGTCGGCCAGTTGGCCGCGCTGGGCGCGGCGGTCGATGTCGCGCCCGAGCTCGCGCGGCGGGGCGCGAAGGCCCTTGACTTGGATTCCGCCCTGTCGCTGGAGGTTCGCCGAGATTCCGAGATGAAGCTTTCGCGCGCCTTCCCGCGCCTGACGCTCCTCTCGGCGGAGACGCCGCTTTCGGGCGCGACATTCCTCGCCGAGCCGAAGGGCCGTGGCGCGAAAGCGGCGGCGCGCGCGGCCGCCCTCGCCCAGAAGTCGCGCCGCCAGCGCCAGTTTGACTTCGGCGCGCTCAATCCGCTCGTCTCCGATGCCGACACGGTCGAATCGACGCCGGGCGTGTCCGTCGAGATCGCCAAGGAGTTCCGCCTTTCGGACTTGCCGTTCCTCGGAGACTTCGCGCTCGGCACGAGCCAGATGAGCTATTCGGATCCGAATCTCCGGGGCCTTGTGCCGCTTGTGCCGGCCGTCGGCGCCGAGCTGATGGCCGAGACGGCGCAGCTCGTGATGCCGAACCGGACGCTTCTGCGCATTGAGGATCTCGTCTGCCGTCGCATGACGGCGTTCGAGAAGGGGCTTCTCCGGCTGACGATCAAGGCCGAGCGCGTGCCGGCCGCGACGCCGCAGGAATCGGCGTTCAAGGTTCAGATTCGCGATGATCGTCCGAACGCGACGTTCACCTGGGCGGTGATGGAGGCGACCGTCGTCCTGGCTGCGGCGTTGCCGCCGTCGCGGCCCGTCGCGGTCGATCCGCTCTCAAAGCCGCGCAGCGTCCACTGGTCGGGGCGCGACGTCTATCCCGCTCGCCTGAGCTGCGGCCATCGTCTGCGCAACGTCGTGTTCGTCGAGGCGTGGAGCGAGAACGGCATTGACTACGAGGTCGTCGCGCCGCCGCTTGCCGGGAACGTCGCGTTCACGCGCTTCCCGCTCTGGGCGGTCAATCCGCTTCTGCTCGAATCGGTCGTCAGCGGCTTCCCGCTTTGGCGCAGCCACGAACGCTTCGCCGGCGCATTCTCGTTTCCGTTTCGCGTCCGCCGCATCGCCTTTGGCGGTGCCGTGCCGAAGGAGGGCGAGCGGCTGAAGTGCTACATGCGCCTGACGGGCGTGACGCCGCGCAGTCATCTCTGCGACATCACGGCGACGGACGGAAACGGACAGGAGCTCATCGCTGTCTCCGGCTGGGAAGAGCTGACCGAGCGCGTGCCGATCGGCTATCGGTCGCTCATCCTCCAGCCGGCGACGACTTTCCTCACGGAACCGCTCGGCGGCGACCTCATCGGCAACCCCTCGACGGACGTCGCGACGGCCTTCGTGACGGACATCCCCTACCGCATTTTCGAGCGCAACGAGGAGCTGTGGCTCAAGACGCTCTCGCATGTCATCCTTGACGCTTCCGAGCGGCGCGAGTTCTCCGAGATGACGGGCTCGGCGTCGCGGCGGACGGAGTGGCTCTTCGGGCGCGTGGCCGCGAAGGAGGCGGTGCGTCGCTTCCTGAAGGACTACTATCAGGCGCGGTGGAGCGACGCGGATGTCCGCATTTGGCCGGACGATTCGGGCAAGCCCCATGCGCTGGGCGCGTGGAACGACTATCTCAGCACGCGGCTTGACGTCGCCATCGCCCACACGGCGCAGTTCGTCGTTGCGATTGCGGCGGCGAATGCGCGCGTCGGCGTGGACGTCGAATCGACGGCGCGCGATCTCTCGGAGGAATTCGCCGCCGGTGTCTTCACCCCGGAGGAACTCGACCTCGCCGCACAGGCGGCAAACGCCTCGCAGGCCGTCATCAAGTTCTGGTGCGCGAAAGAGGCCGTGTCAAAGGCGCTGGGGACCGGCATTCGCTATTCGCCGAAGGAAATGGTCGTGACGGGATTCCTCGCCGATTCGGGCGCGCTGACGATGCGTCTCGAAGGGGCGTGGGCCGAGGCGTTCAAGGCGTTCAAGGGCCGCGACATCGGCGTGACCGTGCGCACCGTCCGCGATCACGCGCTCGCGTCCTGCTTCATCCCGGCGACGCTGTTCGACGAGGCGTGATCATCTGTTTTGACTGCATGTGAACGAAAAGGAGTTTGACGAATGATCGCAGAGAAAAGTCCGCTTGTCATGTGCCTCACCAACACGGTGGCGGCGAATTTCACGGCCAACTGCCTGTTGGCCGTCGGGGCCAAGCCGGCAATGATGGAAGAGCCGGAGGAGGCGGCCGAACTCGCGCGCGTCGCGAATGCCGTGCTCGTGAACGTCGGGACGGTCACGGCGCGTCAGGCGGACGTGATGCGCGCGGCCATTGCAAGCTGCAATGCGAAGGGCGTCCCGTGGGCGCTCGATCCCGTCGCGGCGGACAAGATCGAATTCCGTCGTCGGCTCGTCCTGGAGTTCCTTGCGCAGAAGCCCGCGCTCGTTCGCGGCAATCAAGACGAAATCGCCTTTCTCCTGAAAGCCGTTCCCGGTTTGAGGGGCACGATTCCCGTGCTGGCGACGGGGGCCGAAGACGAACTGTGGCTGACGGGAACGGGTTCGGCGGCTGCGCCGCAGCGGATTGCGGGCGGGGTCGCGATGCTCCAGACGGTGACGGCGACGGGTTGCGCGCAGGGGGCTCTTTGCGCCGCGTTTCTCGGCGCGGGTGTCGCGCCTGACGAGGCGTTGTTGCAGGCGAGCCGCCTCATGAAGCGTGCGGGCGAACGGGCGTGGGAGACGGCGAAGACGCCCGGCGCGTTTCAAGTGGCCCTTGTCGATGCGCTCTACACCTTGACGCACCATGATTGACTATCGCGTTTATCTCGTGACGGACGATCCTTCGCGGTATGCGGGGGACTGGCTTGAGAATGTGGTCGCGGCCGTCGAGGGTGGCGTGACGTGTGTGCAGTATCGCGACACCGAAAGCGAACCCGCCGTCCAGTACGCGCGCATCCGCCGTTTGCAGGACGCCTTGGCGTCGCGTCACGTGCCAGTCATCGTCAACAACGACGCCGAACTCGCGGCGGCCGTTCGGGCGGAGGGCGTCCATGTCGGCCAGCACGACCGCGCGCCCGAAGCCGTGCGGCAGGTCGTGGGGCCAACGTGCGAGATTGGGCTTTCCATCACGGATTTGGGACAGGTCGCGGATGCGGCCGCGCGCCTGGCCGCTGGCGTTGTGAATTGTCTGGGCATTGGGCCGGTCTACGACGCGACGAAGACGAAGGCGGACGCGGCGCGCGAAATGGGGCTTGCGGGTTTGCACGCGATCGTTTCGCGTGTGCCGGAGGCACCGAACGTGGCCATTGGCGGCATTACGCCGGAACGCGCGGCTGACCTTTTGGCGGCGGGCGCGAAGGGCCTCGCCATCGTGAGTGCCTTTTCGCGGGCGCCCGACCCGTTCGTCGTGGCCCGTCAGTTTCGCGCGGTGTTTCGGGGCTGACAGGCGAGAAGCGACTTCGCGCGCGGGCGGATCATCGGTTGCTCAGGCGGCCGAGACCGGGGCAGACCTTGTCCGAGTCGGCGTTTGTCCATGCGTGCGGAAACGTGCGGCACTTGTCGGGTTTGACGGGATGGATCGTGCAGCGGTTGTCCGCGTCCAGCCAGACGCACGCGCCGTCGGGCGTGTTGCGGAGCATCAGCGAGCGGCGGTCGGGCGCGAGTTCCGTTTCGCGGGCGATGAAGACGTCTTCCCGCAGACCGAGGAATGCGGCGATGCGAGCGATTTCGGCATCGTTGACGCGGCAGATTCCGTCCGGGATTCGGCAGCAGGCGCCGCATTGTTGGCAGACGAATTCCATGGCAGGGTTTAGGCAAGCGCCAACAGAACGACGACCGCCACGAGCAGGAGGCCCGAAGCGAGCTTGATGGTCGGCGCAAGGCGGGGACGACGTTCCAGTTGATCCTTGAGCGCGGCGGCGGCACAGATGAGCGGAAAGTAGACGACGGGCACGAGCGCGCAGAAGAGCGTTCCCAACAGCAGGACTTGGACCGACGGCGGAAGGCGCGAATCGTTCGTCGCGAAATGCGGCAGAAACGCGAGGAAGAACATGATCGTCAGCGGATTCCCCATTGCCATCAGAACGCCGCGCCCGACGAGGCGTAGCCCGCGTTCAGGTGGGCCGACGAAGGCGAACCCGTCGGGTGCGCGGAAGCCGCGCACGGCCTCGGCGAGGCTGCCGTACGCGAGAAAGGCGATGTAGGCCATGCCGCTGTAGCGGATGACGGATAGGGCGAGGCCGTGGGCCTGGAGAAAGGCCGCCACGCCGAGCGACAGCAGGAGAACCCAGAGCCAGCAGCCCAGCACGAGTCCGCCCATGAGGCAGACGGCCCGCGCACGTCCGTGAGAGAGCGCAGTCGAGACCGTGCAAAGCAAGTCGGGTCCAGGCTTGATGATGAGTCCGATGCAGCCGATCAGATAGGTGACGAGAGAAGTCATGGCGTCTTGTCCAAGAAATTGACAAGGCGCGTATTATACCACTTTCCGGCTGGGCCGCGTCCGTCGCGGGGCCTGTCCCCATCGTCCGTCGCGGGGCCTGTCCCCATGGTTCTCCCATGGTTTTCAAGGTTCTGTCGCGGGGCCTGTCCCCACGGTTCGCGTCGTCGGTTCGGGATAAGTGCAGGAAAAAACGAGAATCTCCCCCCTTGACGGGGGGGGGGGGGGGGGGGCGGGTGGAAAAAACCCCGTAAATGGGGAAATTTTCATTTCCTTTGGGGGCGGTTAACCAAAGGCGGGCCAGCCCCAGACCCACAAGGAAAGG
>CAYQUI010000037.1:0-4153 GCA_964420685.1 uncultured Lentisphaeraceae bacterium | reverse complement strand
CCCCGCCCCGGGGGCGGCTTGGGTGGTTCGGCCCCCCCCCCCCCAACCCCCCCCCCCCCCCCCCCGGCGGGGGGGGGGGGGGGGGGGAGGGTATAATACACGCCGTTAAGTCTGATCTTGTCCTTTCCTTTGGGGGCGGTTCTCCAGAGGCGGGCCAGCGACAGAACGACAAGGAAAGGGGTGGCGTCATGCAGTCTCGTAGGTGTTTTATGCTCGCGCTGGCGTGCGGGTTCGTCGGGAGTGCCGTCGGCGACTCGTTCACGTGGACGGGTGCGCTGTCGCGTGTTTGGGACGCGACGGTGTCCAACTGGAAGACGGCGGCGGGCGTCGCATCCCCGTTCGCCTCTGGAGGCGATGCCGTCTTCGGCTCGGCGGGCGCAGGGACGGTTGAGGTTGATGCGGGCGGCGTGTCCGCTTCGTCGGTGACGGTCGATGGCGGAACGTATTCCTTCACGGGCGGGTCGATTCGCGGCGACGGCGCGTTCGTGGTCACAAACGGCGCATCGGTTACGTTGGCGGCGCCGCTCGACCGCCAGAGCATCGAGGTCGCGTCAGGAGTCCTGCGTCCGTCGCCGACAGCGACGAGCGCCGCGCTGTTCGGTGTGGCCGACGGGACGATCACGGTCAGGGACGGCGGAACGTTCGACTTCAACGCGCAGACGGAAGCCTCGTACGTCGCACTCTCTGCGCAGGCAACGGTCGGCAAGCGCTATCGCATAGAGGGGGAGGGCGCGAAAGGCGCGGACGGTGTCCCTCTTGGCGCGCTTGTGAATGCCGGGGGCGATAGCACGCGCGTACGCGCAAACCAGATTGAGTTGATCGGAGACGCGACGATTTCGTCGACTCGCCGTTGGGATCTTGGCGGCAGCGATGACTACAAAAAAGACGGTAAGGCCGTTCGTGCGGCTGTCACGGGACCTCATACGTTGACGGTCGCGCGAGGGGGCGCACGGTTTGTCTGCTCGTCGGCAGACTTTGACGTCGCGTGTCTGCGCGTGGCGGAGGAGGGGGCTCTTGGCCTTCAAGGGAACTCGACCTGGGCGGACAAAATGAAACTTGAACTTGAGAGCGGATACCTCGTTCTCTGGAATCTCAGCACGCCTATTACCTGTCCGATCGATGTAACGGGGGCGTTCACGATCCTGTCGGAAGCCGGTACGGAGGACATTCAAGGGAAAATCAACATCTCCGAGAATGGCCAGCTTGTTCTCGACAGTTGGGGGAAACCAGCTCGGATCACTTATAGCGGGGGCATTGATGGCGCGGGCGAACTTGTCGTGAAATGGGGGCGCCACGAGTTCGCGAACAATCTCACGGTGTCGAACGTCATCGTCAAAGCCGGCTTCGCGTGCTTCGGCGCAGGTGTGGCCGGGACGGCGGTCACGCAAGCGGGGGGCTTCCTCTGCTTCACGCCGAGCACGAACGCTGTCTATTCGGGCTACACGTTTCGTTCGGAGTCGGGTAAGACAGGCACGTTCGTGCCGTGTTTCGTCGCGAACGGCGATCAGGTCGCGACGGTCGAGGACACGCGGCTGGAAGGCCCGTTCAACCTTCAGCTTGGATGGACAAAGGATGGGGACGCACCTGCTTATGCGCCGTTTACGCGCGAGAGAGGCCAGGCCATTCTCGGCAAGGGTTTCGAGGCGTTGTCACTCGCGAGCCTTCATTTGGGCATCGGAGGCAGTTCGCCCGCTGATGCGTCGCTGACGATTGCAGAGGGGGCGAAGCTTCAACTTGTGTCCGGAGAGGTGATTCTCGGACTGTGGAGCGGCGAGACGAACAACTTCCATCGCCTGGTCGTTTCGGGCGGCGAGCTGGACGCCTCGCGCGTAACGACGCGCATCGGACACGACGGGCATGCGGCCGAGCTCCTCGTGGACGCGGGGCGCGTCAGCCTCACGAATCTCTTGTTGCGCGGCAAGGCCCAGCACAACATGGGTTTCCTGGAGCCGAAGGAGAACAGCGAGAGGCCGATCGGCTACAGCTACGAGATTCTTGGCTTGCGCGGCGGCACGGTTGAGCTTTCCGGCGACATCCAGACGGCGCGCACGTATGCGGAAGTCCCGCAGCTTTGGCTCGGCGGCGGCACGCTGCTGAGCCAGACCGACTGGGCGACGGCCAAGGGGCAGTCCGCGATCTTCGAGTCGTGGGGCGACCTGAACGCGACGAACACGGTCTTCACGCTCGACACGAACGGGAAGACCGTCAGCTTCCGTGCGCCGCTCCAGGGCGCGGCCTCCGTCCGCATCGTCGGCACGGGCCGTTTCGTGGCGGACGACGGCGTGCAGGGCGGCGTGAGCGGCCCGTGGCGCGTCGAGAACGCGGGCGGGGCCGACCTGCGCAACGCGGCGGCTTTCGCGGGCGGCCTGTCGCTCGCGCCCGGCACGACGGCGACGATCGACATTGGCGCGCGCACGAACTACGTGAGCCTCGCGGTTTGCGTGGGACAGTCGGCGTCGCAAAACAAATTCAGCCGCGACAACTTCTGGAATGTCGCGCGCGTCTTCCCGGCCTTCTTTACGAAGGACATCCAAAAGCTCTTCTCGGGGGCGTGGATGACCGACTACATGGCCTACCGCACCGAGGGGACGTTCCACGTGCCGGAGGCGGCCGTCTACTCGTTCGGCGTCAGCTTCGACGACCGTGCGGACGTGGCGCTTGACGGCGAGGAGACGCCGACGGCGCGAAATGCGTCGTGGGGTAGCGTCGGCACGGGCGAGAAGGAACTTGCGGCGGGCTGGCACACGTTCCGCGTGAGCGGCATGAACGACAAAGGCGGCATAGGGCCGTCCGCCGCAGACTGGCAGGAGGCGGGGCTTTCGGTCGGCTACCGCGTCGGATCGTCCGGCGCATCCACGGCGGCCGCGGACTACCGGGCGTTCTCGTCCCGCAACCTGCGGATGCGTCCGGCGAACACGGTGCGCTGGTCGACGCGATACGTCGGGAAGGGTGCGGCGAACTCGTCAGACTGGCTGACGTCGGGCCGCTACGACTTCAGCGTCGTCACGAATTCGATGCAGGCCATCCACGACACGGCGTGGGCGCGTGGGCATGAGCGCGTCAACGTCTTTTCCGGCTGGACGTACGTGGAGCCGGAGCAGGCGGGCGACTGGATGTTCAGCGGCGTCTACGACGATGGCATCTGCGTCTACTTTGACGGGCGGGGCGTGCTCACGAACCAGATATGGAACACGGTTGCAACGGCGACGGCGTCCGTTGCGGCGGGCTGGCATTCGTTCCGCGTCGTCGTGCGGGACTTCGGCGGCGGTATCTCGTGGAACGGGGTGGAGGATTATGGCTGTGCGCTGAAGGTGAAGCGTCCCGGAGACGGCGACTACGTTCCGTTCGACGAGCGCGCGCTCGCGATGTCGGCGGCCCCCTACGGCTTCGTCGGCGGCACGCTGGAGATCGGTGCGGGCGCGACGCTCACGAACGCGAGCGACACGCCGTGTGAGGTCACGGGCACGCTGGCGGGTTCGGGCACGCTGGCCGGGCCTTGCCGCCTCACGGGCACGTGGACGGTCTCGATTCCCGACGGGCGCCGGATGGAGGCGGTGACGTGGGGCGAAGGGGCCGATTCGTCCGCGCTGGCGGGCTTGAAGAAGATCCATGTCGTCCTCGGTTCGCGGCCGACCCGTCGGCGGTATGTGCTCGGCCCGGCATTGGGGCTGGAGGGGCTGTCGCAGGAGGAGCTGGACGCGAAGGTCACGGCCGAACTGAACGGCGAACCGTGCGACCTCCTCAGCCTGCGGGTCGTGAACGGGAAGGCCGTCCTCTTCAACAGCAAGCCGGACGGGCTCGCGGTCATCTTCCGCTGAAGAAATGGTATAATTCCAGCATTCGGAATCACTCGGTATCGGATGCGACAGTACAACAGGTAAACCGAAACGGAGAGAAAGATGAGCATGACAAAGACAAATCGTCGCCAGTTCCTGACCGCCGCTGGCTCGACCGGGGCATTCCTGATTTTGCCGCGTCGCCTGATTGCCGGCAGTGGGCAGACTCCGCCGAGCGAGACCGTTTGCGTGGCGGCGATCGGCACGGGCGGTCGCGCGGGCGCGGACATCTGGGGCTTGAAGGGCGCGGGCGCGAGAATCGTCGGTCTTTGCGACGTGGACGAACGCAAGTCGGCGGATATGCGCAAGCATCATCC
>CAYQUI010000036.1:1596-19352 GCA_964420685.1 uncultured Lentisphaeraceae bacterium | reverse complement strand
AACAACAACGGCGTCTGTCGCATGACATAAACACACTCACATTGAAAACCGCCTCCTCCTTGACATCCCCAGCGGATACGCTCGCACTGCTTCGAGGTTGGCTACGTGCAGAGCGACAGCGTCTCGCATTCGTCCCCCTCTCGCTTGCGACGCAACCGCGACGCAAAAACATTCTGCGCGTCCGCATGAAAAAGGAGTCGCCTCGCGCACAAAGTCGGTCTGCTCTAGGCTAAGGAACGACCATCTCGCCCTGCACAGGCGGCCGCGAACGAAACCATGCCGCCGCCTGTCCGCTCCTTCACGCGGCTACTCCGCCGCAACCGCCAGTCCGGCCGCAAGGAGAACGAGGAGAAAGGCAAGCGCCCGCTTCCATGTCGGCGCGGCCCCCGCCGCCGGCGCGCCGTCGGGCAGACCACGATCGCGGCGCAGAATCTTGTAGACGCCGCGAAGCGCCAGCGGCAGCCGCCCCGGCGGCGTCGCCAGCATCGCCGCCACGATGAGCAGCACGAGGACACCGACGAGACGGGCAACCTGCAGGGCCAGCATCAGGACGCGGCTCCAGAAACAGAGCCAATGATCTTCACCATCGGCAGGAACATCGCGATGACGACCGTGCCGACGACAACGGCGAGGACAATGATCAAGGCCGGCTCAATCGCCGCCGTCATGCCCGCGACGGCGTTGTCGACCTCGTCGTCGTACGTGTTCGCGATGCGCGTCAGCATGTCCGCCAGCGCGCCCGTCTCCTCGCCGACCTCGACCATCGAGACGACCATCGGCGGAAAGACCTTGCACTGCGAAAGAGGCTGGGTCATCGATTCGCCCTCCTTCACCGCGTCATGCACGTTCTGGATCGCCTGCGTGAGAATGCGGTTGCCCGTCGTGTCGCGCGTAATGACGAGCGACTGCAGGATCGGGACGCCCGACGAAAGGAGCGTGCCGAGCGTGCGCGTGAACTTCGAGACGGCCGAGCGCTGGGCGAGCGTTCCCGTCACGGGCATCTTGAGCTTGAGCGCATCAAAGAAGTACGCGCCCTTCTCCGTCCGGCCAATCACCTTGCAGATGACGACGACGGCGGCAATCGCCAGCGCGATCTGAAGGCCGTTGTGCTGCATGAACTCGGAAGCGTTGATGACGAACTGCGTGATCGCCGGCAAGGCCGCGCCGCCCAGCATGTCATTGAAGACCGACTGGAACTTCGGAATGACCGCGACGAGGAGGAACCACGTGATGCCCACGGCGGCGACGAGAACGACGCACGGATAGATCATCGCGCCCTTCACCTTGTTCTTGATCTTCTCGGACTTTTCGGCGAACTCCGCCAGACGGCCGAGGACGACTTCAAGGACGCCGCCCGCCTCGCCGGCCTTCACCATGTTGACGTAGAGCTTGTCAAAGATCTTCGGATACGCCGTCAACGCCTCGGAGAACGTGCCGCCCGCCGCAATGTTCTCGGAGATGCCGCTCAGGGCCTCGGTCATCTGCGGGTCTTTCATCTGGCGCTTCAAGACCTCAAGGCCGCGCATGAGCGGAAGCCCCGCGTTCACGAGCGTCGCGAGCTGGCGCGTGAACTGCGTCAGGACTTTCGTCTTGATTCGACCGCGCAGGAAGTTCGGCAACTTGATGTTGATCTGAATGTCTTTTTTGAGGCCCGTCTTCTTCGCAGGGGCCTTCGCGCCCTTCGCGGCCTTCTTGGTCGCCGGCGCAGCCGCCGCGCCCTTCACCTCGCCGAGCGCCATGGGCTGCAGACCCTGCGCGCGCACAGCCGAAATCGCCGCGCTGCGGTCGCCCGCTTCCACCGTGCCGCGCCGTTCCGCGCCCGATGCATCCTTCGCAATGTACTGAAATGTCGCCATGATCTTTGTCTCCCGAAGTCCAGGGTCTCCGCCATCAGACCCCCCAAAGGCCTAACGCGAATTGTTGAGTATTATACTAAAATCCGCCGAAACTGCAACTGCGGCCACGCGCGGACGAACGCCCGCCGCGCACGTCAGACGGGCGTCTCGGAAAACGTGAAAAGCGTCAGCTTCACGCCCGTCGGACGCAGAATCTCACGGACGACCTTCAGCCAGTCATCCGAGACGCGACAGGCGACGACGACGGCGTCGACGTTCAGCGCACGAATGACGGACGCCGCATCGTTGATCGTGCCATAGACGCGAATGCCGCCGATGTAGCGGCCCTTGAGATAGACGTTGTCGTCCAGCAGCCCGACAATCATGCGGTCGTTCGCCGCCGTCGTGCGAACGAGTTCGCGACGAAAGGCCTGGTAGCGGAGCCCCGCGCCATAGACAAGGATGCGCGAGACGTCTTTGCGCGCGACGAGCCGCGAGCAGTCCGCCGCATAGAAGACGTCGCGCACAAGCCCGCGAAAGGCCCGCAGGATCAGCAACGCCGTAAAGGCGACGACCGCATAGGCGAGCGTCATCGCCTTGAGCTGGAAGATCGAGAGCGACGGCCAATAGTAGACGAAGACCGATCCCGCGACCGAACCGAACGCACAGGCGAGAAAAAGCCGCACGTAGTTCGAGGGGAGCGCGCGCGACCACGCCGTACGATAAGTCCGGAAGAAGACGAGAAACGCGAACGTCGAGAAGACGCGCACGGGCAGATGCGCCCGAATCGCGTATAGATCCTGCGGCATCCGCAACGCCCACGTACAGACGAAAAAGACCGCGACAAGCGCAAAGAGGTCAAAAAAGACGTAGAACGGAACGGACAGGACGGCGAAGCGTCGCCGCGACTGTCGATCGCTCGCGTGCGCCACGGCGTTGAGGAGGCTGCCCGCGTCGAAAAGCTCGATCTTCGCGTCCTTGAAGATGACGACGGCGGAAGCCGCAAACGCGGCCAGCCACAGTCCCGCCGCATGTGACTTGAGCAGCATCGCGACAAGCCCCGTGACGACGAGCGAGGCCGCGCAGACATAGAGAATCCACGCCGCCTTGCGCTGGTTCAGCCCCACCGCGCGCAGAATGCGATGATGCAGATGATCGGCATCAGCCGTCATGACCTCTCCCGCCTTCGCGTCCGCTCCCGACAGACGGCGCGCGAGGAGGTGGCGAACCGAACGCCGCAGGATCGCGAGCGCCGTGTCAAAGATCGGCACGCCCATCGCCAAAAGCGGCACGCCGACCGAAACGAGGAACGAGTTCGGCACCTGCGACGCGAGCGGCAGCGTCGAGACCGTGAAGCCGAGGAACATCGAGCCGGCGTCGCCAAGGAAGACGGATGCGGGATGGTAGTTGTAGCGCAGAAAGCCAAGAAGCCCGCCCGCCAAGGCAAAATAGAAAAGCGTCGCCTGGGGATTGCGCATGAAGAAGAGCGCGCCCGCCATCCCGACGACCGCGATGAGCGCCAAGCCCGACGCAAGGCCGTCCAGTCCGTCGATGAGGTTGAACGCATTGACCGCGCCGA
Source organism: uncultured Lentisphaeraceae bacterium (assembly GCA_964420685.1). GTDB lineage: Bacteria > Verrucomicrobiota > Kiritimatiellia > RFP12 > UBA1067 > UBA1067. The sequence continues at coordinate 15,938 of CAYQUI010000036.1, read as the reverse complement.
CAATCCAGAAAACGGTGAGCAGGCAGTCCAGCCCGGCCGGCAACGCGGGCCAAAGGACGCGAAAGCCAAGCCCCGCCCAAGTCCAGACAAGGGCGGCGACAACGACCTGCCCCAAAAGCTTGACCTTCGGCGACAAGGAGAAACGGTCGTCCGCAAAACCGAGAAGCGCAATCGCGACCGAAAGAATCGACAGCGCATGGGCCTGCGAATCGGACAGGCCCTGAATCCACGGCCGCCCCGTGACGAGATGAAACGCAAAATAGGGCACGAGGACGCCGAAGACGAGCGCGACGCCCCCGCCGCGCGGAATCGGCACCTTGTTGATCCGACGCGGATCGGGCTTGTCCACCATTCCGAGACGACGGTTCATCTCCCGCACGACGGGCGTCGCGAGCAACGTGACGACCAGCGGCGCCAGAAACGCCGCCAAATACGGCAACACATCCTCAATCATTTCCCGCGAGCCTCTCGTCTGCTCCCAACTGCCGAACTTCGCCTGTCATACGCACGAACGCATCTGCATGGATTTTGCATTGATTGGCGAATTATACCAAAACGCCGCGCGAGTTCGCCATAGGAGACCGTCGTCCCGCGCGGAATGTCAAGCCGTTCGCGGTAGACGCGCAGACTAAACGCCGAGAGGCCCTTCTTGCCGCCATTCTCGTCGTGCTCTTTCTTCGTGCGGTGCAACACAAGGTAGCGACCGTCCCGCTCCAGATAGCAAAGCGACGTCTTGCGTCCAACAGGCATCGTCATGCGTTCGTCCGCCGCAAGGCGGCCTCCGCGTTGGCAAAGGTGAGTTCGGCGAACGCCTCGGCCGTCTGTCCGCGCAACGCCGCCAAAAACGTGCACGTGTGACGAAGGAACGCCGGCTCGTTCGCCTGACCGCGCATCGGCACAGGCGCCAGAAACGGCGCATCCGTCTCGATGAGGATCCGATCGTCCGGCACAGAGCGCGCCGAAAGCCGCACGTTGTCCGCCGCCTTGAACGTGACGATCCCCGAGATCGAGACGTAGAAACCGAGGTCGAGATAGGCCCGCGCCTCGTCCGGCGTGCCCGTGAAGCAGTGGATAATGCCACGCGACGAAATCTCCCGAAGAAGGCCAACCGTGTCCGACGCCGCGTCGCGCGTGTGAATGACGACAGGCAGGTCGCGCGCGCGCGCGACCTCCAGCTGCGACGCGAACACCTTCATCTGCGCCGCGCGCGTCTCCGGCGAATAGTGGTAGTCGAGTCCAATCTCACCAATCGCCGCCGGAGAGCCAACCGAATCGTCGAGCATTCGAATGAGCGAATCGGAAACGGATGCCGCGCGATCAATCTGCTCGCGGTCAAAGCCGAGCGCCGTCTGAACGCACGGGAAAGACCGCTCGTCTGCGCCGCCACGAACGGCCGTTCCCCGTTCGCTCGCCGTCTGCGCAAGCTGCGCCGCGCCGTTCAGCGCGTCGCTGCCCCCGACGGCCATTAGCTTCTCGACGCCTGCCGCGCGGGCACGCGCAAGAATCGCGGCGACGTCCGCCGGCTCCTGCGACTCGAAATGGCAATGCGTGTCGAAGAGCCTCATGCGACGCGCTCCGAAAGGGCCGACCAGACCTTCAGCGCCTGCACCGTCTCGCGCACGTCGTGGACACGCACAACGGATGCGCCGCCCTGCGCCGCCCAAAGCGCAATCGCCAGGTTGCCAGCGAGATCCTTTCCGGGGACTTTCGTGCCCGTCAGTTTCTTCACGATCCGCTTGCGGCTCGCACCGACAAGGACGCGTCCGCGCTTCGCGAGGTCGGAGACGGACTGAAGCAACTGCAAGTCCTCTTCGCGCGTCGTGTCGAATCCAATCATCGGATCGAGATAAAGGCGAGGGAGGAAAGTTTGGAGGTTCGGGAGTCTGGAGGTTTGGGAGTTGGGGGAATGAGGCGTTGGGGCGAGGCACGAGGCCGGCAGGACAAGCTCGACGTCGGGATTCACCGCCAGAATCTCCAGCATTTCGGGAATCGGCTGGGCGTAGACGCAGTTGATGATTGTCGCGCCCGCCTCGACCGCCCGCGCCGCCGTCTCAGGGTGATAGGTATCGACGGACACGAGGACTTCGCGGTCGCTGTGCCGCTTTCTTTTCCCGCCGCTCTTCAGCCCCTGAACTTCGCGCAGCACAGGCTCCAGCCGCGCCCACTCCGCGTCCCATTCAAGCGGCGTCGCGCCGGGGCGCGTCGATTCACCGCCGAAATCCAGGATGTCCGCACCCTCGTCGATGAGATTCGCCGCGCGGCGAATCGCCTCTTCGGGACTAAAGAACTTGCCGCCGTCCGAAAACGAATCAGGCGTGACGTTGACGATTCCCATGACCTTGCAGTTCACGTTCTTCTCTCCTTCCTCTTCTTGAAGTCTTCTTGAACACGCAGACGCCTCACGTCGCGCGCCCCTCGCCTCGGCAGTAGCCTCGGATCGGGCAGCCCTCGCATTTCGGGCGCAACGGGCCGCAGCGCGTCTGCCCGAACGAGACGAGGTGCGAGTTCCAGGTCTTCCAGTAGCGGACGGGCAACCGCTTGCGCAATGCCATCTCCGTCTCCAGCGGCGTCTTCGTCCGCACGAGGCCCAACCGGTTCGAGATGCGGTGGACATGCACGTCCACGCAAATCGCGGGCAAGTCAAAGCCAACGGCCACCGTCAGGTTCGCCGTCTTGCGTCCGACGCCAGGCAATTCGCACAATTCCTCGACCGTATTCGGAAGGACCCCACCGAACCTCTCCTGAAGAACGCGCGGCAGGTCCTTCAGATGGCGCGCCTTGTCATGGTAGAAGCCGACGGGATAGATGAGCCGCTCGATTTCCGCAGCGTCTAGGCGTTCGAGATCAGCCGCCGTGAAGTGCGCGCCCTTGGCCGTCGCGAACAGCCGCCTTACCGCCCCCGCCGTGCAGGCGTCCTTGGTGCGCGCACTCAGGATCGTCCCGACCAAAACGCAGAACGGGTCATGCGTCTGCGCTTCGATCAGTTCGATGATCGGCGCGGCGTGCGCCTGAAACTCGGCTTTCAGCGCGACGTCAATCGCATCGACCTTTTCGAGGAAGGCCGCGTTCCCCCGCCCGTTGCGTCTTCCGCCTAGTCCCTTCTTCTGCATGGCGGAAATTATACCACATCCGCTCGTCGGCCGAAGACCGGCCGCCAGGGCTGGCCGACCGGCATATCCTCATGCGCGATTCCGCCGTTCAGAGCGATGGCCAATCGAGAATAAGGTCAAAACCGATTGATTATCCAGCCGTGATGGCAGAGGCTATCGCATCACCAACTTCCGCCGTGCCGACCGCTTTGCCGTCTGCGGCGGCGATATCCGCCGTGCGGATTCCATCGGTGAGAGTCTTCAGCACGGAATCCTCGATTGCCTTTGCTTCTGTCTGAAGACCAAACGAGTGGCGCAGCATCATGGCCGCAGAAAGGATTGTGGCAATCGGATTGGCGACGTTTCTTCCTGCGATGTCAGGCGCTGAGCCATGAATCGGCTCATACATTCCGAAGCCGTCTTCGCGCAGGGAGGCGGACGGCAACATCCCGATGGAACCGGTTATCTGCGACGCTTCATCAGAGAGGATGTCGCCGAACATGTTTTCCGTCAGCAGCACATCGAACTGATTCGGGTTGCGGACAATCTGCATGGCGGCGTTGTCCACATACATGTGCGAAAGAGCAACATCTCCATATTCGCTGTCGTGTATGCGCGTGACGGTCTCGCGCCAAAGACGCGAGGTCTCCAGCACGTTGGCCTTGTCCACGCTCACGACGCATCCACGCCTTTTTCTTGCTGCGGCAAAAGCCATTCTCGCAATGCGCTCGATCTCCGGAACGGAGTATTTCATCACATCGCTTGCCGAAAGGCCATCGGAGGCACGTGTGTGATCGCCGAAATAGATTCCGCCCGTGAGTTCGCGCACGACAAGCATGTCGATGCCGTCAGAAGTCCCCGATTCCGAGTCGGACTTCCCAGACACGGTTTCGGGACGAAGCGGGCTCGCGTCCTTGAGCGGCCCCCATACCTTTGCGGGGCGCAGGTTGCAGAAAAGGCCGAGGCCGGAGCGAAGGCCGAGAAGAGCGCGCTCTGGTCTGTCCTTGCCCGGCAGGGCATCCCATTTCGGCCCGCCGACCGCGCCGAGAAGAACGGCGTCGGCAGCCTTGCACGTTTCAAGCGTATCCTCTGGAAGGCACGTCCCGAAAGCATCGTATGCGCACCCGCCGACAAGCCGTCGGCTGAAGGTGAAGTCGTGCCCAAACCTTGTTGCCGTGGCGTCGAGAACCTTTATCGCCTCTTCCACGATCTCAGGGCCTACTCCGTCACCTGCGACCACTGCAACCTCTTTTTTCATTTCTGCTCCTTTCTCATGTATGCGGCGAGCCCTCCGGCGGCGATCAGCTCCTGCATGAACGGCGGGAACGGCTCTGCCGTGAACGTTTCGCCGGTGGTGATGTCCGTTATCTTCCCCTCGGCGAGATCGACGGCAACGGCGTCGTCTGCCTTGATTGCCTCTGCGGCTGCGGGACACTCAAGTATCGGAAGTCCGATGTTGAGGGCGTTGCGGTAGAATATGCGGGCGAACGTCACGGCGATGACGCACGATATTCCGCTTGCCTTTATCGCAAGCGGTGCGTGTTCTCGCGAACTGCCGCATCCGAAGTTGCGCCCGGCGACCAGGATGTCGCCGTTTCCGACAGACGATGCAAACGTCGCGTCGATGTCCTCCATGCAATGCTTTGCAAGTTCCTTTGCGTCGGCGGTGTTGAGATAGCGCGCCGGGATGATGACGTCGGTATCGACGTTGTCTCCGTATTTGAATGCCTTGCCCTGGATTTTCATTTCTGCTCCTTCATGCTTTCGGGTGAGACGATCTTGCCGGCGATTGCGCTTGCCGCGGCCACGGCGGGTGATGCGAGATAGATTTCGCTCTCAACGTGCCCCATGCGTCCGACAAAGTTGCGGTTCGTCGTAGCGACGGCGCGTTCGCCTTTCGCGAGAATGCCCATGTGTCCGCCAAGGCACGGGCCGCAGGTGGGCGTGGAGACAACGCATCCGGCCTCGGCGAATGTCTTGAGGTAGCCGCGCTCCAGCGCTTCGAGCCAAATGCGCTGCGTTGCCGGGATCACGATGCAGCGCACGCGGTCTGCCACCTGATGGCCGCTCATTATTTCGGCGGCGATGCGCAGATCCGAGAGGCGCCCGTTTGTGCAACTCCCGATCACGACCTGATCGATTGCGATGTCGCCGACATCGTCTATTGTGCGCGTATTTTCCGGCAGGTGCGGGAACGCGACTGTTGGCCGCAGCGAAGAAAGATCGATTTCGACGGTCTTTGAGTAAGAAGCGTCGGGGTCTGCGGCATATATGGCAGGCGTCTTGCCGCCATGGGCCTTGATGTAGTCGAGGCAGATTTCGTCCACCGGGAATATGCCGTTCTTTGCGCCGGCCTCGATCGCCATGTTCGCGACCGTGAACCTGTCGTCCATCGTGAGCGATGCGATGCCGTCGCCCGTGAATTCGAGCGACTGGTAGCGTGCGCCGTCAACGCCGATGAGGCCAATCAGGTGAAGGACGAGATCCTTGCCGCTTACGTATTTCGGGAAAGCGCCGATGAGGTTGACGCGGATTGCCTCCGGCACGCGAAACCACGTCTTCCCAGTCGCCATTCCGCAGGCCATGTCCGTAGAGCCGATGCCGGTGGAAAATGCGCCCATCGCTCCGTACGTACAGGTGTGGCTGTCCGCGCCAATCACCAGGTCTCCGGCGGTGACAAGGCCTTTCTCGGGCAGAAGGGCGTGTTCGACGCCGCAGTCGTGGCCAACCTCAAAGTAGTTCTTTACGTTCTGCGCACGAGCGAAGCCCCTCATGCACGCGCACTGCGCCGCCGCCTTGATGTCTTTGTTGGGGGTGAAGTGGTCGGGCACAAGGGCGACCTTCTCGCGGTCGAATACCTTGTCGCGCCCGAACTTAGGGAACTCGCCAATCGCGACTGGTGCCGTGATGTCGTTGCCGAGCACGAGATCGAGTCGTGCCATGACAAGTTCGCCGGCATGGACTTCTTCTCGTCCTGCATGTGCCGCCAGTATCTTCTGGCTCATTGTCATTCCTGACATATCAGTCTTTCTCCTCGTTTTTCTGTTGCTTGTCGGTATGCCCGCCGCCGAGCATGTCGTGTGCAAATGAGTGCTGCGCGATCGACGCCGCTCCGGTTCCTATCCCTGACTGGCTTTCGTCGAGCATCCTGTTCACGGCGGCGAGGCAGGCCAGTATCGAACCTTCGATGATGTCCGTCGAGACGCCGCGCCCGCGATACGTGCCGGTGGCGTCGGATATCTTGACGGTCACCTCGCCGAGGGCGTCGCAGTGTTCCGTGACGGCCTGTATGGTGTAGTCGTCAAGGCTGAACGGATGGCGGATGATCTTCTCGACGGCGCGAATGGACGCATAGACGGGCCCGGCTCCGAGCGCGACCTCCTGATATGTCCTGTCGCCGCGCTTCAGCGTGACGTCTGCCGTGGATCTCATCCTGTTGCCGCTGTTGACCACAAACGATTCAAGGGTGTACTGCTTCGCCGGATCGGCCACGGCGGGGGCGGCGGCCTCGGCCAGCGCGGCGATGTCTCGGTCGGATATCTTCTTCTTCCTGTCGGCCAGTTTCTTGAACTGCGCGAAAAGCTCGTCGGTCCTTTCCTCCTCGAACGAATAGCCGAGGGTCTTGAGGCGCTCGCTGAATGCGTGGCGGCCGGAGTGCTTGCCGAGAACCAGTTCCGTCTTCTTCACGCCGACGGATTCGGGCGTCATAATCTCGTACGTCTTTGCGTTGCTCAGCACGCCGTGCTGATGTATGCCGGATTCGTGCGCGAACGCATTTGCGCCGACAATCGACTTCGACGGAAAGATCTTCACGCCGGTGATCGACGAGAGCAGCCGTGCGGTTCTTCCGATTTCCTCAGTCCGTATCCCATGTGACAGTCCGTAGTAGTCGGCGCGCGTGCGCAATCCCATCACAACCTCCTCAAGCGCGGCATTGCCGGCGCGCTCGCCGATGCCGCAGACCGTACATTCGACCTGCCGGGCGCCGGCGAGGACGCCGGCGAGGGAATTGGCGACGGCGAGGCCGAGGTCGTCGTGAACGTGCATCGATATGATCGCGCGGTCGATGTTGGGGACGCGGGTCTTCACGTTCGTCACCATCGCCGAAATCTCCTGCGGCGTCGCATAGCCGACGGTGTCGGGAAGGTTGACGATCGTCGCCCCGCTTTTGATTGCCGTCTCGATGACGGCGCAGAGGTAGTCGGGGTCGGTTCTTGTGGCATCCTCTGCAGAGAACTCAACCTCGGCGCATTTGCTTCGGGCGTATGCAACCATCTGCCTTACCTGTTCCAAGGCGCGTTCACGGGACATCCGGAGCTTGTACTGCAGATGCAGGTCGCTCGTCGCAAGGAACGTGTGAATGCGCGGATGTGCGGCGTGTGCGATTGCGGAGGCCGAGGCGTCGATGTCCTTCTCCAAGGCGCGGGAAAGCGAACATACCGTGCAGTCACGAACGGTGTCGGCAATTTGCTGCACGCTTTCAAAGTCGCCGGGAGACGCCGCCGCGAAGCCAGCCTCAATGACGTCGACGCCAAGCCGTTCGAGCTGCTTTGCCATGCGCACCTTCTCTTCGAGCGTCATGGAATACCCTGGCGCCTGTTCGCCATCGCGAAGGGTGGTGTCAAAGAATCTCACTCTGTCTTCTTTCATGAATTTGTCCGTTTCCCATGAACAAAAACGGCCCCGCTCGTCTGAGCGGGACCGCTTTGCCTTGAACCTTGCTTTTTTCTTGTTGTCATTCAAGTGCGCGAAAACCCGCCCCAAGCCGTAAGGCCAAGGGTAATAAGAAGTCGCGTAATCTCGAACGTTGCGTTCACTCTAATCCTTCTCTGTCTTGAAACAGCGCGTATTTTATCATAACCGTGCATTTGGCCGCAACGGTTTTTTTTTTTTTTTTACGAATGCATTTTGCAATCTTGCAAAAGTAAATGCCGCCTGTTTCGTGCTAGTTGTGTTGATTCGTGGCCGGAAATGCCAGGGCCTGTCCCCACGCGCGAGGCGCGCCCGATTTCTTACTTCGCCCGACCCGATGCGCGCGTCACGTATCGCTTCATGTCCGCCCGGACGCCCGCGCGCGTGAAGTCAAACGCCTTGAAGCCGCGCGCAAACGCGGGCGAGGTCGGCTTGAGACGGAAATCGAAGCGTCGCGCATCGACAAACTGCGGATCCGCGTAGCACCCGTTGACCTCCTTGCCGCTGGCCTGCCAAGCCTTCCACCTAAGGCCATCGAGCTTCGCCTCGCCGTTCGGATCAAACCAGACGTTGTTCGCCCACACGCCTTCAACGCCGCGCACGCCCGCCGACGCCAAGTCGCCACGATCCGTCAGCACGATGTTGGCGACGACATTGAGCGAACTGCGCACGTTGAACACGTTTGCGCGAATCGTGCGGATGACGCCGTTCTGCTCGTTCCACGCGAAGATGTTGTTCCGGATGGTGTTGCCCGCGCCGTAGTGCTGGTGAAAGCCGCCGTCATGCGTGTTGTAGACGAGGTTCCGCTCGAAGACAACCCCCTCCGTCCCCTCGTCGGCGTAAAGGCCCCAGCCGCCATAGGTGCGCGACGCGACATTGAAGATCACGTTGTCCGTCACGCGCGTGCCGAAAGCCGTGCCCAGCGTGTAGACGCCGCCCATGTCCGAGAGGATGCCCTTGCCGAGGTCGTGAATGCGATTGAAGCGCACGAGGTTGCGCATCGCCGCCGTCGGACGATAGGCCCACTGCCAGCCGACCGAGACGCCCGAATAGAAGAAGTCCGCGATCTCGCAGTGCTCCACGCGGCAGTCGGAGGCGTGGCCGACCACGACGCCCGTACCCATCGCGTTGTAGCGTCCGCCATCGCGAATCACGCAGTTCTCCAGCACATTGAACGCATTCGCCTGCGGGTGATACCGGAAAATCTCGCGCCGCGCGATGGGATACGACTCGTCCTTCGCAAAGCGCGGATTCTCCGCACCAAACCAGACTCCGCCCGCGCCCAAATCCTCGAAGACGCAGCGCACGACCTGATTCGAGAAGCAGCCGTCGCGAAGCCGCAGACCGATGTTGCCCGTGTGGCGGACGAAGCAGTCCGTCAGTGCGATCCGCCGCGCCCCCGTCCCCTCGAAAAGCGCGTCGAACGCATAGGCGGCCTGTCCGGGATAATAGGTCAACGGGCCCTTGCCGCCCTCAACGGGCGTCGCGTCGCTTCCCGTGAACGCCAGCCGCTCGAAGCGGATGTCATCAACATACTTCCCGTTCGCCGGATCGCCCTTCAAGACAATGAGCTGCGAGAGCTTCGCGAGCGGCGCGATGGCACACAGCGAACCCGACTTCTCGCCCGGCAACGGCCGATAGAGGATCTTTCGTCCGCCCCGGTCGTAGAACCACTCGCCCGGCTCCGTAAACGCGCCGCGCAGGTTGCCGACCCGGTAGATCGCCTCGCCGTTCCACTGCGACGACCAACCCCACTTCCGTGCGCCCGTCGCGACGAGACGACCGTTCGCCCAGCCAGCCAACGGCCGACGCATCGCGTTCCACTTCTGATGGACAACGAGATGCGCGGCGGACAGTTCGGCCGCGGGCGTCGCGTCGAGAATCCGCCGAAGCGGCTTGTCCAGAACCGACAGGCTCTCGCGCAGGCGCGTGACATGCCCCTTGTCGTCCTTCGCCAGAACCTCCTGCCCGCACTCGCCGGGCGTCAGCCAAGCGTCGCCCTTCGGGTAGACCGAATTTTCGGCACGCCGCCCATTCACCCACAGCATCTCAAACCAAATCGGTTCGCCGTTCGCGTCCGTCGGCACATCCGTCTCCAGCCAGCCCTTCCCCGTGTCGCGCCAGCCCGTCAGCCGCGCGCCGCCCGAAATCTCGCTCGCCTCGCCCGCGCCGCGCCAGACGACGGGCGCGGCCGCCGTGCCCGAATCCTCCGGACGGAAGACGAGCGGTTCCTGGAGCGCGTAGAAGCCCGGCTTCACCTCGACCGTCCACGCCGACGTGTCGCCGTCCTTCTTGGCGGCGCGAATCGTCTCCAGCGCCTGCTGGGGCGAAAGGCCGTCCGGCGACACGGTCAGCGTCCGCCGTCCAATCAAGTCGCCAATCAGCATCAGCCCCGAAATCCGGAAAACCGTGCCTTTGTACATCGGTTTCGCCAGCTCCTTCGCCGGATCCTTGAACTGCCGCGCAAGAATCGTGCGGTCCGGCTCGCGATTCGTCAATGTCAGCTCGACCTCGTGCACGCCGTCCGCCCCATCGTAGAGCGTGACGGAGCCGCCGCGCACGTACGTCGAATACTGGTCGAATCCCACAACGTCCGCAACGGGCTTGCCGTCGACCTTCGCCGCGAGGATGCCGCCATCGGGCTGATAGCACATCCGAAGGCGCAGGACAGACCCGGCAAAGGAAAACTTCAGCGACGCTCCCGGCTGTCGGGCGATAAACGTCCCCGGCCGCTCCGGATCGGGCGACCACGCGCCGCGCAGGATCTCCGCCGTGACGGGGAAAACGCGCGCGCGCTCCCAGTTGTCCGGCACGAACGGCGTCGCGAGGCGCGGCTCGTGATCGACGGGTTTTCCGTCGCGCATCGCGCCAAACGCCGTCTTCACGGCCTCCAGATAGAGCGCATGCCCCTCCGGGCGCGGATGGACGCCGTCGTTTGCGAAGAGCAGCCGCTTGTCGCCGGCCATGAGTTCCTTCACCTTGCGGTCGTAGTCGGGGTCTTCCTTCGGGACGGCCGTCGCGAACGTGCCGCGCGAGACGACGAGCCCGCCCTTCTTGTAGAGTTCGACCGCCGGCACGCCGAGGGAAATCGACGGGATGCCGTAGTGCGCGGCGACCTGCTCCATCGCGCCTGCGCTGCGGTTGTAGCGGCCCTTCGCGTACTCGTCGAAGATGCCGCCCGCGAGCGTGTAGCAGAACACGATGTCCGTGCGCGGGTTGTGCCGCCAGATCTGGCGGACAATCCCCTCCATCTGCCGCCAGATGTTTCGCGGCTGCTTGTCTCCGTCGTTGACCGCGAACTCGACGAACACGAGATCGGGGTCTTTCGTCAGCACGTCCTTCGCGAGGCGGAAGACGCCCAAATCCGAACCCGTGCCGCCGATGGAAGCGGACACCTCGACGACCTTCGTCTGCGGATACGTCTGGCGAAGCCACTCGGTCGTCAGGTTGCGCCAGCCCGTCATCGCCGTAATCGAGCCGCCGAAGTAGGCGACCGTCACGGGCTTTCCGTCGCGGCATTTCGCGAGGAAGTTCCCGACGCCGTCACGCGCATGCACGACCCGCACGTCGGCGGACGGCTTGTAGACGGGATAGGCCGACGCCTTGGGACGCGGCGGCAGACGGCCGTCATGCTGCGGCACGACGACGCACGTGCCGTACCAGCCGGGCGGCATCTCCCGCCCCGCGCGCAGATAGCGCTTCGCGACGAAGATGCCGTTCGTGCCGCTGTTGACGATCTGCGCCGCCGGATCGCAGGACTCGTCCGTCGCGCGCAGTTCGCCGACGTTCTGGTTGAAGCCGTTGAGGTCGACTGTGCCGGGCGTCGCGCGCGCGTCGCTCCAGATCACGAGTCCCCGATCGGGATTGAGCACGTTCGCGCCCTCGCAGACGAGCGATCCCATCTGCACGTACCAGTCGCGATACTGGTTGCCGGCAACGGCGAGCCGCACCACGCCTGGCTGCGTCTGGCGGAAGTCCACGCCCGGCGTCTGAACCGGCCGGCCCTCGATTCGCGCCGTCGCACCCGAACGGACGATCAGCGTCGTCGGATAGCCCTTCTGCTTCGTCTGCTGCTCGCCCGTGAAGAAGCCGCCGCGAAACGTCACGTCGCCACGAACGTCCAGGCTCGCGCTCGTCGCCCCCCAGCAGAGGTTCGACACAGGCCCTTCCTGGACGGCCGACGCCTTTGCCGCGACCGGATACGCCGTCGCCTTCGTGAACACGAACGGCGTCACCGCCGCCACCAACAAACCGAGAACCATCATCTTCCTCGCCTCCAATCACTAGCGAACAATGAGCACCGCGCCTGTCGGACACGCCGACCGCCGCACACGGAGCGTGCCGCCGCCCGTCACGAAGCCGTCCCGGTAGAAGCCGGAGAACGCCCCCTCGCCATTCCGATACAGGTACTTGACCGTCACCGTCTCGCCCGCCGGAATCGCCAGCGTTCCGTCGCCGTCCACACGCACCGTCGCCTCCCGCGCAAACGCGCCGCGCGCCGCGACGGCGGCATCCAGCGTGAGCCGCCCCGAACCCGAAACGACGACGTTCGTGCAGGAACCCCAGTGAGCCCCGGCGAGCAGCGCGACCTCGCCGCTGCTCACGGTCAGCGAACCCGTTGTCGTCGAAGCCGTGTTCGTCAGCGCGAGCCGCCCCGTGCCCGCATAGTGAAGCGACGCCGCGCCCCGGAAGTTGAGGTTATGCGTCGTGCACGCCGTTGCCGAGCCCGTCAGCTTCAACGTGGCCGGCGTCTCGCTCGTCACGAACATGGCACCAAAGCCCGCCCCTGCCATCGCAAAACCAGTCTCATCGACCGTCAGCGCGTCACGGACCGTCTGGTCGTGCCCCTGAAGATCGACCCAGCCGGGCCACGTGGGATAGAAGCCGAGGTCACCGTTCGCCGCCAACACGTCCGCGCCTTCGCAGACGACTCGCGCCCCATTGACGAGCGTCAGCACACTCCAGTCGTTCCCCGTGGCCGACAAATGCGTCGTGCCCCTAAAGAGTCTGAACGGACAGCGACCGAGAACCGGATTCTCGCCAATCTGTACAGAGCCATCCTCGCCAATGTTAAACTGATACGTCCACCACTTATAGCCCCCTGGATTGCCGCGATGTGCCCCGCCCTCGCTCACGCCACCTAGCAACCGCAGCGTGCCGTTAACGCTTATGCCCGATGACTGGCCTCCTTCCGCAACATTCGTCACCACGCCCAGCTGGACGAACTCCATTCCGGCCCGCGCCACGTCCAGCGACGGGCCGTGCGAGAAGACGACGGCCGCGCGATTCGTCACGCAGGTCGGCACTGCGCGAAGCCCCGCCGTTTCGTTCAACGTCACGCACGCGCCTTTCGCGCCCAATCCGCCGCGTCCCGCGAGGACGAGAACATTGCTGGATGGCACGAACAGATTGCCCGCAAAGTCCGGCGACTCGTCGGACGAGAACTTCAGAATGTCCCCCGATCCCGTCGGCCGCGCGAGCGTGACATCTGAATAGCCTGCCCAGCCCGCCGCCAGGTCAACGACGGTCGAAGCGGGAATCGTCCACGTCTGCGCCCCCGAAAGGTGCGGCGTGACTTCCAGCCGCACCGTCCGCGTCGCGCCCGTGTCCGCCGCCGCGCACGTGAGACCGCCCTCGCCCACGCGAAGCCGCGTACCCGATGCCCCCTTGAGGACAAAGTCGCCCGCCGTCGCAAACGAGACGCCGTACACATACGCATCGGTTGCAAGCGTCGCCGACGTTCCTGAGGCAAAGACAAGGATTTCATTTCCGCCCGTCAAGGCTGGCGCCACGCCGCCCACCCAGTTCGCCGCCGTCGTCAGGCCGTCATCCGCGCCGCCGCCCGTCCATGTGAAGGTCGTCGTCTCGCCGACCTCGCGCGACAGAACCTCAACCGCCGCACCCGAAAGGCGTTCCTTCGTGCGCGCGGCAATCTCCTCCGCCGAATAGGCATCGGGCGCCAAATAGACCCCGTCCACCTTCAGCATTCCGACACGGAAGACATCGCCCGCCGGAAGCGCAACCGCGCCCGAATCCGCAATCGCCAACACGAGATTCGCCGAGTTGACTGCCGTCGTCTCCAGCACGACACGCCCTGTTCCCGCCGCCGTGAGGGCGGACAGGTTGTTGAACGTGGCATCTGCCGCAAGGGTGACTTCGCCCGCCTTGACCGTCAGGCCGCCCGACGTCGTGGAATTGCCATAGAACGTGAACGCGGCATCCGAATCGCCGTCAAACACAAGCGAGAGCTTGCCGTTCACGGCAAGCGGCGAAACATGGTCGGTCGGATTCTCCGTCCAGGCAATTTTCTTCGAAATCGTCAGCGTCGCGTTCGTGGCGCTCGTCAACGTGTAGGACGGCTGCATATAGCCCTGCGTCCCCGGCGCGCGATAGTCCCCACTCAACCCCAATGTGGAAATCGTCTGGTCAAAGCCATTGAGGTTAACCGTTGCACGGGGATAGGTTCGATGGCCAATCCATACCCCCCCCGCACCTATCCCCGGGCAACGGTTAACCTCAATGGCTTTGACCAGACGATTTCCACATGGGGGTTGAGTGGGG
>CAYQUI010000036.1:0-1586 GCA_964420685.1 uncultured Lentisphaeraceae bacterium | reverse complement strand
GTGCTGGTAAACTCCCTGTGGGTAACCCGTGTCACGGGTTTGGGTTGGTTGCCCACCCCCACCCCCCCCCCCCCCCCCCTGGAGGACATTCGGGCCGTAGAACAAGACCTTGTTGTTGCCCGCGCCCGCGACCGTCACGCCCGACAGCGTTCCGTTGATTGAAATGTCACTCCAGTTGTCGCCGATCTTGACGTCGCCCGTCGCCGAGAGTGCGCCCGTGAACGACTTGAACGAGCCGGAGAAGCGAACGGTCTTCGGTCCCGCATTCGTGACGACGATTCGACCCGCGCCCGAAACCTCACCGGCAAAAGTCTGCTCAGCCGTTGTCGGCGCAAGATCGATCGTCAGCGTCGCGCCCGACGCGACGGACAGCGGAGCCTTCATGTACGTCTCGACGTTTGTCGCGTCAATGCGCATATCCGTCGTAAACTCGACGGCCATGAGCGTCCCCGCCACGACGGCGATCGCCGCCGAAAGAAGAAACGCGAACCGAGACACTCGTCTGCCAGCCATAAAGCGACCTCCTACGTTTAGACCTTGTTTACGTTTAGACCTTGTTAGGGTTAATAAAATGCGAGTATAAAAAAAAACCGTCACATTGTCAAGCGAGCGACGCTCGCGAGCGTGAACGAGACCCGACTCATCGTACCGAAGTCCACCGCGAACGGAACGTTCGTGGTCGCCTTCGTCACAGATGCCATCAGTCCGGCTGGCCTTCGGCAAACGCGATGTCCAGCCGACGGGGCACGGCCTCGCCCACACGAATTTCCAGTACACGCTTCGCCGCGTCGTTCTTGACGGGCAACAACAGATAATCGTCCGCCAGCGTCATTTCGCGCGTCACGTCTGCGACAGCTTGTTCATCGCATCGACCCTTTTCTTTGACCGCTCCTGATTACAACACGCGGCGGCCAATTGGCCGCCGCGTGTCGCTGTCTCGCGCTTGCGCGACTACTTCTCAATTTCCAGCGAGAGACCCGCGTCGAAATACTGTCCGCCAATCGTCTGCACGACCTTGACGGCCAGGACGTTGTCCCCCGGGCGCACGGCAGCGGCAAACGCCTTCGCCTCGACGGGAACGAGAGTCCAACCCGTCGTGAAGCCCTTGACGGAAAGGATCTTCTGCCCGTTGAGATAGACTTCCGCATCTTCGTCGTGGAACATGTCGAACATGGCCGCAACAATCTTTTCGCGCGCGCCGTCGAACTGGAAGTGGCGGCGCAGCCAAAGCGTCTTCGTCTGCCACGGCGTGGACACCTTCGCCACGGCGTGGGCCTTCTCGATGCCCGAACCGCCGAAGCCGCCAGCCGAACGCTTCCACGCCGCGTCATCGAACGCGGGAGCCGTCCAGCCGTCCGCCGGCGCGTCGAACGTATACGCCCAGGCCGTCGGCGACGGATCGAGGCGCGGGAAGACGGACTTCTCGACGAAGTTCATGCCCTGCTCGGCGGCGGCCTGAACGGTGCGGTGCACGGCGGCCAGCGCGGCGGGGTCGAACTTCATCACCTTGCGGTCATACGTCATCAGGCCATTGATCTCGCCCTCGACGTCCGTCGTCTGCGTGTAGACGCTGCCCGCGAGGCCGC
>CAYQUI010000035.1:0-19366 GCA_964420685.1 uncultured Lentisphaeraceae bacterium | reverse complement strand
GGCGAGCCACGCGAGCGTCGACGCGCCCGCGAGAAGGAGGAGAAGCGAGGTGACGAAATCCATCAGCACAGCCTCACTCCCTGAAAGTCACGCCTTTCAACTTCCGCCCGCATGGTCAGCGCCGATGTACTCGCAAGGTGCCTTCGTCGCACAGAGTCCGCACAGGAACTGAAAACCATACCAGACATGGCTCAAGACAATGCCAAGGGCCGTCAGCAGGTCAACCACGGGATGGAGGCTAAATGACGCGGCCGCCACGAGCAGAAGATAAAACGCAAGCGGCACGCAGCAGACGGTGACAAGTACCACCGGCACGCAGCCGAACGCGGCAAGTCCAGCGAACAACGCCAGTCCGGCCAGATACGCATCAAAAAGCGTCGGAATGAAATACGACAGTCGCCGCGAGTTGGACGGGAATCGCTTGCAGAAGTAGCCGCGATGAAAACCGTAGCGGCCCAACTGGCGCAGGTGCGGACGAAAGAGCGGCCGTCGATGATGATAGACGATGACCCACGGATCATAGACAATCCGCTTCCAGCTCCTGTCAATGATGTCCTTGCAGAGAAGCGTGTCCTCGCCCGGCCAGAAGTCCGTCCGATAGCCGCCAATCCGATCAAGGACATCCTTGCGCACAAGAAGATTGCAGCTCGGATAGTCGTCGACGTCCTTTCGGACGCCGCCCGCGCGATAGCGATAGCTGTAGGTTCCGGAGACGAGAAGACTTTCGTAGACGCGACCGCCCAGCCGAGCCAAACGCGCATCGCCCGGCGGCGTCACGCCCGGACCGCCGACCGCGCCGATGTCCGGATCGCCAAAGTACTTGACGGCGTATTCGAGCCAATGCGCCTCCGGATAGGCATCGTCGTCGACGAACGCGACAATCTCGCCCTTCGCCGCGCGAATGCCGAGATTGCGCTTTTCGGCGGGGCGCACCTTGCCCGTCGGAAGAAAGCGAACACGATCCGCATCCGCCGTCCGCTCCCCTTCCGCCGCATCTGGCAGGACGATCGCCTCCCAGTTCGCGTACGACTGTCCGCGAATGGCCGCCAAGCACTCGTCCAGCATCCAACTCGTCTTCGGACACGCGATCACAACAGAGACGAGTGGCGCACGGTCGAGCTTCGGCGGAACAAGACACTTCGAATAGTAGTTGAGAATCCGCCGCCGATAGAAGACGGCCAACGTGTCCAGCATCATCCGCCGGACGGTCTCCACCTGAAGCGCGCCAAACTTGTCGCCAAAACGAATGACGACGGGTGCCTCGACGATCTTCGCGCCCCGCTGCGCGGCAATGGTCAGAAGTTCAAGGTCAAAGGCATAGGTCTTGACAAGCATCCGGTCAAGCGCCGGGCCGAGAACCTCGCGCTTGAAAAGCTTCATGCCCGTCTGCGTGTCGGTGATCCGAAAGCCAAACGCCAGGCGCACAAGCGTGAAATAGCAGACGCTCGCGAGCCGCCTGTGCCACGGGTATTGCACGACGGACTTCGGATGACGCTTGGAGCCGACGACGATGTCGGCCGCACGAACGACAAGCTGCTCAAAAAAGTAAGGCGTCTGCTGCGGCTGGATGTCCAGGTCGCCGTCCAGCAGAAGCACGTAACGTCCGCTCGACGCCTCAAAGCCCGCACGCAGGGCCGCACCCTTGCCGCCGTTGCGCGGACAGACGACGCTCTTCAGCGTAACGTGCGAAAAGCCGTCCAGCCGAATGCCGCACAAAATCTCCGCCGTGCCGTCGCCGCTTCCGTCATCGACCGGAACCAACTCCGTCTCGATGCCATGCCGTTCAAAGAGCGCGGCAACGACGCGCAGATTCCCCTCCGCCTCGGCGGCGAGACGGTAAAGGGGCATGACTACGGAGAGACGGCCGTTTCCGACCGTCTCCCGCGTAAGTTTCCATTTTTCCTCGAGTTCGGTCACGCCTCCGGCGCTTCCTCGTCGAGAATGGTGATCTTGAACTTGACGGTGACGCCACGTCCGAGATCGATCGTCGGCTCGTAGACGCCGACTTCCTTGAGCGCGTCTTCGAGTTCGAGCTGATGACGCTCGACCTTGACGCCACGGTTCGCCTCGATTGCCGCCAGAATGTCCGTGACGCTGACCGCGCCATAGAGCCGCTTGCCGTCCGTCGTGTGGGCGGAAACGGTGATCTCGAGCTTCTCGAGCTTCTTGGCGACCTCAAGCGCGGCCTTCTTCTCCTCGGCGGCGCGCGCGGCGCGCTCGGCCTCGAGCTTTTTCAGGCGACGCTTCGCGGCTTCCGTCGCGATGGCGGCGAGTCCCTTCGTGAAGAGGTAGTTGCGGGCATAGCCAGGGGCGACCTTGACGATCTCGCCGGCCTTGCCGAGCTTCTTCACGTTGTCCATGAGCATGACTTCGATGTGCTGTGCCATATCGATGCTCCTCCCGTTAGGCCATGAGGCCCATGTTGCGGGCGCGCTTGACGCCCTGACGGATCTGGCGCTGCTGCTGCGAGGTCACGCCGGTGATGCGCGCCGGCAGGATCTTGCCGTAGTCGGTGATGTAGTACTTCAGCGTCTCGATGTCGTTGACATCGATCGCGTCGCCCTTGCGGAGCGGCGGACGCTTCCTCGCGGCGAACTCCTCGCCGGCCGAGCTGTTGGATTTCTTGAAAGCCATTTTGTTTTTCCTTAAAGTTGACTATTCGATCTTCAGGCCTTTCGACCATTCGACCATCTTAAAACGGTATGTCGGCGGAATCGCTCTCGGCCGTTTCGGGCGCGGTCTGCTCCATGACGGGCTTCGGGCCGCCCGCGAGGCGGTCGCCCTTCGGCAGGAACTTGATCGTGCTCGCGCGAACCTTGAGCTTCTGGTGCTTGACGCCGTCCTTCTCCCAGCTGTCCATCTGAAGACGCCCATCGACGAGAATGGAGCTTCCCTTCGAGAGGTACTGCCCGCAAAGCTCGGCCAGCTTGTCCCAGGCGTCGACATCGACGAACACGGGAAAGTCCTGCACATTGCCGTTGCGGTCCTTCCGGCGCTCGTTGACGGCGAGACCCAGCCGCGCGACCTTCATGCCGCTCGACCCGGTCACGCGCACGTCCGGGTCGCGCGTGAGGTTGCCCATCAGGATCACTTTGTTGAAAGACGCCATTGCGGCACCCCTTTCCGACTCAGGCCTCGACCTTGGCGGCAAGGGCCGCAGCAGCCGCCGCGTCCTTCTTCGCCTGGATCTCGGCGCGCTCGGCGCGCTCCTGCGCAATCTTCGCCTCGCGACGGTCATCGACCGCGAGAATCTGGACGCGGAAGACGTCCTCGACGAGGTGATAGCGGTTGACAAGCTCGTCGACCTTGGCCGGATCGAGTTCGAGACGAACCTTCACGTAGGTGCCGCGATCGCGCTTCTTCATGGGACGCGAGAACGTGCGGCCGCCGAGGACGACCTTCTCGAGGACGTTGCCGCCCACGCGCGTCACTTCCGCCAGCGCCTTCTCGAGCGGGGCTTCGACCGCATCGTCCTTGGCGACGCCGACGAAGATGTAGAGAGCATCGTACTTCTTCATTACTTCTTCTCCTCCTTCTTGGCAGCCGCGCCGGCTTCCTCTTCCTTGCCCTTCTTGATGACCTCAGGGGTCTTGGCCGCGTCGCCCGCCGCCGCCGGCGCATCGTCCGGAGCCTTGACGACCGCGAGAGCCAGCTCGCCGCGCGTCACGACCGTATACTTGTCGCCGAGGTTGAGGTCGCGCACGAACAGCGTCTGATCCAGATCGAGCGCCGACACGTCGATGTCGAACTTCTCCGGAATGTCCGCCGGGAGGACGTCAATGTCAATCGCGCGGAGCACCTGCTCAAGAACGCCGCCACCGATCTTCACGCCCTTCGACTCGCCGACGAGATAAAGCGGAACCGTGATGCGAACCTTCTCGGACAGCGACACCTCGCTGAAGTCCACGTGAATGGGCGTGCCCTTGAGGACGTCGTTCTGCATCTCACGCAGAAGCGCCGAGACCTCGCGGCCTTCCATGTCAAGCGTGACGAGGACCTGCTTGCCCGTCCGCCCACGCATCGCCATCATGAAGTCGTGCTCCGGAAGCTTCACGAGCTCCGTGCCGCCCTTCTTCATCTTCATCACCGAACCGGGAATCATCCCCGTGCGGCGCAAACGACGGACAGCCGCCGTACCCTGTTCGGTACGCGCTTCCGCCTTGATCCGAATCTGATCCATTTTTGCCTTTTCTGGTAATTCCCCGCGATACTCTCGCGCACGCGCGCTACACTCTCACGGTCAAAACGGGCCGTAGTATATCAAAATCACACAAGAACGGTCAATCCCACGACCTTCTCCGACAACGAAGGAAAACGTCCGTCTCTTGTGCTATAATATGCCCCGCCATGAACGAACAGACGATTCCCGCCGTCCTCCCGCTGCCGACCATCCGCCGCTATCCGATTTACCTGCGCTGCATCCGCGAACTGATTGCCGCCGGCGAACTGCACATTTCCAGCGCGATCGTCGCGGAACGGCTCGGCCTCGACCCCGTTCTCGCGCGCAAGGATCTCGCCATGGCCGGCGTCCCCGGGAAGCCCCGGCGCGGCTACCCGGCCCTGGAGCTCCAGGACGCCATCAACCGCGCCCTCGGCTGGGACAGCACGACCGACGCCGTTCTCGTGGGCGTCGGCTCGCTCGGCAAGGCCCTGCTGGGCTATTGCGGCTTCGAGGAGCAGAACCTGTCGATCGCCGCTGCGTTCGACGCCAGCCAAGACCTGATGGGACGCACCTTTCATGGCGTCAAAGTCCGCCCGATGGAAGACCTGCCGCGCCTTGTCCGACGCTTCGAGATCAAGCTCGGCATCTTGACCGTCCCGAACGCCGCCGCCCAGGAATGCGCCGATCAGCTCGTCGCCGCCGGCATCCGGGGCATCTGGAACTTCACGTCCGTCCAGCTGGACGTGCCAACGGACGTCGTCGTCCAGAACGTCGACCTCGCCCAGTCCCTCGCCGTCCTTTCCCACACCATCGCCATGCGCGCCTAGGGCAAGCGCGCGCCGACGCCGTCAGTTAGGCGAGACGGCGAGCAAATCGCGCGCGCGCGACAGTTCGGCTTCCGTCGGCGGACGCGCATCCGCCAACGTGTAGTCCAGCCCCAGCGTCTGCCACTTGTGGACGCCGAGCGCGTGATAGGGCAGAACGTCCACGCGCCGCACGTTGCCGAGCGCACGGATGAACGCGCCCGTCTGACGCAAGTCCTCCGCCCCGTCCGTCAGGCCCGGCACGAGCACGCGGCGAATCCAGACGGGCTTCCCGATCTCGGCCAGATAGCGCGCGCAGTCAAGGACCGGCGCATTGTCCGCCCCCGTGAGCGCGCGGTGCGCCGCCGCGTCGAAGAGCTTGACGTCGAGCAGCACCGTGTCCGTCGCGGCGAACAGCCGGCGCTGCATCGGATCGGCGCGGTCAAAGCATCCCGCCGCCGTGTCAAGGCACGTCGTCGCCCCCGCCGCATGCGCTTTCTCGAAAAGTTCCGCGACGGCCTCAGCCTGCAGCAACGGCTCGCCGCCGGACGCGGTCAGCCCCCCTTCCGCACCCCAATACGGACGATACCGAAGCGCGCGCGCCAGTACCTCGTCCGGCGTCGCCTCGGACGCGGGCGGCCTGGCCCACGTGTCGGGGTTATGGCAGTAGCGACAGCGAAACGGACAGCCGCTCAAGAAGACGATGAAACGGACGCCCGGCCCGTCCGCCGCGCCAAAAGTCTCGTAGGAATGGATTCGCATCACGGTTTCGTACCCTGCTTGTCCCGCGCATTATACCACATCCGAATCGTACGCCAACGGTCCAGACAAAAAAAGAACTTCAACAGTTGATGCACAACCGTTGAAGCCCTTTTACTCGCTTCAGAACGACTTAGGCGTTCTTCGCGATCTCGACAATCGCCTTGAAGCCCGCCGGATCGTGAATCGCGATCTCCGAGAGCATCTTGCGGTTCAGCGTCACGCCGGCCTTGATGAGACCCGCCATGAACTTCGAGTAGCTGATGCCCTCCTGGCGCGCCGCCGCGTTGATGCGGCCAATCCAAAGCTGACGGAAATCGCGCTTCTTGAGCTTGCGATGCTCGGTCGAGAGACGCATCGCGCGATCGACCGCCTCGGTCGCCGTGCGGAAGAGCTTGGAACGGGCGCCATAGAAGCCTTTCGCCAGCGCAAGGCGGCGGCGGCGGCGTTCGCGGGAAGCAGGAGCATTCGTAACACGCATGGTAATTTACCTCTTTCGATTAGCGACCCTGGAGCGCACGCGCGTAGGTCTTGGTGACTTTGAGGGACTCGACGGCAGTACGGCCGCAGAGGTTGTTCTTGCGGTTGCGCTTCTTCCCGTTGTTGAGGTGGGCGTGACCGCCCTGCGAACGAAGAACCTTACCGGTCTTCGAGAGCTTCATGCGCTTGACGGCGCACTTCTTCGTCTTCATCTTCGGCATTTTCGTTTTCCTTTCTTTCCTAACCGTTCGGGCAGCTGAAGGAAGCCCGATCCAGACGGATTTCTGCGTATGATATCATATTTGCGCCGACACCGTCAAGCGCGCCACGCCCGCTCACTTTCCGATGCGGGCGTGGTAGTCCTGAAGCGAGCGCACTTCGCCCTGCCCGTCCATCGCCGCCGCGATGCCCTCCGCCGCCGCGCAGGCCGCCGCGACCGTCGTCAGGTACGGAACCTTGTACTTGATCGCGTTCTGGCGAATGCGGCTGTCGTCGGCGCGCGCGTCCCGACGCCCGGACGGCGTGTTGACGATGAGCGAGACTTCGCGGTTCTTGATGACGTCCAGACAGTCCGGCCGACCTTCGCCAATCTTCGCGACGACATACGCCGCGACGCCATGTTCGCGCAGCCACGCCGCCGTGCCCTCGGTCGCGAAGACCGTGAAACCGAGGTTCGCGAGCTTCTTCGCCGCCTCCGCCGCGTCGGCCGTCTTCTCGGAAAGCGAGACGAGCACCTTGCCGGGCTTCGTCGGAAGCGGCGCGCCTGCCGCCTCCTGCGACTTGAAGTACGCGAGCCCAAACGTGTCCGCCAGCCCCAGCACCTCGCCCGTCGAGCGCATCTCCGGCCCAAGGACGGGATCGACCTCCGGGAACTTGTCGAACGGCAACACGGCCTCCTTCACGCCGAAATAGGGGACGACGTGCTTCTCCTGCTCAAGGCCCAGCCCCTTCACCGTCTCGCCGAGCATGAGCCGCGTCGCAATGCCGGCCATCTGCGTGCCCGCGACCTTCGAGACAAGCGGCACCGTGCGCGACGCGCGCGGGTTCGCCTCGATGACGTAGACCTTGCCCTCCGGCTCGGCCTCCGTGAACTCGATCGCGAACTGCATGTTCATGAGGCCGACGACCTTGAGTTCCTTGGCGATGCGGCGCGTGTAGTCGAGAATCGTCGCCTGGTTGCGCGCCGAGATGCCCGCCGGCGGCAGCACGCACGCCGAGTCGCCCGAATGGATGCCCGCCAGTTCGACATGCTGCATGATCGCGGGAATGAAGATGTCCGTCCCGTCCGACAGCGCGTCCGCCTCGCATTCCAGCGCGTGGCAGAGGAAGCGGTCGAGGTAGAGCGGACGGTCGGGCGTGACACCCACGGCCTTCGCGACGTACTCGCGCAGCAGCTGCTCGTCGTAGATGACCTCCATGCCGCGCCCGCCGAGGACGAACGAGGGTCGGATGATGAGCGGATAGCCGAGCTTTTCCGCGCACGCGAGCGCGCCGTCGATGTCGCTGGCCATCATCGACTCGGGCATCGGGACGCCAAGCCGGTCCATGATGGAGTGGAAGAGGTCGCGGTCTTCCGCGTCGTCGATCGAATCGACGGACGTGCCGAGGATCCGGCAGCCGGCCTCCTGAAGGCCGCGCGCGATGTTGAGCGGCGTCTGCCCGCCGAACTGGACGATGACGCCCATCGGCTTCTCGGCCTCGTAGATCTGCAGGACGTCCTCGACCGTGACCGGCTCGAAATAGAGCTTGTCGGACGTGTCGTAGTCGGTCGAGACCGTCTCGGGATTGCAGTTGACGATGATCGTCTCGTAGCCGAGCTTCTTCATCGCCATCGCCGCATGGCAGCAGCAGTAGTCGAACTCGATGCCCTGGCCAATGCGGTTCGGCCCGCCGCCGAGAATCAGCACCTTCTTCGGATTCGACGAGACCGGCGCCTCGCCAAACGCGGCCGCGACGCCCGGCTTCGGGTCGTTGTAGGACGAATAGTAGTACGCCTGGCCCTCGACGCCCGAAACGGGCACCGCGAACCACCGCTCGACGCAGCCAAGGCGCGTACGCTGGTCGCGGATGGCCTTCTCGGTCACGCCAAGAAGCTGCGCGAGGTACTTGTCGGAGAAGCCGTCCTTCTTCGCCTGCACGAGCAGGTCGTCCGGCAGAAGGCCGCCCTTGTGGCGCAGGATCTCCTCTTCTTCCTCGACGAGCTCGCGCATCTCGCGGACGAAATGCGCCTTCACGCCCGTGCGGGCGAAGATCTGGTCGTCGGTCGCGCCCTTGCGCAGGGCCTCGTACATCTGGAAGTGCCGCTCGGAGTTCGGCACGGCGAGCATCTTCAGGAGCTCGTCGAGCGACTTCTCGTGGAAGTCCTTCGCGAAGCCAAGGCCCGCGCGGCCGCGCTCCAGCGCGCGGATCGCCTTCTGGAACGTCTCCTTGTACGTCTTGCCGATGGACATCACCTCGCCGACGGCCTTCATCTGCGTGCCCAGCCGGTCTTCGACGGCGCGGAACTTCTCGAACGCCCAGCGCGCGAACTTGAGAACGACGTAGTCGCCGTCCGGCGTGTACTTCTCCAGGCTGCCGTCGCGCCAGTAGGGCATCTCGTCCAGCGTCATCCCGGCCGCGAGCTTCGCCGAGACGAGCGCGATCGGGAAGCCCGTCGCCTTCGAGGCCAGCGCCGACGAACGCGACGTGCGCGGATTGATCTCGATGATGACGACGCGGCCCGTCTTCGGGTCGTGCGCCCACTGCACGTTGCAGCCGCCAATGACGCCGATCGCCTCGACGATGCGGAACGCATCCCGCCGCAGCTTCTCCTCCAGCTCCTTCGAGATCGTCAGGAACGGCGCGGCGCAGAAGCTGTCGCCCGTGTGGACGCCCACCGCGTCGATGTTCTCGATGAAGCAGACGGCGATCATCTGGTTCTTCGCGTCGCGGACGACCTCGACCTCCAGCTCCTCCCAGTTGAGAATCGACTCCTCGATGAGGCACTGGTGCGTGAGCGAGGCGTCGAGGCCGCGCGCGCAGATCGCGCGCAGCTCCTCGACGTTGTAGCAGAAGCCGCCGCCCGAACCGCCCATCGTGTAGGCGGGACGCACGACGACCGGATAGCCGATCTCGCGCTCGACCAGCTCGACCGCCGCCTCGACGGAGTGGACGATGCCGGACTTCGGCGTCTCGATGCCGAGCTTCGCCATCGTCGCCTTGAAGATCTCGCGGTCTTCGCCGCGCTCGATCGCGTCGAGGTTGACGCCGATCACCTTCACGCCGTACTTGTCGAGCACGCCCTTCTTCGCAAGGGCCATCGAGAGGTTGAGGCCCGTCTGCCCGCCGAGGTTCGGCAGGATCGCGTCCGGCCGCTCCTTCGCGATGATCTGCTCAAGGCGCGCCTCGTTGAGCGGCTCGATGTACGTCGCGTCGGCCATGACGGGGTCGGTCATGATCGTCGCGGGATTCGAGTTCACCAGAACGACCTTGTAGCCGCAGGCCCGCAGGGCCTTGCACGCCTGGGTGCCGGAATAGTCGAACTCACAGGCCTGCCCGATGACAATGGGACCCGAGCCGATGATGAGAACCTTGTCGATGTCGTCACGCTTCATGTCAAAAAAAAATCCTTCCTGGCGACTGCTCGCCGCCAGGAGGATATTATACCAAAAACCTCTGCCTGAGGTCTATTGCCGTTCGTGCGTCAGACGACGATGTCCCAGCCCCGGTAGTCCGAACGCGCGAGCGAAATGCCCTTTTCGTTCGCCCCGGCGATCTCCATCTTGACGGGATCCCAGTCGAAGCCCGTGTCGTACTGGTACGACATGTTGCAGAGGATGCAGAGGACGCCGCTGCGGCCGCCGACCGACGTCGGCGAAACCGTCGCCGCGCGCGTCTCGATGCAGTCGCAGAAGTTGCTGACCTGGTTCGAGCACTTGTAGAGCTGGACGGGCGCCTTCTTCAGGTCGTAATGCGCGATGAGCTTCGCGAGGGCCGCCGAAAGCGCGTTGTCCTTCTTCGCGGAGGAGTCCGTGCCGTAGTCCTTGCCGACCGAAGCCGCAACGACCTTCTCCGGCATGAACGTCATCTTCTGGAGCGCGTCGCGGACTTCCCGCGTCGGCTTGACGAGGCCCGTGCCCGACCAGACGGCGATCTTGCCGCGGTTCACCGCGACGATGCCCTTCGTGCCGTAGAAGACCGTGCCCCAGACGCCGAACGGGCCGTGGTAGAGCTCGATGTCCGAGCCGTCCTTCTTCGAACGGAAGAGCATGCGCATGCCGAACTGGCGGCGGCCGCCGTGGAAGAGGTTGGTCGAATACGGCTCGTCCGAGCGGATGATGCGGTACGGGCCGGAGTCGTCCATGTCCATGCCCCACTGCGCGATGTCCAGGTGGTGCGCGCCCCAGTCGCCGTTGTAGCCCGTGCCGATGTCGTCGTCAAAGCGCCAGAACATCGGATAGAAGTTGTTCACGCCGCGCGGCGCGATCCGGTCGGAATAGGGCCGCCACTTCGCCGGGCCGAGCCACATGTTCCAGTCGACGTCCGTGTTCGGCGCGCCTTCCGTCGCCGCGTCCTCCGGCTTGTCGAAGAAACGCACGGGGTGCGACGGGCCGCCGAGCTTCTGGCCGCCGATGCCGTAGTTCGCGTCCACGTACTTGAGGTCGCCGATGTAGCCGTTGCGGACGATCATGCACGCCGCGCGGAACTCGGAGACCGCCGCCCAGCTGCGCTGCATCGACCCGGTCTGGAAGACGCGGCCGTACTTCTCCTGCGCGGCGATGATCTTCTTCGCCTCGTCAACGGAGAACGTCAGCGGCTTCTCGCAGTAGACGTCCTTGCCGTGCTTCATCGCCTCGATGGACATGTAGGCGTGCCAGTGGTCAGGCGTCGCGATGCAGACGGCGTCGATCGTCGAGTCCTTCAGGACGTCGCGGAAGTCGGCGTAGGTCTTGCACGCGCCGTCCTTGTAGAACGCATCCACGCGCGCCTTCGCATCCGCACACCGCACGCGGTCGCAGTCGCAGACGGCCGAGACCCGGACGTTCGCCTGGCGGAGGAACTGCGGCAGGAGCGCCGAGCGGCCCTGGATGCCGAGACCGATCATGGCGACGGTGCGCTTCTCGCCCGGCTTGAGCGGACGCAGCCCCATCTTGTTCGTGGCGCAGCCCGCGAGCGTGGCGGCCGCCGCGCTTCCAAGGAGAAAATGACGACGATTGAGATTCATGTTCTGTTCCTTACTGATTTGATGTTGCCATTAACGGCGATAGATTATACCATTTTTTTTTTTCACCTGCAACGCGGATACGTCGCCTCCGCCGCCGGCAGGGCCAGCGTGAAGACGCAGCCCGTCGGACTGTTCGCGCGCACCGTGAGGTCGCCGCCCATCGCCCGCGCGAAGGCCCGCGCCGTGCACAGCCCGATGCCGAAGCCGCCCTTCCCGGACGTCAGCACCGTGCGCGCCCGGTAATGCCGGTCGAACGCGCGCCGACGCTGCCACGCCGTCAGGCCCTGCCCCTCGTCCGCGAAATCGACGCAGACGCGGGCGTCCGCGCGACGGAAGCGCACCGCCACCCGTCCATAGGGCGCGGCATACTTGAGGTCGTTGCCAAACAGGTTCCAGAGGATCTGGAGCGTCCGCGTCTCGTCCGCGCAGACCATCCGCGCCGACGCGGGCGCGTCCGCGATCACGACCGGCCCGGACGCCTCCTCCGCGTAGTCCTCGGCAAAGAGGCGATAGGCCTCCTGCACGCGCGCGGCCAGGTCGAAGACCGTCCGCGCCGGCGGACGCCGCCGACCGCCAAGCCGCAGGAAGTCCGTGACGTTGCCGACGATGAGGAGCAGTCGCTCGACGAGCCGCCGCGCTTCCGCGTCGTCGCGGCCGACCATGAAGCGCAGCCCCACCAGCGGCGTCGTGAGGTCATGCGCCGTCGCCGCGAGGAAGTCGTCGCGCGCCCGCGCGAAGCGGACGAGGCAGACGACCGCGAGCGCGCTCAGGGCCACGAGGGCCAGCGCGACCAGTCCGCCGCCGCCGTAGAAGACCAGCGCGTAGGGAAACGGATGCAGGGCGGGGACGTCCACGAGCCGCCAGTCCGCCGCGCCGCGCCGCAACCAGACCGTCGCCGCCTCCTCCGACGCGACATAGCCCCAGGGCAACCCCTCGACCTTGCCGGCCTGCCGCCAGCCCGGCCGCCGCTCGGACACGGTCGCGTAGCCGTCCGGCCGCTCCGCCATCGCCTCGGCGACCTCGCGGTACGCGCGGCCAATGCGCGACGGCTCGGCGCGGATCGCCCGCGGGACATGCGCCGCGACCAGCACTGCGCCGCCGCCGATCAGCAACGCCGCCGGCAGGCAGACGAGAACGGAAAAGAGGAGGAGGCGTCGCCGCATCAGCATCCCATCCGACGGCGCGCGACGGCGAACGGGCCGGACAGGTCGACCTTGCGCGCGGCGGCGGACACGGACGGCGCGCCCCACGCGGCAAAGCCGCCGGCGACCAGTCCGTCCACAAAGCGACGAAACTTGTGCGGGCCGGGGCGGAGATTGTCGAGCGCGACGACCTGCGCCGTGCCGAACGTGCAGGCCTCGGACAGCATGCCCGTCGATTCGGCCGTCACGTAGAGCCGCTTCGCCAGGCTCACGAACGCGGGAATCGGATTGAAGCGATCCTTCGAGTAGATGAGCTTGTAGTCCCACGGATACGAATCGACGACGGCCTCGACGTCCGGCGGCGTCCGGCGCGAGGTCGTGACCGCCTTCGCGCCCGGCTGCGCGAAGACCGCGTCCAGCCACCGCCGCATGGCATCCGCCGTCAGCGTCGCGCACTTGTTCGGCCCGCCGACGATCACGGCGATTTCGGGGACGACGGCCGTCCGCGCACGAAAGTCGGCGACGCCCTTCGCGTAGAAGGCCGCGTCGTTCGCGACGAGATTCGCCGAGATTTCGACGACGTTCGGGGCTTTCGCCGGACGATCGAACGCGGGGGCGAGAATGCAGTCGAACGTCGCAATCCGATAGCCGCGCGGATAGAGGACGACCCCGCCCTTCACGCCCAGCCGCCGCGCCAACGCCTTCACCGCGTAGAACGTGCCCGACCCCGTGCCGACGACAGCCGAATAGGCGCCGCGCGGCGGACACGTCTCCAGCCCCGTGAAAAGGGAGAGCGTCGAGACGCCCAGCCAATCAAGGAGATAGCTGAACGCCTTGTGCGCCTTCGACTTGAAATGGATCTCAACGCAGTCGGCCGCCTCGCCCAGCGCGCGCGCAAACGCGCGCGACTGGTTCTCGTGCCCGGCCTTGCCGTCCGTCAGAATCAGGACTTTTCTCGTGTTCATGCCGCGAATTATACCATAATCGGCCTTATGCCCTGAATGCCACGAGGGCCGTGAGCTTCGCGTAGGCCGCGCCCGTGTCGAGCGACGTGCGCGCCTGCGCCACCGCGTCCGCGAGCGTGTCGGCCTTTCCGCCCGCGTAGATCGCCGCCGCCGCGTTGAGCAGCGTCGCCGCGCGCTTCGCGCCGCCGATCCGTCCCGTCAGGACGCCTCGCATCAGTTCGGCGTTCACCTCCGGCGATCCGCCCGCAAGGTCGTCCGCCGGGAATGTCTCGCCCAGGAGTTCGGCGGCCGAGAGCAGTCGCGAGGAAATCGCCCCGTCCTTCAGTTCCGTCACGAACGTAAGTCCGTCCGGCGAAATCTCGTCCAGCCCGTCCGTGCCGGAGAAGACCAGCGCGCGCACGCTGCCGAGGTCGCGCAGCGTCTGCGCGAAGAGCGGCGCGAGCTTCGGGCTGTACACGCCGATCGCGTGCCGCCGCACGCCGGCCGGATTCGTGAGCGGGCCGAGGAGGTTGAAGATCGTCTTGCAGCCGAGCGCCTTGCGCACGGGCGCGGCGAAGCGCATCGCCGGATGGAGGTTGCGCGCGAAAAGGAAGCCGATGCCGATTTCGCGAACGGCCCGCGCGACTGCCTCCGGCGGCAGCGAGAGGTCGTAGCCCAGCGCCCGCAGGACGTCCGCCGCGCCGCATGTCGAGGTCGCCGCGACGTTTCCGTGCTTCGCGACGACGACGCCCGCGCCCGCCGCGACGAAGGCCGCCGCCGTCGAGATGTTGAAGGTGTGGCGGCCGTCCCCGCCCGTGCCGACGACGTCAACGGCGTCCCGTCCGCCGAGATCGACTTTCACGCCCGCCTCGCGCATCGCCCGCACCGAACCCGTCAGCACGTCCGGCGTGAGGCCGCGCGCGTTGTAGTCGGTGAGCAGGCCGGCGATCTCTCGCGCGGACATCTCGCCGCGCATGAGCGCCGCCATCGCCCGACACGCGGCCGCCGCCTCGCTTGACTCCGTCCGCGTCCGTATGCCGAGGAAATTCTTGAGCTGGCGAATGCCGTCGGGCGTGCCGATGGACTCCGGATGATACTGCAGCGACTCGATCGGCAGGGTCTTGTGGCGAAGCCCCATGATCTCGCCGTCCTCCGCCTCGGCCGTGATTGCGAAGCAGTCCGGCAGCGTCGCGCGATCCACGGCAAGCGAATGGTAGCGCATCGCCTCCATGCCCTGCGGAAGCCCCGCGAAGAGCCCCTTCCCGTCATGGCGCAGACGGCTTGTCTTGCCCTGCATGAGTTGCTTCGCCGGCACGATCTTCGCGCCAAACGCCTGGGCGATGGACTGGTGTCCGAGGCAGATGCCGAGGAGCGGCACCTTTCCGGCGAACGCCTTGACCGCCGCGAGCGTGACGCCCGCCGAATCGGGATTGCCCGGCCCGGGCGAAAGGACGATTGCCTCCGGCTTCAGCGCCGCAATGCCCGCGACGTCGATTTCGTCGTTCTTCACGACCTTCACCTCGCGGTTGAGCGACCGCAGCGCCTGGACGAGGTTGTAGGTGAAGGAGTCGTAGTTGTCAATGAGAAGAATCATCGTCGTCCCCTTTCATCGAGATCCCTTACAATCCGGCGGCGAAGCGCGCCGCCTCGAAAATGGCCTTGGACTTGTTGAGCGTCTCGCGGTACTCCTTCGCGGGGTCGGAGTCCGCCACGATGCCCGCGCCCGCGCGCATCGTGAGAACGCCCTTCTCCAGAATCATCGTGCGAATGACGATCGCGAAATTCATGTCGCCCGTGTAGCTGAAGAATCCGGCTGCGCCGCCGTAGACGCCGCGCGGCGACTTCTCCTGTTCGGCGAGGAGCTCCATCGCCCGAACCTTCGGCGCGCCGGTGAGCGTTCCCGCCGGAAACGCCGCCTCCAACAGGTCAAAGGCGTCCCTGTCCGCCTCCAGCTCGCCCGTCACGTGCGAGACGAGGTGCATCACGTGCGAGTAGCGTTCGACGTGCGCGAAGGAATCGACCTTCACGCTCCCCGTCCGCGACACGCGCCCCAGGTCGTTGCGTCCGAGATCGACGAGCATCACGTGCTCCGCGCGCTCCTTCGGGTCGTCCCGAAGCTCCGCCTCCAGAATGCGGTCGGCCTCGTCCGTCGTGCCGCGCGGGCGCGTCCCCGCGATGGGCGCAGTCGAGGCCGTGCGGCCCTGGAGGCGGACAAGCTCCTCGGGCGACGAGCCGATGAGCGTCTTCGTCCCCAGCTTGAGGAAGAAGTTGTACGGCGAAGGGTTCACCATTCGCAACGCCCGATAGAGCGCGAGCGGCGGAATGTCCGTCTCGGCGGTGAACTTCTGCGACGGAACGATCTGGATGACCTCGCCCGCGCGAATCGCCGCCTGGCACCGGACGACGATCGCCTCGAACTCGGCCTCCGTCATCTCGGCGCGGAACGGCGTGAGCGTGCGCGACGCGGGCGCGGCGGACGGCGCATCCGCAAACCGCGCGATTGACGCCGCGCTCAGAAGCCGCCGGGCGACGGCGTCGATCTCGCCCTGTGCGCGGCGATAGGCAACGGCCGCCGTCTCGTCCGCCTCGACGCCCGCCACGCGAATGACGAGGACGGTCTGCCGCACGTGATCCATCACGAGCAGCGTGTCGGTGAGGAGAAACGCGCTGGACGGCGTGCCGGACTCCGGCGTCAGCTTCACGCGCGGCACGAACGCCCGCACCGCGTCGTAGGCGAGATAGCCGATCGCACCGCCCTGAAGCGGCGGAAGTTCGGGCGCGGGCGCGAAGGGACGCGCATGAAGCGCGGCCTTCGCCTGCGCGAGCGGCGACTCGCCCGGCGCGGCCGTGACGACGGCGTAGGGATCGACGCCGAGGTAGGAGTAGCGGCCGGGACTCTCGCCGCCCGCGACGCTTTCGAGGAGGAAGACGCCCTCGTCCGCCGCCGCGCGCGTCAGGATGGCGACGGGCGTTTCGCGGTCGGCGAGGAACTCGCGGTAGACGGGCGTGCGGAAGCCGCCGTTCGTGCGGCGGACAAACTCGCTTTCAGTTAGGCATTTGAGCATGATTCGGTTTCCTTTTTCGTTGAATGAAGTGAAATGAAAACACAAAAAAAAACAGAAGGCGGATCGTCTTCGTCTGACGATCCGCCTTCTGGGTGTCGAGCTTCTGTCTCGCGCGTCGCGACTACACGGCAACCGGCCCACGGATGTCAGACCCGTGGCGCCACCACCAGATGTTGTTGCTGAATGTGTTGCGCGTCATTTCTCTGCCCCCTTTTCGGGAAAACGGCGCGGAGTATATCACTTCCGCCGCGCCGCCGTCAAGAGGGCCGCCGTCAAGGATTGGCGTTGCCGAAACGGAGGATCCACTCGTCCACGGAACCGAACATCGGATGGCAGTTGGAGTAGACGTCATCCGATTCCCGCCACGTCTCCCAGAGCGTCGTCGCGCCCCGGTCGATCATGTGCAGCCAGCCAGGAAAGCCCTTGTGCAGGACAATCTTCTCCGCCACGTCGTGCATTCCGTTTTCCGACAGGTACATCAGCATGTAGCGCGTGGAGAAGATGCCGGTCGTCGGGCCGTAATCCGCCTTCTCGATCGCCGCGAGCAACGCCCGCTCCGCCGCCGTGCGCTGCGCCTTCGGCACCAGCCCCAGGTAGAGGGCGATCGACTGGGCGCTCTGCGAGCCGTTCGCCACGACGCCGTCCTTCACGAATCGCGCCTGGAAAGCCGCCTTGATCCTGTCCGCCAGGTCACGGAAACGCCGTGCCTCGTCCGCCTTCCCCAGCAGATCCGCGAACGACGCCGTCAGCCGCACGAACATCTGCCAATGCGCCGTCGCCGTGACGGCGTTCGGCGCGCGATCCAGCGACTCGTGGTCGCCGATGCAGTTCGGCACGAGGCCCGACGGACACCGTGCGTCAACCAGCTGCACGTAGCGCGCGCAGACGGGATAGTAGGCGAGCGCCCGCGCCTTCACGTCGGGATAGTGTCGGATGAGCGCGTCCATGAGCACGGGCACGGCCACCGCCCAGCTGATCGGGCCAGACCGGCCTCCGAACCCCTTGTCGGCGATGCCCACGTAGGGCGCCGTCTCGGTCAGCCATCCGTCGCCCGCCGCCTCGTCCGCGAAATCCTGCAGCGTCTTCAGGTAGAACTCGCGCATGTCCCAGTTCAGCATGAACGCCTCGCACGTCGCCACGATGTCGCCGCCATAGCCGAGCCGCTCACGGCCGGGGCAGTCGCTCTGGACGCCGCCCATCGTATTCGCCAGAAACGTCCGCCGGCAGATGTCGTGAATCTGCGCGAACTCGGGCCGCGCGGGCTTGAAGGTCGCGGCATGCGGCGCGGTCTGGAGCGCGCTCATGACAGGCGTGGCCTTCGCGTCCTCCGGCCCGTCCAGCAAGCGGTCGCATCCGCGCACTTCGGCGTAGCGGAAGATGTGCCACGAGAACCGCGAACGGAAGATCTCGTCGCGCGAACCGTCGCCGCAGACGTAGACGTCTCGCTGGCAGGCGACATGCGGCGCGCCCGGCCCGCCGTTGCCGCGCTTGATCTGCCCCGCCGTCTGCGTGAGCACGTTCACCGAGCCATCGGCGTTCAGCCGCTCGCCGTAGACGATTTCAATGCGCGTGCCCTTCGGCTGTCCGCGAAAGTCGAACGCCGTCGTCGCCGTCCGGTTTTCGCCGAAGTCGATGACCTGGATCTTTCGCGCCGCGTCCAGCCAGCGCGCACGCCCCGACGCCGCGCGCCCTTCCTCGATGGCCGGCGCACGGCGCGCCACGACCTTCCCCGTCGGGCCGGTCACGGCGGACGCGGGAGACCACCGCTCCGCCACAACGCGCGTCTTGTCGATCTCCGTCCCCAGATAGACGCAGTTCCGAACAATGTGCGTGTCACGCCACGTCCACGTGAGCGGCGTCTCCACGCCGTCCACGAGAACCTTGAAGCAGGGCCGCCCGTGCGCCATCTTGTCGCGAAAGACGAGGGATCCCCAAAACGCCAGCGGCGGCAGGTTGTAGAAGCCGTTGCCCAGACAGACCGTCAGCGTGTTGACCTGCGGACACGGGCGGAATGCGTCCGGCGCGAATGAGAGTTCGTCCGCATAGACCGTCTGGTCGAACGGACTCCACAGCGACGCCACGTCCGGCCCGCGCATCGCGCGGCCGTTCAGCTCGGCGAAATAGGAGCCGGCGCAGGCGATGCGGATGCGGGCCGTCGCCTGCCCCTGGGGCAAGACAAACTCCGCCTTGAACTTCGGCGCGGGATCGACCGCGTAGAAATCCGCCGCGTTCGTCGGCGCGGCGCGACCGTCGCCGATCCACGGCAGTTCCTGCAGACGCGCCAGCCCCGCCTCGGCGGAACAGCCGATCAAGACGTCCTGCCGACCGGGCTTCAGCGGCACGACCGTCCCCTTCCACTCGAACGTGCCGGTCAGCGTGCCCGGCAGCGTCACCGAACCCTTCACGCCGCCGTCCGCGAACGAGAGGTCGGTCTCGATCAACCCCTGCGGATGCGGCGTCTTGGCGCGCAGCCACGTGAGGCCGCCCGGCTGCGGCGCGATGCGCACCTTCGCGAAGAACGGCGCCGCGCTCTTGACGCCGGCCACGCCCGTGTGGAGGTGGTAGAGCGGATGCGACCCCCAGGCATGGCAGTCGCTGCGGGCATTGGCGCCGGGCGATTCCAGCGGCGTGACGAGATTCATCTTCACGTACGTGCGCCAGAGGTCGAGACGCTTCAGGAAAAGGTCGGTGCGGCCGAACTTGACGTAGGTGTCAAAGAGGTAGTGGGAGAAATAGACGGTCGTCCGGCTCAAGTCCTTCGCCTCGATCAGCCCCTTGAACGCGCGGTCGCGGTCGGCGGGCGGCAGG